>DATKNZ010000492.1:0-3276 GCA_035541055.1 Candidatus Acidiferrum sp. | reverse complement strand
GCCAGCATAACAAAGGCCAACCCCGGATTGGGGATCGGACGCAGTTCAAATCGCTCACACCCCCTAAGGGGCAGTTCAGGCCCATCATTACTGCATGAAACTGCGTCCGACCCTCACAACAACCGGACAGCCGTGGGGTCGAACCACATGGGAGATACACGCGGCAGTCACTGGGGCCACACCGGCCAGACGCCGGCAGAGCAGGCCCCACGGACCGCGGGCAGTCTTATCCGCAGCAGTGCCCGGATACGAGCCGGAGATGCTTAAGAAGCGGTGCGCGTGTGCAGGGCGCTGCGGACAGGACTGTTCGCGCTCCGGGTCGCTGGCGGCGCCAGGTTGCGCCCGCAATACCGTCATGCAGTCATTTTGTATTCCCCAGAGGTGGAGGACGCCTATATGCTGGCCAGGTTTGACTGCATGACTGACTCGAACCGAAAGCTCTTGAGCGGCGATGAGGCTATCGCGCTGGCGGCCCGCCACGCGGGCATCGCACTGGGCGCGGGCTATCCCGGCACGCCGTCCACCGAAATCCTGGAGGCATTCTCCGAGTACGGCGGCCACGCGCAGTGGTCGCCCAACGAGAAGGTGGCGCTAGAGGTGACCATCGGCGCGGCGTTCGGCGGCGCACGGGCCCTGTGCACCATGAAGCATGTGGGCCTGAATGTGGCGTCCGACCCGCTGTTCACAGCGGCCTACACGGGCGTGACCGGCGCACTGATCATCGTGTCGGCCGATGACCCGGGCATGGCATCCAGCCAAAATGAGCAGGACAACCGCCGTTACGCGGTGGCGGCGGGCATTCCCATGCTCGAGCCGTCGGACTCGCAGGAGGCGTATGACTTCATGTTCGCGGCGGTGGAGATCTCGGAACGCTGGCGGACGCCGGTCCTGTTCCGGGTGACGACCCGGGTATGCCACAGCTACACGGTGGTGCGCCCCCGGGCGAAAGCCGAGGCCTCGAAGGCGGCGAGCTTCGAGCGGGATATCCGCGCCCGGGTGATGATACCCGCGTATGCGCGCCCGGCGCACCGGCGCCTGCGCCAGAAGTTGGCCGAGATGCAGGAGTGGAACGAGACCTGCCCCTTGAACCGGGTAGTAGAAGGGAACCGCTCGCTGGGCATCATCACCTCGGGAATCTCGTTCATGCATGTGCGGGAAGCCGCGCCCGAGGCGCGGGTGCTTAAGCTCGGGTTCACCTACCCGTTGCCGATGAAACGCATCGCGCAATTCGCGCACGAGGTCGAGCGTTGCCTGGTCCTCGAGGAAGGCGATCCCTACCTCGTCGAGGCCATTCGCGCGCACGGGATCACCGTCAAGGGCAAGGCGGAGATGTTCCGGTTTGGCGAGCTGGATGTGCCGCGCGTGCGACGCATCCTGAAGAACGATCTCAGCCCCGAGCCGGCCAAGCCGCCCGGCAAGCCGCCGCAGCTCTGCGACGCCTGCCAATACCGCATCGTGTTCGAGGCCTTGCGCAAGCGGGACTGCATCGTGGCGGGGGACATCGGCTGCTACACGCTGGGAGTGCTGCAGCCCTTCGAGGCGATTGACTCGTGCGTGTGCATGGGGGCGAGCCTCGGCGTGGGCCTAGGCCTGCGGCACGTGCTGCCGCCAGAGCAGGCCCGGCGCGTCGTGAGCGTCATCGGCGACAGCACCTTCGTGCACAGCGGCATCAGCGGGCTGGTCGAGATGGTGTATAACCCCCCGCCCAATGGCCACGTGCTGATCATCCTCGACAATTCTACGACGGCCATGACCGGCCACCAGGAGCACCCCGGCACGGGCCGGACGCTGCAGCACGAGCCCACGGGCAAGGTGGTGCTGGAGGATTTGGCGCGGTCCCTGGGCATCCGGCGGGTGCATGTGATCGAGCCGCATTCGGGGACGGGCGAGTTCGACCGCCTGCTTTCGGAGTGCCTGGACAGCAATGAGCTGGCGGTGATCATCGCGCGCCGGCCCTGCATCCTCATCGCCAAGCAACTCAAGCAATACGAGGCGCAGCGTTGCGAATGCCCCTCGGCTCCGGCCGGTGAGCCTGCGGCGGCACAAGTCGTCTGAACCCCCGAGCTTACTTTCCCCATGAGCAAAGTTACCAATGTCGTTGTCGCCGGCCTGGGCGGCCAGGGAGTGCTTCGAGGCACGGACATCCTGGCCGACGTGGCCTTGCGCGCCGGATACGATGTGAAGAAGAGCGAAATCAAAGGCATGAGCCAGCGCGGCGGCTCGGTGACCGGCGATGTGCGGTTCGGTGACCAGGTCTTCAGCCCCATGGTGCCGAGCGGGGAAGCCGATTTCCTCCTGGTGCTGGAGCCCACGCAAGTGGAGCCGCATCGTTACCTGCTGCGCGCGGGCGGGACGTTGATCACGCCCGACGCGGTGAGCCTGAGCCAGTTGCCGAATCGCAAGACGCTGAACGTGGCGCTGCTCGGCGCTCTGAGCGCGCACCTGCCCATGCCCGAGGACCAATGGCTGGCGTCCCTGCGCGAGGGCTTCGCCGAGAACTTCTTCGAGGGCAACCGCGCCGCGTTCCTGATCGGACGCAAGGGGCAGAAGGCTGGGGCGAGCTAAGCGCCCTTATGAGGCAGTCGGAATTCAACGCAAAGGCGCAAAGAGGCAAAGACGCAAAGTGACCATTGTGAGGGAGAGAGCCGGAAGCGCTAATCAAACAGAAGCAACTAGCGCCTTGAACAAAGATACTCAAATCCTTTGCGCCTTCGCTCCTTTGCGCCTTTGCGTTAAGGGTCTTCTGGATGCTAACCGCTCCAACGACCGCCTGCCGCTGCCGCAGCCGGTGGCCGCCGGGCAGGATTCAGAACGGGAATAAAGAACGTATGAGCACAAAGAGCGAGGCGCCGAGCGCGCTGCCGGCGGAGACGCTGGCGAGCTTGCGGCGCTATTTCAAAAACGACCATTTCGCCGAGCGCGCGCACATCGAGCTGCTGGAGATTGCGCCCGGGCGGGCGCGCGCCAGCATGAAGCTGAATCAGGACCAGCTCAACGGCTACGGCACGGTGCAGGGCGGGGCTATCTTCACCCTGGCGGATTTCGCCTTTGCCGCGGCTTCCAACTCGCACGGCAACGTGGCGGTAGCCGTGAACGTGAGCATCACCTTCATGAAGGCAGCGCGCACCGGCACGCTCTGGGCCGAGGCGAGGGAGATTTCCAAGAACCACAAGCTGGGCAGCTACACGGTCGAAGTGAGAGATGATGAGCAGGAGCTGATCGCGCTCTTCCAGGGCATGGTGTATCGCAAGTCGGAGCGAATACCGGCGTAGGCGG
>DATKNZ010000491.1:0-5355 GCA_035541055.1 Candidatus Acidiferrum sp. | reverse complement strand
CACGGGCGGAGGGCATTCGGTGAGCAACCTGGTGCTGACGTTTGATGATGCGGGGGCGGGTTTGCTGCCGAGCAGCAATCCGGACGTGAGCGGGACATATCGTCCGAGCGTGTATCCGGGGCCGGTGGTGCTGCCGCCGCCTGCGCCGGGGCCGGCCTACGGGACGATGCTGGCCGGGGTGGCGGGATACAATCCCAATGGGACATGGTCGTTGTTTGTGTACGACGACACAGTCGGCGACTCCGGCTTCATCGCCGGGGGGTGGAGTTTGAATTTGACGACGGGAGCGGCGTTGAGGGGGATGGCGGACCTGGCGGTGGGGCTGAGCAGCGGGCCGGGGACGTTGTATTTGGGCGGGGTGATAAAGAATACGGTGTGGGTGACGAATCTTGGGCCGGGAACGGCGACTGGTGTGGTGGTGACCAACAGCCTGTCCAGCGGGCAGGTGGTAGTGGCAGGCATTGGGAGCCTGGCGGCCGGAGCGGTAGGGAGCGCGAGTGTGGCGATAGCGCCCACGCAGTCGGGGGAGATCACGACGACCGTCTTCGCAGTCGGCAATGAAGCCGACCTGAACCCCGCGAACAACACCGCGCAGGCAACCTCGGTGGTATCGATCGCCGCACCTGCAGTCCTGAGTGGCGCGATGGTTAACGGGCAGTTTCACCTTACCGTGGCCGCGCAGCCGTGCTGTGCCTATGCTGTCCTGGTCTCCACGAACCTGACCTCCTGGACGTCGCTTTGCACCAATTCGACGTCCACCAACGGGTTCTTCAAATACACGGATACCACTTCATCGGCTACGACGCGGCGCTATTACCGAACCGCGCGGATCGAATAGCGCTGGTAACCCGGCTCGGGAATTAGCCCGGAGCTTCCGCTCTGGGAGGGACGCCTTGACGGGGCGTCCGTGTTCTGGCGGCGGCGGGCGCCCCGGCGAGGCATCCCTACCCTGCCATCTCGTCCGGTCCTGGCCGATATCGTAAGTGACTGCTCCTCAGCAGGTTGCATTACATCCGCAGCCTTCCCATTCGGTTTCTGCCTCGGGAAGGCTCCGCCCCACGGTGTCCCAAGCCCTGTCCACGGCTGTTTCCCCGGTGATTGGCGGGTGTATCTCCCATGTGTCTCCCATGGGGCCCGGACCACATGGGAGACACACCGGCCAATCACCGGGGAGTCATGGGGGAAACGCCTGCGCGCACGATGCATTTGCATCCATCGTCGGCTTGGGCTACGATCTATAGTCCTTGACTGCTGTACTGAAAACGGTGCCCTCACCAGCCCGCGAAAATCCGAACGCCTGCAACTTCCAGAGGTCTTTGGCACGAGCGGTTCAATTTTAGCTGCCCGGAGCGCCCGATGCACAAGTCGCCGGCTTAACGAGCCGAGTCACCAGACCGATTGACTATGAATGATACCTTGGAACGTATGTTGCGGAACTGCCAGGCGGCCGCGTTGCTGCTCGCCTGCGCGGCGTTGGGATTTTCGGCTGCTTTCCCCGTCGAGGCTGCCGGCGCCGATCCGCAGAAGCTGCGCGGGCATATTCCTGCCGCCATCAGGAACCTGGCCCCAACAGGCGAGCTTGCGGCGTCGCAACAGTTGCACCTGGCGATAGGGCTTCCGGTCTCCGACCCGGAAGGGCTGACGAACCTGCTGCGCCAGATATATGATCCCTCCAGCCCCTTGTTCCACCACTACCTGACGCCCGAGGAGTTCGCGGCGCGGTTTGGCGCCCGCCAGGAGGACTACGATGCGGTGGCCCAATGGGCCATGGCCAACGGGCTGAGCGTCTCGGGCCGGCATCCGAACCGGCTCGTGCTGGACGTCAGCGGGTCGGTGGCCGACATCGAGCGGGCGCTGCACGTGAGAATGCAGACCTACCAGCATCCCAAGGAAGCCCGCACCTTCTACGCCCCGAGCACCGAGCCATCGCTGGACCTCACTACGCGCGTGCTGCATATCAGCGGTTTGGACAATTACACGCTCCCGTTCCCCAAGCTGCGCAAAGCTGCGAGCGACGCCGCGAACGGCATAGCGCCCCAAAACGGATCCGGCCCGGGCGGGAACTACATGGGCTACGATTTCCGTGATGCCTACGTCCCCGGAACGCTGCTCACCGGAACCGGCCAGTCAGTCGGGCTACTCGAGTTCGACGGCTACTACCCGAACGACGTGGCGCAGTACCTGGCGCAGGCGGGGTTGCCCAGCGTGCCGCTGGTCAACGTATCGGTGGACGGCTACACCGGCCCGCCCGGACCGGGCAACGGCGAGGTCTCGTTGGACATTGATATGGCGATTGCCATGGCGCCCGGCCTGTCGAGCGTGATCGTTTACAGCGCCCCCAACAATATCGGTCTGTGGGTGGACATCCTGAGCCGTATGGCCAATGACAACCTTTCCAAGCAACTTAGTTGCTCCTGGGGCGGCGGCCCTCCGAATCCCTCGGCCGAGCAGATCTTCCTGCAAATGGCCGCCCAGGGCCAATCCTTCTTCGATGCTGTGGGCGATTCCGACGCCTTTGTGAACGGCGACATTCCGTTTCCCGGGGACAGCCCGAACATCACTCAGGTTGGCGGCACGACCCTGAGCACGACCGGCCCGCTGGGCTCGTGGGTTTCCGAGAAGGTCTGGAACTGGGGTCACGGAGTGGGCACCTGCGGCGGCGTGAGCACGAATTTTGCGATCCCCGTCTGGCAACAGGGCGTTGACATGAGCACCAACGGCGGGTCCACCACCATGCGCAACATGCCCGATGTGGCGTTCACGGCGGACAACATCTACATCATTGCCGACAACGGCCATCCGCAGCCGGGAACCGGGGGCACGAGCTGTGCCGCGCCTTTGTGGGCCGGGTTCATGGCGCTCGTCAACCAGCAGGCCGCGCAGTCGGCTCAGAAGCCGATCGGGTTCATCAACCCCACTATCTACAGCATCTGCAAAAGTCCGCTCTATCATTCCACCTTCCATGACATTGTCCTGGGCGACAACACCAGCCCGGCCAGCCCTTCGCAGTATTATGCGGTGCCGGGCTATGACCTTTGCACCGGCTGGGGCACTCCCGCCGGCACGAACCTGATCAATGTGCTGGCGCCTCCCCTGCCTACGGCTTTCCTGACCGTGGTGGGGAGCATGGTGTTCGGCGGCAACGGCAACGGCGTCGTGGACGTCAATGAGTGCAACAGCTTCAATGTGACCCTCGCGAATTTCGGCGGCGGCACGGCCACCTCGGTCCGGGCCACCCTGTCCAGCCTCACGCCGGGGGTATTTATTTCGCAGCCCACGTCGGCTTATGCCGATTTGCCTGCCGGCGGATTTGGGACAAACCTCACGCCCTTCCAGATAAGCTCGACGCCTTCCTTCGTTTGCGGCACGCCAATTAACCTGATGGTCCAGGCCAAGTGCGACCAGAGCAGCACGACCAACCTGTTCAGCATCCCGTCCGGCCTGCCGGGAACGAACGCGCTTCGGTTTGACAACTCCACGCCCGCGTTCATACCCGACCTGGGCGAGACCAACTCAACCGTTGTAGTTTCCAACATCAACAACGGCTTGAGCAAGGTGACGGTTTCCTTGTACATAACTCACACATTCGATTCCGACCTCCTGCTGCAGCTCATTTCCCCCGATGGGACGACCAACACGCTGGCCGACGGCGATGGAGGCGCCGGGCAGAACTACGGCGCCTCGTGCGGGAACGATTTGCTCCGCACCACTTTTGACGATGCCGCAGCTACTTCGATCAGCTCGGGAATAGCGCCCTTCGTCGGCACCTTCCAGCCGCAAACGCCCTTGTCCGTCTTCGTGGGCAAGGCGGGCACGAATGTCAACGGCGCCTGGCGTCTCAGGGTCGTGGACCAACAGGCGCTCGACGTGGGCACGCTGCAGTGCTGGTCGCTATTCCTGACGCCGGCTATGTGCGTGGACGGCGGCGGCGAGTGCCCCGGCGCCGACCTGGCGCTCGGTATGACGGCGGCGCCCGAGCCCGACCTCGTGGGCAATGCGCTAACCTATAGCATCTCCGTGACCAATAACGGCCCCAGCACCGCCAAAAACGTGCAAGTCATCCAGTTGCTGCCCGAGGGCGTGATCTTCAACAGCGCCGTCTCATCCCAAGGAAGCTGTTCGCAATCCGGCGGCATCGTGACCGGCACCCTGGGCACGATGGGCCCCGGCAGCCGGGCCACGATTACGGTCCAGGTGACGCCGGCGGTCACCGGGACCCTCTCCTCGAGCGCCAGCGTCAGTTCGGATCAGCCTGATCCGAACCCGTCGAACAACTCCGCGACATTCGTCTCCCATATCAATCCGTTGTCGTCGGATTTGGCGGTAGGGCTGATCGCGTTGCCCAACCCGGCGTATTTGGGCAGCAACATCACTTACACGGTGTGGGTCACGAACAACGGCCCGACGGCGGCCAGCGGGGTGACCGTGAGCAACGTGTGGCCGGCGGGGGCGGGGGTGCTGTCGGCCTCGGTAAGCCAGGGTTCCATCACGACCGGGGGCTTGATCTGGACGGTGGGCTCGCTGGGAGTGGGTGCGTGGGCGAAGGGCACGGTGGTCGTAGTGCCGGGCGGGGCTGGGCAAGTGAGCGCCAGCACGACCGTGTGGGGGAACCAGTTGGACCCGGTGCCCGGGAACAACATGGTGACGGTGAGCACGACCGTGGGCCCGGCAGCCGACCTGGCCATAGGGCTGAGCGAATATCCGAACCCCGCGATTGTGCTGAGCAACCTGACGTATGTGATCGCGGTGACGAACCTCGGGCCGAGCGCGGCCAGCGGGGTGAATGTGAACCAAACCTTGCCGCCGGGGGTGAACGTGCTGACGACGAACACGGCGCAAGGGGTAGTGAGCGTGTCGGGCGGCGTGGTGACCTGGTCACTGGGAGGCATGGGCGTGGGGAGCAAGGCGACGCTGACCGTAGTGGTGGCGACGACGGGCGCCGGTACGCTGGGCAGTTCCGCAACGGTGTCCGGCGTGGAGGCAGACCCGAACACGGCGAACAACGTTTCAAGCGTGAGCACGGTGGTATCGCCGCCCGGGGTAAGCGTAGCGGCGGCGGGCGCGACGTTGACGGCGGAGAGTTTCGCGCCGCCCAACGGAGCGATAGACGTGGGGGAGACAGTGACGGTGATCTTACGCCTGCGCAATTCGAGCAACGTGGCGACGGTGAACCTGGTCGGGACGTTGCTGGCAACCAACGGGGTAGTGCCCGTTGGGCCGAACACGCCACAGACCTACGGGGTCCTGGCGCCGAGCCAGCCGCCGGTGGGGCGGAGCTACAGCTTCACGGCCAACGGGACCAACGGACAGGTGATCAGCGCGGTGCTGGCCTTGCAGGATGGGGCGACAGCCTAT
>DATKNZ010000490.1:0-3927 GCA_035541055.1 Candidatus Acidiferrum sp. | reverse complement strand
GGTCGAGCCGAATCTCCCGCGCGTCCTGAATTTCAAATTTGAGGTTTGAGATTTCAGACGGCGGAAACGTCTGGCGCGCGAACCGGATCATGTCCGCGGACGCGTCGATGCCGGTGATCGAGCCGCGCGGCACCGCGCGGGCGAGTTCGGCGCTGACCTTGCCGTCGCCGCAGCCGACGTCGAGGATGTGTTCGTTCCCGGCGAGCCGCAGCCTGCCGATGAGCTCGCGGGCCCAGGCGTGTTGAGAGGCCGAGTTTGCCGCGTAATCGGCGGCGTTCCACCGGACGTGTCTGGCGGCGGCGCTCACGATGGCGCTCATACGTTTTCGGGCTCGATCCATTTCGGTTCGCGCGGAAGGTGTTGTTGTGTCATGGCGTCCAGCAACGGCCGGATTTCGGCGCGCACAACGGCGAGCGACCGGTGTTTATCCGGGACGAATTGTTCCTGGATGGCGTGCTCGAACAACCGGAGCAACGGGTCGAAAAAACCGGCGACATTCAACAAGGCGCACGGTTTCGAATGCAGCCCGAGTTGCGCCCAGGTGAGGATTTCGAAAAATTCCTCGAACGTTCCGATGCCGCCCGGCAGGGCGATGAAGCCGTCCGCCAACTCCGCCATGAGCGCCTTGCGCTCGTGCATCGTTCCGACCACGCGCAAATCCTGGATTCCGCGATGGCCGAGTTCCCGCGCCATGAGCGCCTCGGGAATGACGCCGATGACGTGGCCGCCGGCTTGCAGCACGGAGCCGGCAAGCACACCCATGAGCCCGACGTTGCCGCCGCCATAGACCAGGCCGATGCCGCGCCGGACCAGGTCGCGACCGAGCGCTTCGGCGGCCGCGGCGTAGGCCGGATTGCCGCCCCGATTGGAACCGCAGAAGACGCAGACGCGCCGGAGCGGATGAACGGCCGGCGTCACATCAACCCCGCCGTTTCCGGAAAGCCGCAAAGGATGTTCATGCTCTGCACGGCCTGGCCGCTGGCGCCTTTGACGAGGTTGTCCTCGGCGCTCATCACGATCAGCCGCCCGGTGCGCGAGTCCAGGCGCCAGGCGATCTCGATCACATTCGTGCCCACCACGTTCTTGGTATCCGGCAGGGCCTTGCCTTCCAGCAGTCGCACGAACGGCTCAGCCCCGTAGGCTGTGCGGTAGCAGGATGCGATCTGCTGCTGCATCTCGCCAGATGCTGCGCCCGGCATCAAACCCTTGGTCGGCGTAAGGTAGAGCGTGGTCAGGATGCCCCGGTTCACCGGGATCAAGTGCGGCGTGAACTGGATCACCAGCTTCACCCCCGCTGCCAGGGATAGCTCCTGCTCGATCTCGGACAGGTGCCGGTGCTTCGGCAGCCCATACGGGCGCACGCTCTCGTTGCACTCCACGAACAGGTAATCCAACTCGGCCTTCCGGCCCGCGCCGCTGACGCCACTGAGCGAATCGGCAATGATGCTGCCGGGCTCGATCAGTCGCGCCCTGAGCAGCGGGATCGCCGGCAGCAATATGCTGGTGGGGTAGCAGCCCGGCGAAGCGATGAGCGACGCCTTCTTGATCTCGTCCCGGTATCTCTCCGGCAGCCCATAGACGGCCTGCGCCAGCAGCTCCGGGGCCGGGTGCTCGTGCGCATAGAAGTCCTTATAGACCGCCGCGCTCTTCACCCGGAAGTCTGCGCTCAGGTCAATGACCTGGCAGCCCTGCTCGAGCAGGGGCACGGCGAATTCCGCGGCGACCCCGTGCGGCAGGGCCAGGAACACCACCTGCGCCTGCGTGGCCAGCAGCTCCGCCTTGGGCTCGCTGAACCGCAGTTCCATGGCGCGCGGATGCTTCGCGAACTTCGGGAACACCTGGGCCAGCGTTTGCCCGGCGTACTGGCGCGATGTCACGGCGCTAAGCTCCGCGTGCGGATGCGACAAGAGCAACCGCACCAGTTCTTCGCCGGAATAACCCGACGCACCTACAATGGCGACTCGTTTCATATTTAGCAGTTAAAAGGCGTCCCTGCCTCGCCCATAAAAAAACCCCGCCGGATTGAACCAGCGGGGCGGTAAAAGTTCCAGTGCGATTAGCGCTTGCTGTATTGGAACCGTTTGCGCGCGCCCGGCTGGCCGTACTTCTTGCGCTCCTTCTGTCGAGAGTCGCGCGTGAGCAGGCCCTCGGACTTGAGCACAGGGCGGAAGTTGACGTCCACCGTCAACAGCGCGCGGGCCAGCCCGTGCCGGACGGCGCCAGCCTGTCCAGTGGGCCCGCCGCCCGTGACGGTGATCTGCGCATCGAACTTGCCCGCGCTGCCGGTTACGGTCAGGGGCTGGAGGGCCGACATGCGCAGCGCTTCCATGGGGAAGTAGTTCTCGAAGGGGCGGCCGTTAATGATGATCTTGCCCGTCCCGGCAGAGAGGCGCACGCGCGCCACCGACGTCTTGCGCCGGCCCGTGCCGCGGTTCGAGGTAGTCTTGGTTTCAGGAAGCTTGATGTCGGACATGCTAAAAGCGGTTTGGTTGTGGGTGATCGTTGGTCAGGTGCTTACTTGGCCGGGGTCAGCGGCTGCGGCTGCTGGGCGGCGTGAGGATGCTTGTCGCCCTTGTACACTTTGAGCTTGGTCATCAAAACCCGGCCCAGGCGGTTCTTGGGCACCATGCCGCGCACGGCGTGTGTGATGAGCTTCTCGGGGTGCGCAGCGCGAATCTGCTCGACCGACCGGTACCGCTCGCCGCCTTTCCAGCCGGAGTAGGTCATGAACTTCTTGTTCGTCTCCTTCTTGCCGGTCACGCGCACCTTCTCGGCATTGATAACCACCACGAAATCCCCAGCATCGAGGTGCGGCGTATAGACGGGCTTGTCCTTACCGCGCAGGACGTTGGCGACCTGCGCCGCGAGGCGGCCCAGGACGGCGCCGTTGGCGTCAATCACGTGCCACTTGCGCTTATCCATATCCACTTTCGGCAAATACGTCTTCATCTCAGATTCAAATCAAAGGAGCGGATAACATATCGGGCCGGCCGCTCCCGTCAACAGCGTATTTTCTTAGCCATTCAGCGTCCACCCGGGCCGGTAGGTGCGCTTAAGCAGCTCGTTGGCCTGCGGGTCGTCCGTCTGGCCGTCAGCCCCGTCATACTTCAACTTTTTGCCGACACGGTAAGCCACCAGCCCGAGCAGCATCATCTCGACGAGCTTGCTGCCGTAATCGAAATCGCAGGACGTCTTGAGGCTCCCCTTGCAGGCGTCCCGCCATTGCTTCTGGAAATCGCCCAGCGGCGGCAGGAGATCGGCTTTGGCCCGGGGGTGATAATAGGTCATGTCCGGCTGGTTGCCGCGCGGGATAATCACCCGCGTTGTGAAATCGGCCACGATCACGCCCTTGCTGCCTTCGAACATGGCCCCGTGATCAATGTGCTTAAGGTCAATATACCGGGACGGGTTCTCGGGCATGGCGCCGCCCTGGTACCACGAGCACCGGATGGCCGAGCGCCAATCATTGGCCGGCAGGTCGAAATGCGTTTCGAGCATCACCGGGGTCACCTCGGGATTGAAGGGGTCGCCCTTGCCTTCGGCAGACGTGGGCAGTTCGGCATCCAGCGCGTTCCAGGCCAGGTCCATCGTGTGGCTGCCCATGTCTCCCACCTGGCCGGTGCCGAAGTCCCAATACATATTCCAGGAAAGGCAATTCATGCCGGAGCTGCCCGCAAAGTAACCCGGATTCCAGGGGTGGTCGGGCGACGGCCCGAGCCACAGGTCCCAGTGAAAATCTGCCGGCGGGTCCCCCGCGGCGGGCAGGTAGCCGGGTTTCGGGTATTTGCGGTCTCCCCAGGCGCACACGTCGGTGAGCGCGCCGATGGCGCCGTCGCGCACCAATTCCCGCACCCGGTTGAAATTGTCGTAGGCGTGCCGCTGCGTGCCGACCTGCGTCGCCAGCTTGCTCTTGTTCTTTAGGTAGTT
>DATKNZ010000489.1:0-17051 GCA_035541055.1 Candidatus Acidiferrum sp. | reverse complement strand
ATATTATCGTGACCTGCCTGCGGTCTCGTGGCATTGTCCGCCCGTGACCACGACCGAGGCGATTAAATTGCTTGAGCAGTTTCGGGCGGGCGGGGTGAGCCGCGATGCCGTGTTGCGGAAGTTCCAGGCCGCGCCTGTAGCCGACCTGGGCTTTGCCACGGTGGACACCCACCGCGCACTGCGCAAGGGCTTCCCCGAGATCATCTTTGGCGCGGGCAAGACCCCGGCGCAGGTCGTCCAGATTGCCGCCAAGCTCTACGAACGCGAGGAGCGCGTCCTGGTCACCCGCGTCGGTCCGGAGCACGCGGCCATACTGCGGCGGCGGTTCAAGCAGGCCGTGCATCACGCACTGGCCCGCTGCGTGACTATCGAAAAGAAGCCGCTGCCCCGGCTGCCGGGGACTATCGCCGTCGTTTGCGCCGGGACCAGCGATCTGCCGGTGGCCGAGGAGGCGGCTATCACGGCTGAAATCATGGGCAACTGCGTCGAGCGTGTTACTGATGTCGGGGTGGCCGGCGTGCACCGGCTGTTCGGGAGGCTGGACACGATCCAGCGGGCCAATGTGACGATTGTCGTGGCCGGCATGGAGGGCGCCCTGCCGAGTGTCGTGGCGGGGCTCGTCTCGCGGCCGGTGATTGCCGTGCCGACGAGCGTGGGCTACGGCGCGAACTTCTTCGGGCTGGCCGCGCTGCTGGGCATGCTCAATAGCTGCGCCAGCGGGCTTACGGTAGTGAATATTGACAACGGTTTCGGGGCCGGCTACGCCGCCAGCCAGATTAACGCCCTCGCAGCCAGAGCGCATGAAGACGCTATACCTCGACCTGCTTAGCGGCATCAGCGGCGACATGTTCCTCGGGGCGCTGGTCGACCTCGGGGTGGATGCGCATCAACTGGAGCATGAGTTGGAGAAGTTGCCGCTCCACGGGTATCATCTGCATGCGACGCGCGGGCAGAAGTCCGGCATTGCGGGCGTGAAGGTGGATGTGCACGTCGAGGACGGTCACCATCACCACGAACATGGCGAGGGGGCAGAGGAGCATGAGCACGCTCATGGGCATCACCACCGGCAAGCGCCGGATCACACGCACGAGGGGGCGCGCACTTTCAAGGACATCCGAGAGATGATCACGGCTAGCGGGCTTTCGGGCTGGGTGAAGGAGAAGGCGATAGGGGTGTTCCAGCGCATCGCAGACGCCGAGGGCCGGATTCACGGCGTGCCGCCCGAGCAGGTGCATTTCCACGAAGTCGGCGCGGTGGATTCGATTGTGGATATCGTGGGCGGGTGCATTGGCTTGGAGTTGCTGGGCAAGCCCCGGGTGCTGGCCAGCGGCGTAACCGAAGGCACCGGCTGGGTAAACTGCGCGCACGGGCGCTTCCCGATCCCCGCTCCGGCGACGCTCGCCATTCTCGGCGCGCGCGGCGTCGCGCTCTCTCAGTGCGAAGAACCCCATGAGTTGGTCACTCCAACGGGCGCTGCGTTGCTGGCGGAGTTGGCGGAATCCTTTGGGCCGATGAAGGGGCTCGTGGCGGAGAAGATCGGCTTCGGTCTCGGCACGCGTGACAACAAGACGCGCCCCAATGTCCTGCGCGCCGTTCTTTGGGACGGGCGCACTGAAGCCGCGGGCACGAGCGCGGGCGCCGGCGCGCATGATTGGGAAACCGACACTATCGCCGTGCTGGAGGCCAACCTGGATGACATCAGCGCCGAAGTTCTCGGCCTGTTTATGGAGCAGGCGTTGGCAGCGGGCGCGCTGGACGTGTTCCACACGGCTATTCAAATGAAGAAGAACCGCCCCGGCGTATTGCTCAGCCTGCTCTGCGCGGCAGCCGAGGCCGACCGGTTTACCGAGATGCTCCTGCGCGAGACGAGCACGTTCGGCGTCCGCCGCTATACCGCGGAGCGCCGAAAGCTGCGGCGCGAGTTCGTGACGGTCCAGACCCCGCATGGGCCGGTCACGGTGAAGATCGGCAGGCTCGATGGCCGGGTCATCCAGGCCGCGCCGGAGTTTGAATCGTGCCGGAAGCTGGCAGAGCAGGCGAAAGTGCCCATCAAACAGGTCTATGACGCGGCCATTCGCGCGCTGCCGCCGTCGCTGCTGAAATGATTGCGCCCGACTTGCTGCGGATCCTGTGCTGCCCGGAGACCCACCAGGAGCTGCGCCCGGCGGAAGCAACCGTAGTCGAGGCCCTCAACGCGCGCATCGCCGCCGGCACGCTGAAGAACCGCGCCGGACAGGCCGTCACTGAGAAGCTGGATGAGGGCCTGGTCCGGGCAGACGGCAGGTTTCTGTATCCGGTGAGGCGGAACATCCCCGTCATGCTCGTGGACGAGGCCATTCCGCTTGCCATCTAGCTGTGGGCGCCCAGAGTCACTCCATGCCGGACAAGCAGTTGGTTGAATTGCTGCGGGCATCCCGGCACATGCTGATCTTCACGGGAGCGGGCATTTCGACCGGCAGTGGCATTCCCGATTTCCGCGGGCCGGATGGGGTTTGGAAGCGCCGCCAGCCCGTCTATTACCACGACTTCATGCGCTCAGAGGCGGCGCGGATCGAGCATTGGGATTTCAAGCTGGAAGGGTGGATCGGGTATCGCGACGCGAAGCCTAATGCGACCCACGCAGCCATTGTGCAACTGGAGCGCGCCGGCAAAGTGCGGGCCGTGGTGACGCAGAACATTGACGGCCTCCATTCGCGCGCGGGCACGTCCCCCGAGCTGCTGGTGGAGTTGCACGGCACAAACACGCTCGTCGAATGCCAGTCCTGCGGCCGGCGCTCGGACCCCGCGCCGCACTTCGAGGCGTTCCGCAAGACGCGTCGCCCGCCGCTATGCGAGTGCGGCGGGTTCCTTAAGCCGGCCACCATCAGCTTCGGCCAGAACCTGCGCAATGAAGACCTGGAGCGCGCCGAGGCCGCCGCCAAGCAGGCGGACCTGGTCGTCGCTCTTGGCTCCACGCTGTCGGTTTATCCGGCCGCGCACATTCCATTGCTGGCGGCGAGCCGAGGGGTGCCCTTTGTCGTTATCAATCGCGGGCCGACCGAGCAGGATGACCGGCCGGAGGTTACCCTGCGACTGGAAGGGGACGTGGGCGTAATCTTTCCGCCAGCGGTGAAGGAAGCCTTGGGTTAGTAGCGTAAGCCTCTGACTTGCGCCCGTCCCGGCAACCCTCTGGGTTGCCGCCCCCCGAACAACCCAGAGGATTGTTGGGACTATCGCAAGCCGGAGGCTTACGCTACTTGAACAGCTACTGTCGTCAGATGTTCCAGCCGGGCCGGTTATGCCGGCGAATCCACTGTGCGGCCTCGGGCACGTTTTTGGCGAGCATTCTCGGCCCGTCCCACTCGATGGGCTTGCCCGCGCGCAGGGCGACGCAGCCCAAGAGGATGATTTCCGTCAGGTAGGCCGCGATGTCGAAGTCAGAGTAGGCACGCGGGCCGCCTTTGCACGCGGCGATCCATTCCAGGTGTTGGCGTTCATCCGTGCCGCCCTCGAATGTGTTGCGCGGGATGGTCCGGGGGATGGCTTTGACGGCCTCATGCGTCTTGCCGTCCGTCATCTCCTTCTCGCCCTTCAGCTTGAGGAAGAACTGCGCGCCGTAGTCGTCCGGCGAGAACAGGTTGCCTTTGTCGCCAATGAGCAGGCAGCCGCTGCCGGGGATTCTGTCCATCATGTCCTGCACGTCAGCCAGGATATCTTTGGGGGGCTTATTGCTGCCGTCGTGCTCGAAGGGATGATCGGGCTTGGGGTTGCCGCCGTCATACCACCAGAACTGAACGGGGGCGAGGTCTTCGCGAGCAGGGAACTCGAACCGTATGGTGGACTTGAGCGGATAGCTCTGCGTGTTCATGGGCGAGGAGGTGGCCTCGATCTGCGTCGGGTAGCCGAGTTTCAGTGCCCGGAAAGGCATATTCGCCGTGTGGCAGGCCATGTCGCCCAGCGCGCCGGTGCCGAATTCCTGCCATCCGCGCCAGTTGAAGGGCTCGTAAACCTGGCCGCTCCCGCGACGTTTGCCTCCGGCGGCCGCGTCGGACCACTTGCCTTTGTAAGGGCGCATCGCCGCAGGGCCGATCCAGCCGTCCCAATCCAGGGTCTCGGGGATGGGATCCGAGCCTTCGGGCTTATCCATGCCCTGCGGCCAGATGGGGCGGTTCGTCCAGACATAGACCTGGCGCACCTGGCCGATGAGACCGGCCTGGATGACCTCGACTGAGCGGCGCAGGCCGTCCTCGGCGCTGCCCTGGTTCCCCATCTGGGTGGAGACCTTGTGGTCCTTCGCGAGCTTTCGCAGCAGGCGCGCCTCGTAGATGGTCTGCGTCAGAGGCTTCTGGCAGTACACATGCTTGCCTAGGCGAATGGCCGAGGCAGCGATCACGGCATGGTTGTGGTCGGGAGTGGAGACGATGACGGCATCCAGCGACTTCTCCTTCTCGAGCATCTTGCGCCAGTCGCGGTAGAATGTGGCGTTGGGGTGCTTCTCGCGCGTGGCGGCCGCCGATTTCTCGTCCACGTCGCACAGCGCGACAATGTTTTCGCCCGCGCAGCAATTCACATCGCTCGCTCCTTTGCCCCCGATGCCCACGGCGCCGATATTGAGCTTCTCATTGGGCGAAACGCGGCGCCCCTGGATGTTGGCGCAGCCGGTCAGCGCGGTGGCACTGGCGGCGAGCGCTGAGTAGTAGAGAAATTGGCGGCGGGTGATGCCGGGACGGGAAGGAACGTGTGCGTTTGACATATTGCCATTTACTACTCGTACACTTTTGCGCCCACAAGTAGAAACTGGGTCAGGCGCACAGCGTGGGTGCATTTGATCCCGGGTTCTGTTTTGGTAGGGACGCCTCGCCGAGGCGTCCGTTCCGGGGGCACGCGGACGCCTCGGCGAGGAGTCCCTGCCAAAACAAGAGATGCGCTTCGCTTTGGCTGCTGGGCGACGATGGCCCGCCGACCGTCCCTATCGCTCCGGCCGCTTGCTACGCCCTTCTTCTCTGCTACGTTCGCTCTTCATGGGCACGAAATACGTAACCCTGAATGACGATCTCTACAGCTACCTGGCCTCGCTGCGCAGCGATGCGCAGGACGGGCTCCTGCGCCGGCTCCGCGCCGAGACTGCAGCCCTCGGCGAGGAGGTGAGCAAATGCCAGATCAGCGACGAGGAAGGCACTTTCTTGAGCGTGCTCACCGCGGCCATCGGCGCCAAGTCTGCCATCGAAGTCGGCACCTTCACCGGCTACAGCTCGCTCTGCCTCGCCCGCGGCCTGGGGGCCGACGGCCACTTGATCTGCGTGGACGCCAGCGAGGAGTGGACATCCATCGCCCGTAAGTACTGGGCCAAGGCGGGCGTGCAGGACCGTATCGAACTACGCCTTGGGCCGGCGCTTAAGGTGCTGAAGGGATTGGAGAAGGGCCTGAGATTCGATCTGGTCTTCATTGATGCCGCCAAGACCGAGTACGACGCCTATTACGAGCTGCTGCTGCCGCGCGTCCGGCGGAATGGCCTGATCCTGTTCGACAACATGCTCTGGGGTGGCCGCCTGGGCGCAGGACGAGTAAAGGAAGCGACGGGGCGCGCCATTGACGCCCTGAACCGCAAGCTGGCCAAAGACCGCCGCGTGGAAGCGGTGCTGTTGTCGGTGGCTGACGGCATCCAAATGTGCCGAAAGCGTTGAGGTTACCTGAATAGTTACTCGGATTCCACTCTCCGATCCTGCAAGCCTGGCCCGATGGGCGCGCGGTGCACCGGCGAGGCCCGCGTGGTGTCTCGGAGAGGCTTCGATGAGGCTTCGAAGAGCCTTCGAAGAGTCTTCGAAGAGTCTTCGAAGGGCGTCAGTGATTTCTGCGCTTTATGCGGTGTGTCGGCGCCTGTTGTCCGTCGCCCCAGCCGGGGTTAGAGCCCCACACCAGCTCTCGGCTTGTCAGTGGCGACGGGGGCGGCGAGTTGCTCCGCGGGTGCGGTGAAGGCGCTGGTAACCGGCTTGCCCTCAAATGTGTCCGGGACGGGCAAGCCCAGCGCCCACAACGCCGTCGCGGCAGTGTCGCAGGTGGTGATGGGCTGGGTCAGGGTCAAATCGTGCTGAACATCTTTGCCCCAGGCGATCCATGGTATCAGCATGTCCTCGGGCCGCTTGGTCCCGTGTGTCCTGCCATGCCCGCCGTGATCGGCGGTAATGATAACCACGCTTTCTTCGCTGAGCCCGGCGGCCGAAATGGCTCCGATGACGTCCCCCAGCGCTCCATCCACGTCGCCCAACGCTTTGATCTGCTGCGCCGAGCCCCAGCCGTACTTGTGCCCAATCGTGTCCGGATCGGCGAAGTGGATGAAGCACAGGTTCGGCTTGTGCTCCAGGATGTAATGCGCCGCGCCCTCCGCCACGATCCGGGCGCCGACCGTCTGACTCTTTCGCGCGCCTTCGGGGCCGAACTCGAATTTGTCCACGGTGCCGGGCTGGGCCAGGTGGCGGAACTTCTCCTTGCCCACGAACATCGCCGTGGTCAGCGCCGCCTTCTTGGCTTCGGCGAAGACCGTCGTCACGCTCACCACTCCCTTGCTTGGCCGCCAGCTATTCCAAAGGATATGGTGCTTGTCCGGGCCAACGCCGGTGAGCATCGAGGTGTGGGCAGGCAAAGTGATGCTCGGGTAGATCGTGCTGGCCGACCAGGTGTAGGCGCCCCCATGCACGAGCCGCTGCAGCACAGGCATGGGGCTCTGCGCAATGACCGCCGGCTTGCCGCCGTCAATGCTGATGATGAACACGTGCTCGGCGTGGGGCGAAGGGCAGGCGCCCAAGGCCGTGAGCCGGAGCAGGGCGCATAAAACCAGGCTGCGAAAGAAAGTCTGCATAGTCACGAAGCGTGCCGGCGCTCTATGTCATCCGCGTGGCGGCTGGGTTACGCTTCGGTTACGAACTGCGCCGGCTGGGCACTGGTATGTCATGGTGCCCATGGTAATGGGGGCGCGACGAAGATGCAGCAGGGAAATTCCGAGGCCAGCCGAGGCAGCGCGCACGAAATGTCAAGGTCTTCCCTGACTTTACTTATTCCCCGCAGGTTGGTACCTGTGGAGTGTAATGCACAGTGCGAATCCGGGCCGGCGGCCAGCACCCGCCTACTTCAACTTCGCCACCGACGTCATGGACCTCTGGGCCCACCAGCGCCCGGACGCCCCCGCCCTTTGGTGGGTGCACGCGGTTACCGGTAAAGAGCAGCGGTTCACCTTCAGGCAACTGGCGGCCCTAAGCTGCCAGGCCGCCGGCTTCCTGCGCGAATGCGGCGTGCGGCGCGGGGACCGCGTGCTCATCATGCTGCCGCGCGTCCCGCAATGGTGGATCGCCATGCTGGGCCTGATCCGCGTCGGCGCCATTCCCGTTCCCGCCACGCTGCTGCTGACGCACCGGGACGTTTTCTACCGGCTCACGAGCGCCCAGGTCAGCGCCGTCATTACGAGCGCCGAAGGCATCGGGAAGGTTGAGGGCTTCGACGGGCTGCGCCTGCTGGTCGGCCACCCGGATGGGCGTGTACACGAAGCCGCCCTTCCGTCTGGCTGGGTGGACTTCGACCGAGGGCTCCGCGACAGCAGCGCCAGTTTCGCCTTTGAGCGCACCCGCAGCGACGATCCCGGCATCCTCTACTTTACGAGTGCCACGACAGGCGACCCGAAGATGGTCCTGCATTCGCAAGCCAGCTACGGATGCGCGCATCGGGTCACCGGCGAGCTGTGGCTCGACTCCAAGCCGGATGACCTGCACTGGAACCTATCCGACCTCGGCTGGGGCAAGGCCGCCTGGTCCAGCTTTTACGGCCCCTGGCACATGGGCGCCTGCGTGTTTGCGCTGGATACGCCCGGCAAGTTCGACCCGGGGCTGACGCTGAACACGTTGGCGCAGTTCCCCATTACAACCTGTTGCGCTCCGCCGACCGCCCTCCGGCTTATGGTGCGGCAGGACCTCTCCCGCTGGCGCTTTCCACATCTGCGCCACTTCGTCACCGCCGGCGAACCCCTGAACCCCGAAGTGCTCAGCCTGTGGAAAAGCGCGACGGGCCTGACCTTGCATGAAGGCTACGGCCAGACTGAGACGGTGCTGCTAGTGGGCAATTTCCGGTCGCTCGGGCACCCCATCCGGCCCGGCTCGATGGGCCGCGCGGCCCCAGGCTACAGTGTTGCGCTGCTGGACGAGCACCTCCAGGAAGTGCCGCCGGGCGCGGAAGGCGAAGTGGCCGTGCGCGTCAAACCGCAACGCCCCCTGGGGCTGCTGCTCGAATACTGGCGCAACCCCGACGAAGCCGCCGCCCATTTCCGCGGCGACTGGTATCTGACCGGCGACCGCGCGGTGCGCGACGCCGACGGCTACTTCTGGTTTGTGGGGCGCAAGGACGACGTCATCAAGAGCTCCGGCTACCGGATCGGGCCCTTCGAGGTCGAAAGCGCGCTGTTGGAGCATCCCGCCGTGCTGGACGTGGCGGTGATTGGGCAGCCCGACGCCCTGCGCAGCCAGATCGTGAAGGCGTGCGTCGTGCTGCGGCCCGAATACCAGCCTTCGGACGAGCTCAAGGCGGAACTCCAAACGCACTGCAAGCGATTGATCGCCGCCTACAAGTACCCGCGGGCCGTCGAGTTCGTCTCGGAGTTGCCCAAAACTACCAGCGGCAAGACGCGCCGGGTCGAACTCCGGCAACGCTGTTCTGTCCATAGCGCCGCCGCCGCAGCCCCAAACCCCGCCTGACCAAAGGCCGTCGCGCCCGCGCCGCTCGGCACACGATTCCCTCGCCCACCGCTGGCCGGGCTCTCGCCCCGGTGCTACTGTGTCCGGTCACATAACACACAGACGAAAGGACTTTTATGGAACAGCATCTTGAAGCAGGCCAACAGAACCATCAACCGGGCATGCCGCCGGGCACCTTTAGCTGGAACGAACTGCTGACCAGCGACGAAACCGCCGCCGCCCGGTTCTACGCCCAGGTCTTTGGCTGGCAAACCGAGGATTTCCCTGGCGCCGGAGTGAAATACTCCATCTTTAAAAACCAGGGCGATAACGTGGCTGGGTTGATGAAAGCGCCGGGCGCGGGCTGCCCGCCGCATTGGCTGGGCTATGTCACTGTGGCGAGCACCGACCAGGCCGCCAGCAAGGTCACCGAGGCCGGAGGCAAGGTATTAGTGCCGCCCTTCGATGTGCCGACGGTCGGCAGGATTGCCGTTTTCCAGGATCCGCAGGGCGCCGCGCTGGGTCTCTTCCAGCCTCTGAAGGGCACCGGAACTCCCGCCGGCAACCGCATCGTCTGGTGCGACATACCCGTTGCCGACCTGGATCGCGCAGTGCGGTTCTACTCGGCGGTTCTCGGCGCCCAGGTCGTTAAGCACGAGGAGCACGGCATGAAGTTCGCCCTGCTGCCGCACCAGGAGCACGAGGTCAGTGGATGCCTGGTTCCGGCGGGAACGAACAGCGAAGGACCGAAGCCCTCAGCCGAGGGACCCATGGTCTATCTAAGCTGCCAAGGCCGGTTGGATGAAGCCCTCAACGCCGTGGCCCCGAATGGCGGCAAGGTCCTCAAACCGAGGCATCCCATCGGGCCTTACGGCTTCCGGGGTGTCGTGCTCGATAGCGAGGGCAACCGCATTGCCCTGCACTCGATGTGAGGCGCGCGTCTCGGCCTTAGAGACGTAGTTCCTTCGGCGAGGGACGGGTCGGCTCCTTCATCGCGACCCGCGGATGCAGTCCCGAGCCCACGCCGTGGTATGCCAGGAGGAAGTAAGCCATCACCACCCCCGCGGCCACGGCGAGCCCGGCCCAAAAGTGAGGCCAGGGCGTGCTTCCCGATTGCGAGCAGGCGAAGAACCACCAGCCGGTTCCCAGATAACCGACGAGGTTGCCGACGCCGCTGATCATCAGCGCCAGCAGGGCCTGGGCCCGCGCCCGCCAGGCCGGGTTCACGCGCTGGTCGAGGTAAATTTGGGCCGTGATGATCACCAGCGTGAAGGAGCATCCGTGCAGCAGCGCGCCGGCGAGCACGAAGGCCCGGGTGTTGAAGGCGCTCAGCGCGAAGCGCAGGACGCCAAAAGACAGGCCGCAAGCGAAGATCCATTTCAGCCGCCAACGCAGCAGCAGCGTCCCCAGGCTGAACATCGCCACGATCTCGGTCACTTGCCCGAGCGTCATCCAGGCCGTGGTATGCTGCAGCCCCAGCACCCGGAAATGCGGCGGCGCGTAAGGATAGAACCCGGCCAGCGGTATACTGAACAGCGCCGCGGTCAGATACACCACCCGGTGGTCGGGGTTCCGCATCAGCGTCAGCGCGTCCAACCCCAGGCGCTCGTGCCAGGTGAGGTGCTCGGCGGCTTTAGGAGTTTCGAGTTTCGGCAGAAAATAGGTGAACCCGGCGGCCAGCAGCCACGCCACGGCGCCGCTGTAACCGGCCACGGCGGTAGTGTCGGCCCCTAGCGCGCTGACCGTCCAGCATCCGGCCATCCAGCCCAGCGTGGCCATGGCGCGGATTGGGCCGAACTCCTTCTGCGCATCCGCCACCCGCTCGAGCACGACGGTCGCGGCCATGCTGAAGGTAGGGGCAGAGCATATCGCATGAAGCTGGATCAGCGCGAGAACCAGCCAGGGGTTCCACCGCAGCTTGATTGCCGTGCTGGCCAGCACCATCGCCGCCGCCGTAGCCAGCGACAACCAGCGCATGACCCGCGCGGGTGAGACGCGCCGATCGGCCACCGCGCCGAAGATCAGCGGCGAGATAAACGCCGCCAGGGCGGAGGCAGCGTAGGCGAAGGGCTTGATCGCGTGGAGGCCATTGGCGTCGAGCACCGTGCTCAAGGGCACAAACCACATGCTCAGCGCCGCTCCCTGCAGGAAGAACAGCACTACCAACTCGGCATACTCTGCCTTGCGCAGCGTTCTGAGCACCGGATAGGAACCCACACCGCCCGGGAGAATTCAAGCTTTGGCGCAGGCGGAGAGCGAAGCGCAGCGGGAAGATGATTACTGACCTACTTTAGATAACCGAACGGGAAGTTAAAGACCGCCTCGGGCGCGCGGCAATACTCACAGCGATGACCGGCACGTTGCGCGACTCGCGCATAGTGCGGGTTCATTGCCCCAAGGCGGCGCTCAGGGCAGCGGCGCGCTTGCCTGCCGCCTGCAGTTCGGCATCCACCAGGGCCTCCAGTTCAGCCTGTTCGGCGGCCGCCAGAGAAGAGCCCGCGTCCCGGGCTGCGCGCCAGCGCGCCATCAACTCCCGCAACCGTCCTTGCTGCTGAACCGTAAAGTACTCATCCGGCTGGTGGGACTGGACAATGACCAATGTCCCAGCCTCATCAGCAGGGAGCTGCGCCGTCAAAGCGTCTAAAGCGGCACCAGCACTCTTCGCGAGGGATTGTCGTCCGCCCGCAATGGCCCTATAGACCACTTCGCCCTGTTCCGAGGGCTCAGGCAAGATCGCTACTTTAGTCATAATCTCATTTGACTGCCTGAAGCATAGCACACGGGCACGACCATAGGAATCCTAAGCTGCCGGCTGAAACGCCATGTGGCGCAACCAGAAAGCCAGCCTTCCCGCAGGTTCGCCCCGCCCAGTCTAATCCCAGTATTCGCACACGCTCTCCACGTACGCCGCCGACCCGTCCCGCAGCCAGCCATCAAGCTGGGCCTGGTCTTTGAGTTGCTGACCGCGTAGCCGCGGCACAACTACAAACCGCGTATCAATTTCAGGCAGTGCCGTCATGTCCACCCAAAGCTTCTCGAACTGGGTCACGGGAAATATGTCCTCCTGCCCGTGGCCCCAGCGCTTCTTCACGTCCTTGAGGGTGATGTAAGTGGGCATCTTCGCCGCGAGGACCCGGATGCCGGCCGTGACCTTCTCCTCGTTACCGAGATCAGCGCGCGTGAGCGAGAACGCGGTCAGCAGCTTGTCCAGGTCTATCCAGCACGTGTTCGAATTATAGTAGCTCAGCTCGAACTCTACTTCCTCGCGCGGCATGGCCAGCCCCTCGACCAGGCGCACGCGACCGTTGACCCGGGCCAGCCCGCCGCCGCGGTCTTCCAGCCGGCGGGTGATCATCTCGAACGTCAGGCACGCCCCGCTCTGAATGTGCAGGCCCAGCAGCGCGGGGTCCACGTCCGCCCCGAGCGTGTCAATGTTGTGCAGCAGCAGGTACTTCAGTTGCGGGCGCTCGGCGAGCAACCGCGCCAGCACGCCGTTCCGCAGTAGGTTCGGCACCTCGTACCAGTGCCCCACAGGGTGCAGGCATTGCAGCGGCAGGTTGTCGGTGTAATCGCTGGCTTCGCCCGCGCCGCGTGCCCAGCCGATGAGCGCGTGCCGCAGGCTGTCGCGCACCTTCTGCTGCTGCTCATCCAGGATTTGCTGAGGCATCTCCTCCCAGGCAAACCGCAGATCCCGCACGGTGGGCACCATGCGCAACCCGACCGACTTGCCGGGCGAGAGCAGCAGCGGCCCTTCGTAGCCGTAGCGGTTCTGCCGGCCCAGAAACTCCTCCGTCGGCGCGTGGGTCAGGTAGCTGGTGGTGAAGATATGGGGAATTGCCGCCCCTGCCTCGCGGGACACGCGCCGGCTCTTCGCCAGGTGCGTCTCGATGAATGTGCGATGGCGCCCGGCCAGCTTGCAGAAGGGATGCAGCGCCTTCACGACACCTGCACCCTGCGTCCAGCGGCTGCCCGCTCCTGCGGCCAGCGTCACCACGGCGGCCTCGCCTCTCTTCAGCGAAGCCAGGCCGATCGCCTTGAGCTTCACGTCCTTTGCCCGAGAGGCGTCGGTCACGTCGCCCTCCTTCACGTCTTCGATTACGGCGCTGGCCGGCAGGCGATTCTGCGCCAAGCCTATGCGCCCTTCCTTCAGATCGGCGCGAATCTGCTCATGTTGCACGGCATCAAACCCATGCTCCTTCAGCAGCGCGCTCAAGGTCTGGTCGGTAGCCGCCTCCGCCTTCCCCTTGGGCAGCATCACATCGAAGAGCGTCTGCACCACGCCGCGCAATTCGGGTTTCGTGCGGCACGCCGCGCCAAACTTATCCAACTCCGCCCGCACCAGCGGCGAAAGCGAACGGCGGTCCTGCCGCAACAGCGCCGGCACGCTCAGCGTGTAGTAGCCCGCCGGCATCAGCGCGGCGCTCCCGTCGAGCAGGTCGGCAAACGTGCCGCGCTCGTTGATGGCGAAGTCATACACCACCGGCTCCATGGCGAAGGGCAAGGCGTGCTGCAGCTCGCGTTTGGTGGCGGACATGATCTCCTGCAGCCGCTCCTGGGCCAGCGCCTTCTTCTCCGGCGCAAAAATAAAGCCCATTCCCCCGCCCGACATGCCGCCCAGCATCCAGAACCCCCAGAACGCTTCTCCGAACTCCGCGCGCACCCGGCCGATGAGCGTCTCGGTGAAGTGATTAGTTGCCCACGGTATAATCGTCTGGATCGGCTGCCCGAAGTTGCGCGTCGTCGCCGCGCCCACGCCGCGCACGTCCCCGCCTTCCAGCGCCGAGAGAATCTCCCGCAGGATGCCCAGCATGCTTTGGCGTGCCTTCCACTCGGCGCTGGAGCGCAGCAAATACTTTTCCGTGACCATCTCCAGGATGGGCCCGACGTTCTGCGCCATGCCGCCGTGGACGAGCACCAGGCTCTCCTGCAACTTGCGCCGCGTCTCGGGCGAAGCATCCTTCTCGTTGAGGATGCGGTGCTGCGGCATGAGTCGCCCGCGGCTGATGCCAAACTCGGGGTCTCCCTCCGCGGCGAGCACGCCCTCGATGAGCTTCATGCCGGGCCAGACGCCGCCGGAGTCCTGCCAGCCGCCGCCGGAGCCGCCGAGCCATTCGCCCAGCAACGCGCGCGCCAGCACCAGCCGCCGCTCGTGCTCCTGCAACGGGCCCGTTAACGAGGCGGCCTGCCCTGTGGCCCGCATGCACACGCTCACCAGCGCCGCCAGCAGCGTCGTCGACACCGCCAGCCGCGAGCCCTTCGGGATATTGTTCACGCTGCTGACGATCTCCAGCCCGCGCCCCGGCCCGAGCATGCGCGACAGCAGATCGGCCAGGCTCTGACCCGAGCCTTCAACCCCCGGCGGCACAATGCCGGACGCAATGACGGCCGCCTTGAGCAAGCCCAGGTAGTCTTTGGCAAAGTCGAACACCTCCGCCAGGTTGGTGATGTCAGCCGACGAGCCCAGGTCCACGCTCACCAGCCTCAGCAGGGGCTCCTCGATCACCCGCAGGTAAGCCTCGACCGGTGGGCGCGGCGTGGCGTCACGGCCATGCACCCCCAGGTCAATCGAGACATTGAGCACCTTGGCCCCCTCCGGGTAATCCATGCCGAGAAAGAAAATGTCGCTCCAGCCGCAATGCGTCAGGTCCATGCGCACGGGCGTGCACTCACGCAGGATCGGGTAGGTGCCGTCCGCGGGGCTGGGCCGCGCCAGCTCCGGGCGGATGCGCAGCGGTTGGTCGGACGGGTGTCCCATGCGGAACATCCACTGGTTTCCGCGCACCGACCGCACGCTGCAGCGGACCTGGTCGGCCAGCGTCTGGAACGCGAGCCGGTAATAAGCCGCGGCCAGCGCGCTGCAAATCGGATCGCTTGGTCCTTCGGCCTTTTGCACCGCCAGGAAATGATCTATGGCCTCCTCGAACCGCCGCTGCAGCAGGTGTTCGTAGCCGCGGAACGGGATGAGGGAGCCGGAGGCGTGGTGCGTGGTGTGTGATGCGTGTTGCGTGGAATGTGACGCGGCTTCCAGCGCGGCGGGCAGATGAAAGCGGTGGATGGCGTAAAGGAATAACAGCGCCCGCACCCGCTCATACAGGTTCTCACTTCGCCGGCGAAAGGCATCCAAGCCCGAGCACTCTTTCAACAAGGCATCCAGCCCCAGTTCAGCGCAGGCTTCAGCCAGCCCCTGATCGCGCAGGGCCGAGTCGGTAGCCGTGATGATGGAAATGAGGTCCCGCATGGTGGTTCTGACCGCGAGGCCTGAATCAGGCTGCGCGGCGCGCGAGCAACTCGACCAGCCCGCTCAGGACCTCCTCGCGCTCCTGTCCATCGAGGGCCAGGGCCAATTGGGCCATGAGGAGGCCGTACTTCACGCCGATGTCGTAGCGGCGTCCTTGCAGCTCGCAGGCCAGGTAACGCTCGCGGCGGGCCAGCTTCGAAAGGGCCGGCGTCAGTTGCACGTTGCGCTGACCGGCCTGCTTCACTTCTTCGCCCAGCAGTTCCATGACCTCCGGCGTGAGCGCATGCATGCCGAAGAAGCACAGGTAGTGCCCGGCGCGCAGTCCCGGCACGATCAACCGCTGCTCGGCCTCGGTCGGCGTGGGCTTCTCCAGCACCTCGGCAATCTCATAGAGCCCCTTCTGCGCTGGAACAAGGCGCCCGCCCACCGCCCCGTAATACGGCAGCTTGCTCTCATGCGTCGCCTGCACTGCGGACACGGCGCAGTTCTCGACCTGGGCCCGCTCGACCAGTTGCTGGGCCGCGCGCTTCTGACCGCCGCTGACATAGAGGTGATCGCCCACCAGCAACAGGAAGGGCGCCTTGCCAACGAACTCCCTGGCGCAGTGCACCGCATGCCCGTAACCGCGGCTGGCGTTCTGCTCGACGAAATGCAGCCGCTTCCCCTGCGCGCCCGCCGCCGCCGTGTATGCCGCCTGGTCCCCAGGACTCACCACGACGCAGATTTCTTCAATCCCGGCGGCGAGCACCTCCTCGATCACGATGCGCAGCGCGGTCTTGGTGGCGCCGTCCCGGTCCACCAGGGTCTGCAACGGCAGTGTCCGCTGGCCTTTGCCGGCGGCAGTAATGATGGCTTTCTTGATGTCCACAAGGTTGCTGCTTTCGTAGTTCTGAAAGACGCAATCGAGCCTTGCAGAAGCCGCGGGCACAGTCAACTGCCGGGCAGGCCAGGGCGTAAAGTTGAGCGCATCTTGCCATTGTCCTTACTTTGGTAGGGACGCCTTGCCGAGGCGTCCGTTTCGGGCGCACCTGGGCGCCTCGGCGAGGCGTCCCTACCTGAACAAGGACAGAACCTGAACAGCGTGGTCCTGGGCTGTATTACTGGCGCCTTTCAGGCGCGTCCGAGTGCGGTGCCCCTGCCGCATGGCAACCGCCCGCAGGCAAGTACCTGAGCCACCCTCACCCCACGCCGCTGTCAGCGGTTGATGAAATCCGTCGTATCGAAGTAAACCTTCCTGGTCTGGCCATCCGTCGTGGCGAGTTCAAAGACCTCATAGTGGCGGCCCCCGGATTCCAAATCTGCCTGGCTGGTCTTCTGATAACCGGCACAGTTCTGATCAAGCCAGAGCTTCTCGCCCAGCATCCCGTCCTCCCGGTGCTGCGCCTGGAGAATGCGGACCGCCTTCCCGCACGACGAGCCGTCTCCGCCGGAATACGCAACGGGCTGCGAGCTGGGGTGAGGCGCCGCACACCCGGCCAAACCCAATACCACACATGCCATAATCAAAGTTCTCATCTTCGTTCACCTGATTGATAACGGCATAACCTGTGCCAAACTTGACAGGCATGAGCGGTGTGGCGCCGGCGTAGGCGGTAAGATCTTGCAACAAAGCAGCTTGCAGGTACGCCACTCGGGTTGGCCCCGCCTGCCGCATTCTCGACCCGGAGCCTGCAGCGCCGCTGCGAATCCCAGTTGCCCACTTCAGATACCATAGATTACTAAGCGCCTAATCCTGAGGGGCTTGTGCCTTAAATGGCGCCGGCATCGGACGTAAACCTCCGGCAAACCCGCCGGCGAGCAAGAGTCTTGCTCGTGCTCGTGCTCTTACCCTTGCTCGCCCGCGGGTTTGCCGAACCCTTACCAACGAACCGTGGCCTATCCTTGGCCCCTCCCTATGCACACCGTTACCTCACCGTAGAACCTCTGCAAACTTTGCAGAGGTTCTACGGTGAGGTAGCGGAGGGGTACCGGAGGCGCTCGGGCGGGGCTCGGGCGGGCTGGCCGGTTGGAGGCCGAGGGCAAAGGAGGCCGGTGACTACTCAAAAGCCCTGCCGTTTCGGGTAGGGCGGGCGCTCCGGCTTGTGCGGCGGGTGCTTTTTCAGCTCTTTCATCAGCTCGGT
>DATKNZ010000488.1:0-7780 GCA_035541055.1 Candidatus Acidiferrum sp. | reverse complement strand
GGCATCTGGATCGTCATTTTCGCCGCCACTCGTTACGTCTCCCTCGCCTCGATCAGCGCCTCGTTGGCCCTGCCCTTCGCCGTCTGGGTGCTTGGCTACAGCGCGGCGCTCATTGGGGTTACGGGCGCCCTGGCCCTGCTGGCCACTTACAAGCACAAGTCCAACATCAAGCGCCTGCTGAGCGGCACGGAAAACCGCATCACGTTCAGCAAAGCACGAGGATCCACACCGCCGAAACCAACCGCATGAAGATCACCGTCTTGGGCGCGGGCGCCTGGGGCACCGCACTGGCCCGGCTCCTGCACAGCGCTGGAAACGAAATCACCCTCTGGGGCCACGTCGCGGAATGGCTGGATGAAATCCGCCGGACCGGGCGCAACGACCGCTTCCTGCCGGGCATCGCCGTGCCGACCGAGCTGCGACTGGAAGCAAACCTGCCTCACGCCATCGAAGGCGCCGAATGCATCGTCGTGGCTGTTCCCTCCCAACCCTTCCGCGAGGTCACCCGGAACCTCGCAACCTACTCCGGCCTCATCGTCAGCGTCACCAAGGGCATCGAATACGACACCAGCCTGACGATGTGCGGCGTGCTGGCTCAGACCGCCCCCAACGCCAGGTGCGCGGCCCTGTCCGGCCCGAGCTTCGCTATCGAAGTGGCGCGCGACATCCCCACGGCCATCGTCGCCGCCAGCCGCGACCCGGTCACGGCCGCCCAAGCCCAAAAACTCTTCAGCCGGTCCACCTTCCGCGTTTATACCAGCACGGACCTGCTGGGTGTCGAGTTGGGCGGCGCCCTCAAGAACGTCATCGCCATTGCCGCCGGCACGAGCGACGGCCTGGGCTTCGGTGACAACTCCAAGGCGGCCCTGGTGACCCGCGCGATCGTCGAGATGCGCCGCCTGGGCGTGGCCTGCGGCGCCCAGGCCGACACGTTCACGGGCCTCAGCGGGCTGGGTGACCTTATGGTCACGTGCTTCTCGAAGCACAGCCGCAACCGCGGCTTCGGCGAGCGCGTCGGCCGTGGCGAGCGGCCCGCCGACATCGCCGCCAGCATGCTGGCCGTCGCCGAGGGCTACCCCACCGCCCGTTCCGCCTGCCAACTGGCCCGCAAGCATCGCGTGACGACCCCCGTCATAGATGAAGTGCATGCCATGCTCTACCAGGGCAAAAACGTCGCCCAGGCCGTCCGCGACCTCATGTCGCGCGACTTGAAGGCCGAATAGCCAGGCATAAGTCTTAAATGGCTGGCCCGGAAATACTTATGCGCGTTTTCGCCCCTCGACGGCAGTCGCGCCAGGCATCCCCGCACCCGTCCCCGTCCCTGGTTCCTCCATAGCCTCTCCACTACCCCTCCATATGCACAAGCTAGATAACAAATGTTATCTAGCTTGTGCATATGGAGGGGTAGTGGAGAGGCTGTGGAGGAGAGCCGAAGGCGCCGTGACGGACGCGTCGGCTGCTAAACCAGCCTTCCCGCGGAAACTGCGGGGGTCAGACCCGGATTGGCTGGCGGAATGATGGCATTTTGGCTTCTGCGTTAGGTTCCCGGTCTCTCAGCGCGCCCAGCCAGTCGGGCGTTGCTGCGCCCGAGGACGGGCGCGCTCCATCCAGAAATCCGTGTTCATCGATGGCCGTTCGTGGTAACACTCCTTAGCCTTATGGATTACGAAGCGGTCATTGGCCTGGAGACTCACGTGCAGCTTAAGACGCAGTCCAAGATGTGGTGCGGCTGCGCAAACGAGTTTGGCGCGCCGCCCAATACGCACGTTTGCCCGGTCTGCCTGGGGCTGCCGGGGGTGCTGCCCGTGGCCAATGAAGAGGCGCTGCGGTTGACGGCGCTGACCGGTTTCCTCCTGAACTGCACCGTGGCCCGTGACGCCAAGTTCGACCGGAAGAACTACTTCTATCCGGACATGCCGAAGAACTACCAGATCACCCAGTATGACAAGCCGTCCACGCTGGGGGGCTACGTGGATTTTGAGTTTAACGGCGGGCTCGCTCGGGTGCGCATTACGCGGGCGCACCTGGAAGAGGACGTCGGGAAGAACTTCCATTTCGAGCGCCAGAGCGGGGTGGATTTCAACCGCGCCGGGGTGCCACTGATGGAGATTGTCTCCGAGCCGGACATCCGCAGCGCCGAGATGGCTTACGAATACCTCAACTCCCTCAAGGACATCCTGATCTACGGCGGCGTGAGCGATTGCGACATGGAAAAGGGCATGGTGCGCTGCGACGTGAACGTGAGCGTGCGCCCCAGGGGACAGCAGGAGCTGGGGGCGAAGATTGAGATCAAGAACATGAATAGCTTCAGCGGGGTGCGCAAGGCGCTGGAGTATGAGATCCCCCGCCAGATCGAGGTGCTCGAGCGCGGCGGCAAGCTGATCCAGTCCACGCGGCGCTGGGACGACCCGGCAGGCATCACCGAGGAGATGCGAACCAAGGAGCACGCGCACGATTACCGCTACTTCCCGGAGCCGGACCTGATGCCGTTCCAGCCGAGCGATGCCTGGCTGGCCGAGGTGAAGAGCCGCGTGGTCGAGCTGCCGCTGGCGCGCAAGCAACGCTTCATGCGCGACTACCAATTGCCGGCCTCCGACGCGCAGACGTTTGTGTGGGACGTGCCGCTGGGTGACTATTTCGAAGGGATCGCTCGGCAAGCCAGGAACCCAAAGGCGGCGGCGAACTGGGTCATCAACAACCTGCGCGCGAAGCTGGCCGAGACGCAGACCACGCTGGCCGACCTGAAGTTCAAGCCGGCGGGCATCCTGGAACTCGCGGAACTAGTGGACAGTGGCAAGATTAGCAGCCGGATTGCGCAGGAAGTGTTCCTGGAGATGTTCGCGACGGGAGCGTCGCCGGGCGGCATTGTCCAGAAGAAGGGGTTGGCACAGGTCAGCGACACGGGCGCCATCGAGAAGTTCTGCGACGAGGCGATCGCGGCCAATCCCGGGCCGGCTGCCGACTTCAAGGCGGGCAAGGTCGCCGCTCTCAATTCGCTCGTGGGCCAGGTCATGAAGCTGAGCAAAGGCAAGGCCAACCCGGCGCTCGTGCGGCAGATCCTGGAGCGGAAGCTGAAGGGATAGTGTTATGTTCTCGCGCATCCAATCCGTCCATTTTGTCGGCATCTGCGGCACGGCGATGGCCGCCACCGCCGCGGCGATGCAGGAGAAGGGAGTGGTGGTAACTGGTTCAGACCAGAACGTGTATCCTCCCATGTCCACCTTCCTGGCGGACCGGAAGATCGAGGTCATGGGCGGCTACGCGGAGCAGAACCTGGCACATAAGCCCGACCTGGTGGTCATCGGCAACGCTATAGTGCGCGGCAACCCTGAGGGGGAGTACGTGCTGGACCACAAGCTTCCTTACTGCTCGCTGCCGGAGTTGCTCAGGCACTATTTCATTCAGGGCAAGCGGTCGCTGGTGGTCACCGGCACGCACGGCAAGACCACCACTACAGCGCTGCTGGCGTGGGTTTTCGAGCACAATGGCCTGAACCCGAGCTACCTCATCGGCGGCATTCCCAACAACTTCGGCCAGGGGGCGCGCTTCACGGACAGCGAATGGTTCATTATCGAGGGCGACGAATACGACACGGCCTTTTTCGATAAGCGCAGCAAGTTCGTCCATTACCTGCCCGAGGTCGGCATTGTTAACAACCTGGAGTATGACCATGCCGATATCTTCGAGAGCCTGGAGCCGATAAAGACCGCCTTCAATCACTTCATTCGCATTATCCCACGCAATGGGCTGCTGCTGGGCAACGGTGACGATGCCAACCTGGCGCCGCTGCTCAACGTGACGCATTGCCCGGTGAAACGCTTCGGCCTGGGCGAAGGCAACGCGGTGCAGGCCTTCAATATCCGCTACGGCCCGACGGCGACTCTGTTCGAGATCCCGAGCTTCAAGTTCCACACCAACTTCCTGGGCGAGATCAACGTGCGCAATGCGCTGGCGGTGATCGGGTGCGCCAAGCATTGCGGGCTCAAGAACCACCAGATCCAGGCAGCGTTCGATACGTTCAAGGGTGTCCGGCGGCGGCTGGAAGTGCGCGGCATAGCGGGGGGCATTGTCGTGGTGGATGACTTCGGGCACCATCCCACGGCCATCCGCGCGACGTTGCGCGCCCTGCGCTACAAGTATCCCACGGAGAAGGTGTGGGCCATCTTCGAGCCGCGCACCAACACGACGCGGCGCAACGTCTTCCAAACCGAGCTGGCCGAGGCCTTTGCCGACGCCAACGCCGTGGTGGTGTCGCAAGTGGCGCGGCTGGAATTGCTCAAGCCGGAGGAGCGCCTGGACCCGGGGCGCCTGATGCAGGACCTCAAGGCTGCGGGCAAGGAAGCCGTCTATCTGCCAGACGTGGACGCCATCGTGGACCACGTGGGCAAGCACGCCCAGGGCGGGGAAGTGGTGGTGGTGTTCAGCAACGGCGGCTTTGGAGGCATCCACGCGAAGCTGCTGGAACGGCTAAGGCGTGCTTGATTGGCGTGGGGCGATTGGATAAGTAAAGAGGCATCGAGTGCTTACAAGTCTCCAGATTAAGAACTTCAGGGGGTTCAAGGCCCTGAGGCTGGAATCCTTGAAGAGGGTGAACATCGTTGTTGGGCAGAATAACACGGGCAAAACTGGTCTATTGGAAGCATTGGCCTTGCTGCTTCAGGATCCGTCGAAGCCTGTGGGTGACCTCCCTAACCTTTTCAGGACGGCCGGTGGCGATTCAATGGAGAACTTCTGGAAATGGACTTACTACAATAAGGACGTAAAGCACGCCGTTGAGATCAGGGCCAGTGGCGACGCCCTGCCGGAATTCGGCATCTGGTTGACAATGGAGAACAGCAACGAGGTTCGCCCAGGGGACGTCTGTGGCCCGGGCACCCGGCTCGGTTACATGCAGCTTTCTCCCGTAGGCCACCGTCCGACAGTACCACTGAAGCCCAGCATTTTCTCCACGCACCCCACCAACCCGCGGCAGGACGCCGTTGACTATAACCGTGTGGTCCTGCGCCGGAAGAAGAAGGATGTGGAAGCCCTGCTGAAGAAGATCGAGCCCAGGCTTGAGGCGATCGAGAGCCTGCAAACTGGAAGCGAGCCGCTCCTGTATGCGGACGTTGGCTTGAGCGAGATGCTCCCTGTGACGCAGATGGGGCAAGGCTTTAATCGTCTGCTGGACATCTACTCAGAGCTAGTGGCTGCCGAAGCCAAGGTGCTGTTGATTGATGAGGTGGAGAATGGCCTGCATCACAGCGCGCTGCCCACGATCTGGCGGGGCCTGCTACACGCTGCCAAGGATGCGGATGTCCAAATCTTCGCCACCACTCACAGCCTGGAATGCATTCGGGCCGCACACGAGGTGTTTTCCCAGGAGCCGGAATATGACCTCAGCGTGATTCAGTTGTTCCGCGTGCCGACGGGGATCGAGGGCCGCGTTTTAGATAGAAAGCATATCGAGGCAGCCATGGCTGGTGAAATTGATCTTCGGTGAAGGCCTATGGCTGAGCCCCCGAAGCTGGAGACGTGTGAGCGGGTCCTGATCGTCGAGGGTTACAGCGACCTGCTCTTCTACGCCGAACTGCTGGAGGCATTGGGAAAGCATCACGGCGTTTTCATCAAGCATTTTAACGGGAGGGCGGACCTGGCCGCCAAACTGGAGACATTCCTGACACCGCAGTTGCTGACCAGCAAGCAGGCTTTGGGAGTGATCGTTGATGCCGATGCCAACCCGCACGGAACTTCGGTTCAGTTGGCGCAGCTTCTCACCCGGCTGACCGGACAGACCTTGGCCGCGGGTCAGTGGACAGCAGGCAAACCGCGTATTGGCTTCTTTCTAACGCCTGACGGCCAGTCGGCAGGTGAAATCGAGACCTTGGTATGGCGGGCATGGAGTGGCGATCCCGCCAACCAGCAAGCCCGAGGGTGCATTGAAGCATTCGCTCACTGCATGTCGCAGGCAGGCTTTAGGGCGCACAGCCCTGAGAAGGGCGTCGTGGGCGCGCTCCTGGCGATCCGGAATGATGATGATCCCCGCCTCGGTCCCGGGGCGCGGGCCAGAGTTTTCGACTTCGCTCGTCCCGAGTTCGCGTCTTTGAGACAATTCCTCTCCGGCTTGTGACGGTCTGCCCGATGTTGAAGGAGAGAAGGCGCGAAGCAGGTCTATGGGGACGATCGGGCGAAGCGCTGTAGTCTTGGCCTTCTGGCGGGACTGCGAGGACCTCCCGAGAACAGGCCTCACACTCACAACTGCGAGATCTGCGTCATCATGATAGCCCGCGTCACGCTGGAGCTGGCGCTGCGGAAGGAGTTCGATTACTTCATTCCGGCTGAACTGGACGGACAGGTCGAAGTCGGCAGCCGGGTGCAGGTTCCTTTCGGTTCGCGCAAGGTGCTGGGGTGCGTCACCGGGCTGGCCGAAGAGTCGGCGCACGCCACGCTTAAGCCGATACTAAAGGTTATCGGGGCGCAGACGCTCATCACGCCAAAGATCATCGAACTGGCGCGCTGGATCGGGGAGTATTACTGCTGCGCGCCGGAGATCGCCTTAAAGAGCGTGCTGCCGGAGGCGGTGCGGCAGGAAGAAGCCGGCTGGCGCGAACGGCTCTACGTGCGCGTGCTGCCCCAGACCGGCGAGATGCCGAAGCTGGCCAGGCGCCAGGAGGAAGTCTGGCGCATCCTCGAGCAGAAGCCGGAAATGCCGCTCCAGGAGCTGCTCGCCAAGGCCCGCACCACGCGGGGCACCCTGCGGCGCCTGGAGGACAAGGGCTTGATTTCCATCGCCCCACAGATTTCAGAACGGGACCCTTATGCCCGCGAGAGCATCCTGCCCACGCAGCCGCTGCGGCTAAATCCGGCGCAGGCAAAGGCACTGGAAGCTGTCGTCGCCGCGCTGGAAGGGCGGCATGCGGAGGATACCCCGCCGACCGCCGTGCGTTCCCCGTCGGTGTTCCTTTTGCACGGCGTGACCGGCAGCGGGAAGACCGAGGTTTATCTGCAGGCCATCGCCCGCTCGCTGGAGCAGGGCAAAGGGGCCATTGTGCTGGTGCCGGAGATATCGCTCACGCCGCAGACTGTCGAGCGCTTCAAGGCGCGGTTCAGCTCGGGGCCGCAGCGCACGCTGGTGGCGGTGCTACACAGCCATTTGTCCGCCGGCGAGCGCCATGACGAGTGGCACAAAATCCGGCAGGGGCGCGCGCGGATCGCGATTGGCGCCCGCTCGGCCATCTTCGCGCCCGTCGAACCGTTGGGGCTGATCATCGTGGATGAGGAGCACGAACATACCTACAAGCAGGAGGAGGCGCCGCGGTACCACGCCCGCGATGTGGCGGTCGTGCGTGGGCAGATGGAGAACGCCACGGTCGTGCTCGGCTCAGCCACGCCCTCGATGGAAAGCTATTACAACTGCCAGCGGGGCAGATACACGCTGCTGGAACTGCCCGAGCGGGCGGACGATGCGAAGATGCCGGTGGTGCGCATCGTGGATATGCGCCAGACTGTGCGCGCGGGCAAGGCAGTGCCGATCTTCTCGCCGCAGCTTGCGGAGGCCATCGCCCAGCGGCTCGAGCGCAAGGAGCAGACCATCCTGTTCCTGAACCGCCGGGGCTACTCGACCTCGCTGCAGTGCCCCAAGTGCGGCTACGTGGCCGAGTGCCCGAACTGCAGCGTGTCCCTGACCTATCACCGGCAGGAGCAGAAGCTCGCCTGCCATATCTGCGCGTACGCGGGACCGGTCCCGGCAGTCTGCCCGAACGAGAAGTGCCGCAATCCCGCCATTCGCTACTCGGGCCTG
>DATKNZ010000487.1:0-8693 GCA_035541055.1 Candidatus Acidiferrum sp. | reverse complement strand
TATTCATTTTGAATATACGGTGAGGTCACGAGGAGGATACGGTGTGGTCACGGAGAGGTGACGGTGCCAAGGCCGTATCGGGGTCTGGAGTTGCTGGGGGGATGCGCCCCGTTGGAATTTGCCGATCCCAATGGCCAAGGGCTGGTTCCAGATTGGGTCTGAGGTGGCTCGGCTGGAGAAGGCACCCAATCACCCGAAGCACATTCTTCTACACAAGCGCCTGTCTCTGAGTGATTTACGCATTATGCAAGCCGCTCCGGTTTGACCCAGTTCGGTGCCGCAGTGCCGGCGCCCTCCCCGGAAGAACCAGTTAACGCGGTCCTTCCAGGGCTGCGGGTGTTTGGCCAGTCCCCGGCGCATCACTGCGGCCATATTGGCCTGGGCGCTGGTTTTGGTGACGCTCACCGCGTTGCGACTGCATTATTCAACATGACCACTCCGCGCCAGGGTATAGACCGCCTGTATGGCCGAGCCTAAACCGTTGCGGTGGAGGGCCTCGCGCAGTTGGTGAAGATGACTTCCGCCGGGGTGGTGGGGAAGGGGCCGACCCGATACTGGAACCCAGGGTGACTTGCGCGCGAACTGTGCAAAGCTTAAGTGGAGCCCTTCAGCCGTGCGGATCGATCCGTGCCTCTTTGGCCGCGTCAAAGGACAGCCGCACAAGCGGGTTCCAAGCCATGCCGTTCGTCATAAATGCTTAATTCTTCAGACCGTTGCTGACTGAAATTAGCTTATTGACAATACTTCCCGGCTGTCTCATACTCCACCCGTGAGATCGAGGCTTCAGGAGTTGCCCTTTCTGCGGGAGACTTCTGGCCAAACATACTGCTCGGCAAGCGGATGAGCAATCGCGTATCCATCACAAAATCCGAGACCGCACCGCACCACTACGTGGCGCCGTTCCAGGGGCGGGATTATGTGCTGCTGCTCGTCGTTTCTGACCCAAACATCTCGCCAGCCGTGCAGAGGGCCATCTCCCAAGATATTATCAGAACCGGATGTCGATATGCCCTCGCGTTCGGATGCGCGTGTTCGACCTGGGACGACTCTATTGACCTCGTGTCCATCGAGGCGGAAGTGCCTGAAAATCGGTTCGTCATGACTACGTGGCATGAGGATGAACCGATCGAAGACGTTGTTGACTTTTGGTGGTGGAATACAGCGTTTGATGATTTTGTCCCAGGGAACTTCGGCGTATTTCACATCGGTTCCAATCTCAGCCTAGAGAATCGGATCAGGGACCGTATTCGGTATCACCAAAGCAGGGAAGCCGAACCCGACACTGCACCGAATGGCGGCCCAGTCCAGCTACTTGGCACTTCGGAGGCCGCTGGCGGGCCGCCATCGGTGAGTTGAGCGTTCGACCACATGACTGTCCTTCGCTTCATCGGATTGGCCGTCGGCCTTAGCGTGAGCAGTTATGCGAACCCCCGCGTTGCAATGGTGCACACTCATGCGTACCTGGCCTCGGAACATGTCGCAGTCACAATTTCCCAGACGGGGGCACAGGTACATGCCACCTTCACGTTCCGGTTCGAACCGGACCGGTTGGACTATGTGAAAGAAGCCGGGCGCGTGATCGTTGAGGTGCCGATCTGGCTTCCTGATGATGGGCATGAGAATACCGCAGTAGCGGAGTTCTGGAAGACCTTCGGCACACGCCACCAACATGGGCTGGATCAGCATAACCGGCACTGCTTCTACGAGGCCCTGGCGTTTGATGCGAGCCTGAGAGGCATGTCCCTGCCGACCGGCGTCAAAAGCTGCTCCAGCCATCTTGATGACCCGGAAGCCTCACGCGTGTACGCCGAGGACATGCACCGGCCGGAGTTTGTGACCTTCAACTCGGAGGGCGCGGCTTGCGTCGTTGCGACCTTGGTCTGCGAGGGCGTGCACCTGCGCGGTGATGCGCCGCTGAACGTGTCCTACCGCCAACCCTTGATCAAGACGTCAAAGGACCATCGGTTCGTTTACTTGCCTTCCTTTTATGACCTGCCAAAGGGCGTTTCCACCGCCGACACGAGCCGCTACGCGATAGAGTTGAGTGCTGCCGCAGGCTGTACACTCCAAGTCAGCAATGGCGACAAGCAGTACGAACTTGCCCCAAGGCAGAAGATTGTGCTTTCGCCCCGCCATCTGCAGCCCATTAGAGCCATAGTGACCGCCGGGTCGAACAAAGCCACTTAACCGAATGGCGGCCTGTCGGAGCGGCCCGGCAATTCGGGTGCCGGTGGCGGGTCGCCATCGGTGAGCTGATCGGCGGCACACAGCGCATGACCTTCCGAGACCCGAAGCTTCAGGAGCACTGCGAGCGAGCGGCTGCGGTTGTCTCTGGGTATCCGCCTGAGCAGCGTCCCATGCTTGGACTGCTGGACGCGTGGTATTGGTTTCAACTCATCGAGGGAGAGGACTCACCACGCGCCGCTGAGGCGGTTGAGCATCTCTTGTCGCCAGAGTTGCGCCCCGCCCTGCGACAGTGGTATCAGCGGTGGGGAGAGGACATGAACGAGAACGCCATCCGGTTCCGCGACCGACTCAGTGAGTTGGCAGGGGAGAGGTTTGGATGACAGACACCTCGCCGCACGAGCCGCCCTGGTTTGTGGCGCGTCGCTCTGCAAGGCGAGCGGAGCAACCACCACGCTGACCTTGAACACCTGGCCCGGCATGTCTTTATGGACGAATCTGCGCCAGGCTGGACCTAGGGCGGAGGCGGCGCGAGGCCCGTGCTGTCGGCGGACGTGCGGGCGCGCATCCAGAGCCAGTCGTTATGGTCGGCGGCGTTGATGACGGGGGCGGTTTGGCCTTGCTTGGGGCGCTTGCTGAGCCAGGTGTGGGTCTCGGAATGGCCGTCGGCGAAGGCGAAGCCGCAGCCGCCGCTGTGGTAGGTGCCCGGGGCGTCCACCCAGGCGGCCTCTTCCATGCCGAAGGCGAAGGCGGCGTCGTTGAGGCCGTGCTCGTCTTCATCTACGAGGACCCAGAGCATGGCGGGGCCAGGGGCGCCGATGGAGGCGAGCTTGCCATAGGTGAACCAGGGGGAGTTGCGGCGATGGGTTTGCTGGCTGTTGAGCCAGGGACCGTTGACGGGGAGGGTGGGGGGGCCGCTGTGCGAGTTCTGCTGGTAGCGGCGCTGATCGAAGGTGGTGCAGATGGTGCCCACCGCCTGGCTCATGGAAAAGGTGCGGGCGGCGGGAACGACCCGGCCCAGCAGCGAAGGGTCGGAGCCCTGGTAGTAGCCCACGCGCCGGTCGCCGGGGCAATGGAAGACGGAGGTGTTGCCGCCGAGGTAGGAGGCGAGGAGGCTGCGGTCGGGGTCTTTGAGGACGTCGGGGTTGAATTCGTCGGGCATGCCGTCGCCGGCCTGGCCGCCGACCCAGTTGTGGCCGGCGACTTTGTTGCCGTCGTCGGGGTTGGGCGGGAAGAAGTCTTTGTTGTCGCTGGTGTAGAGGGTCATGGCGGTCATCATTTGCTTGCCGTTGTTGAGGCAGGAGATGCCCTGGGCCTTTTGTTTGCCGCGGGACAGCGCGGGCAGGAGCAACGACGCGAGGATGCTGATGATGGCGATGACGACCAGCAGCTCGATGAGGGTGAAGGCGGCCACCGGCTGGGCGATAATGGGCGGGCGCCCGGGCAGGCTGCGGCCGCGAAACCAGGCGCGCGTGACGGCGGCCGCCGCGGCGATGAAAAGACCGAGCACGCCGGAGAGGATGGTGCCGGCAATGATCACGATGAGGCGGACGTCGGGGTTAAGGCGGTTGGCGGGCGACTTGGCTTTGGCAACGATCTCGGGGGACGGGTCGGACTGGTCGCAGTAGGCCTGGGCCAGGGCATTGGCGATCTTGATCGTGGCCGGGCCGTTGTTGTCGTAGAAGGTGACAACGATCTCGGAAGTTTTGGCCCGCGGCTGGACGTTCAAGCGCTGGCGGAGGAGGCGCGCGGTGCCCGGGATTCCCGGCGCGTAGCCGTGGTGGAACTTCGCGGCCCAGGTTCGGTCGAGCTCAAGGCCTTTGATGACCTGGGCGAGGACGGCGTCGGAGCGGATGGCTTTGACCTGCTCCTGCATGTTCTTTGCGGCGGCGCCGTCGAGCTTCAGCCGCACAGTGCTGGAATACCACGTAAGCGAGTTGACCCATTGCGCGAAGACGATGCTGCCGCAGAAGCCGAGGAGGAGGACGCAGCCCAGCGCGAGGGCGAAGGTCTTCCACGGGGCGCGGTCGGTGCGCAGGGTGACGAGGGTTTGATCGAAGCGGGAAGGTCCGGCGGGGCGCGGCTTGGGGGCATAGGCGCGCACGGGCTGCGGGCGGGGGTTGCGCAAGAGTTGCATCAACAGCATCAAGCCGCAGGGAGCGAGGCAGAAGGCGGACAGGAGCAGGAGCAGCTTGGCCGGGCCGCCCAGGCTATCCAGGCTGCGGCCTTCGCCTTCGAAGATTGTCTTGTAGGTGATCCCGCGGTCGGACAGCAGCGCCAGCGTGGGGGCGTCGGCAGGCGCGATGAAGCGCATGTGGTGCCGGTCGGGCAGGGTGATCCACAGCTTCGTGGCGCCCTTGCGCGGCTGATATAGCCGGAACTCGGCGCCCGAGGACTCTTTGACGATGCGCTCGACCGTGGAGGCCGGAATCTGCTGCACACGCCAGTTGCTCTCGAAGAAAATGGCATAAAGAGCCAGCGCGAGCATGAGAGCGGGCGTGGCGGTGCCGGTTGCCACCCATCGCAGGAGCTGCCGACGGGAGGCCGGCTCGGGCGTGGCGCCGTCGGGCGGACGGAGTTTGAGGTCGCGCCACCATTTCCACACCCACATTGCCAGCGCGACGAAGCCCAGCGGGTAGGTCATTCCCATCCACCACGACATAGCGGTCCAGAACCCCGGGTGCGCGCGGGGCTTGGGGCCAATCATCACGCCGAGCAGCACGGGCAGGACGAACACCATGAAGCCGACCGCGAGTATCACCCAGAACTGCCGGAGGTGCTCGCGTTGAGCTTCCGAGCGCACCGCGGCCCGGCTCATCACGTAGCCCACGCCCGCGCTCAGGGCGCCCAGCAATGCAAGGAACAAGAAGATGATATAGATAGGGTTCTGCATCTTTCAGCTACGATTGTACTTTAAGCGACCGGCGGGGAAGGTTACGAGGAATCGGGTCGGGGCGGCTGGGGCAGAAAGTCGGCGCGGCCGGCAATCCGACCGCGGCGCTTCGTTTGGTCCATTGTTCGGGCGGTCTCATTGTTCCACAAGCCCCATACGGCGCCGGCGGCGAAAGCTTGCACGCCTGGTGTGCTTTTCGCGGCGCAGGCGCCCTTGCCCTCAGAAAGTTGCAATTCAGGTTGCTTGGTTTGACCGGTCGCGGGGCGTTGGCTCACGCAGGCAGGGCCGATTCATGAAGGGTGGTAGGGACGCGTTCCACCGCGTCCCGGCTATCTCGGGAAGATGGGGACGCGGTGGAACGCGTCCCTACCACCCTTTATGAATTGGCCGGGTCACGCAGGTCCCGGCTTATAAAACCCTTGCCGCAGGGCTGGCGGGTTTCATATTGGCGCGGTGAACGAAAGGCTCGGGCTTGCCCGCGGCGGATGCCCCCGCGGTCGGCCGGTATGAGAATCGCCCTGCTGACCACGGACAACCGGCAGGATTGCGGGGACTACGGCGCGCCCGCGCCCTGGTTTGGCGCCGCTCCCGAGGCCCTGCTGCAAGGACTGGCGGTCCTGCCGGACCTCGAAGTGCACGTGCTCTCCTGCACGCAGCAACTGGTGGCCGCGCCGCCCAAGCTCGCGCCCAATGTCTTCTTTCACAGCTTGCTCGTGCCGAAGCTCGGCTGGGCGCGCACGGGCTTCCAGGGCTGCATTCGAGCCGTGCGGCGGGAGTTAAAGGTAATCCAGCCGGACATCGTGCACGGGCAAGGGACGGAACGCGACTGCGCGCTGAGCGCTGTCTTCTCGGGCTTCCCGAATGTCCTCACGGTGCACGGCAACGTGCGGCGCGTGGCTCAGGTGACCCGGGCGCGGGCCTTCTCGTATTGGTGGGTGGCGGCGAGGCTGGAAACGCTCGCGCTCAGGCGCGCCTGCGGGGTGTTCTGCAACTCCGAATACACCGAGCAACTGGTGCGGCCTTACGGTCGGCGCACGTGGCGCGTGCCCAATGCGCTCCGCACCCGGTTCTTCACCGCCGCCCGTGAGCCAGCCCAAACCGGGTGCCTCCTGCTGAACGTCGGCTTCATCGGGCCACGCAAGCGGCAACTGGAACTGCTGGACCGGCTCCAGGAACTGCACCAGCAGGGAGTGAAGCTCGAGTGCCGGTTTATCGGCAGCGCCCAGCCGCATACCCGTTACGTGAGAGCTTTCCTGGAAAAGCTCAAGCCGCTGGAGCAAGCGGGCGTCGCGCGTTATGTCGGCCTGAAGCCGCTGAACGAGCTGATTGCCCTGTTCGACTCTTCGGCGGCCCTCATTCACATGCCCATGGAGGAGGCCTTCGGCCTGGTGGTGGCCGAGGCCCTGGCTCGTGGCCTGAAGGTGTTCGCCTCCCGCGTCGGCGGGATTCCGGACATTACTGCCGGGGTGCGGGATGCTGAATTGTTCCAGGCAGACGACTGGCGCGGGCTCAATGCCGCCATTGGCCGCTGGGCATGCGCAGGCTGCCCGCGTCGGGGCCAAGCGAGGGACCTGATGCGCGGGCGTTACCACCCGGAAGTCATCGCCCGGCGCCACGTGGAGATTTACAAGGAGGTCCTGCGGCATGCCTGACCTGCCGAGAATTTCCATAGTAACGCCCAGCTTCAACAGCGCGGGCACCATAGCCGCCACCATTGAAAGCGTGCAGCGGCAGGACTACGGGAACTGGGAGCATATCGTCGTGGACGGCGGCTCGACGGATGGCACCGTGGCTGTGCTCCAACGCTGCCCCCGGCTGGTGTGGACTTCGGAGAAGGACGCTGGCCACTACGACGCCATGAACAAGGGGATCGCCCGCGCGACCGGCGACGCCGTGGTTATCCTTAATGCCGACGACTGTTTCCGCCCGGGGGCGTTGGGCAAAGTAGCCGCGGCCTTCCGCGATCACCCGGATTGGGATGCGCTGTTCGGCGACGTGGTGTTCGTGGACGGCGAGGGGCGTGAAATCTACCGGCGGGAGGAGGCGCTGTACGATTACAAGGTGCTGCTCTACGGGGTTGACTACATCTGCCACCAGGCCTTGTTCGTGCGGAAGAGCGTTTACGACCGGCTGGGCGGCTACCGGCAGAAGGAGTTCCGCAACTCGGCGGATTACGAATTCAAGCTGCGGCTCGGGCGCGCCGGGTGCCGCGTCGGGCACGTGCCGGAGTTGCTGGTGGACTACCGTTACCACGCGCAGGGCCAGTCGGCGGACCTGAGGATCATACGCAACATGATCCAGGAGGCGGTGGTCATCCGGCGCGAGCACGGCAACCCCGGCGGCTGGCGCGGCGCCTGCTTGCGCGTGGTTTATAAGGCCAAGCGGCAGCTACAGAAGCTGCGCGTCCGCCACAAATGTGACCTGATCCCCGGCAACTGGCTGCTCAAGTCCCACCTGCGCGAGAAGACGCAGTTCTCGTCCAACGCCGGGCTGGACAAGCTGTGAGTCCCCGGCAGGGGCGCCTCGCCTACGCGTCCCTGTTGCGGCGGCCACGGACGCCTCGGCGAGGCGCCCCTACCCGCGGCTACGGGTACGCGGTGCGGTAATACCGAGCCGGCGGCGGCGGCAGCTCGCTGTCCAGCACCTCGAACAGGCCGTTGGTGTCGGCGGTAGCCGATTGCAGGAAAGCCCACGGCCCATCAGGCGCAGGCGCCCACTGGATGCTGTAGGTCAGGCCGGGGATGCCGGCAAAGGTGACACTGAACGTCCCGCTCCCGCTATCGTAGGCGGGCGGCACCACGATGTTCGGCGCCGGCACGTTGGCAGGGGAGACCGTCACCACCACAGCGCCGGTGGCCGTGGCGCCGAAGGTGTCGCTCACGACGAAGCTGAATTGGTCCATGCCAGAGAAGTCAGTCACCGGCTGATAAGTCACGTTGCCGCCCGCCAGGGTCACCGTGCCGCCATTCGTGCTCGTGGGGCCGGCCGAGGTTATAGCCAGTGCGTCACCGTCCGCGTCCGAGCACAGTGCCAGCAGCTTGTCCACACTGATGACCAGCGTCTGGTTCTCGGTCGCGCTTGCGTTCGTGTTGGTCGCCACCGGCGGGGTGTTCACCACTTGCGTGACGGCGTTGGTGAGCCCTGGCGAGATGCCGTTGCCTGCGTATTCCGCGGTCACCGTGTTCGAACCGTGCGGGAGCGTGCTGTTGCTCAGGACGGCCAGGCCGTTCACGTCCAGCGCCACCGCGTCACCCAGGGGCGCGCCGTTGGCCTTGAAGAGCACATCGCCCGTGGGGGCAGGGCATCCGGCAGTCGCATTGGTGACGGTGTCTGTCAGCGTCACCCCGGCCCCGGGGAGTGAAGGATTTGGCGCAGACACAAGACTGCCGGCGGTGACCGGCATGGCTACGGTCAGCGCCACCTGCGTTGAGTTGGTGATCGGCGAGCAGGTGCCGCTCACGAGGCATACATAGCCGTTGGTGGCCTCACGCGCATCCGCAACCGTCACCGCGCTGTTGGTCAGGACCTGGGTCATGGTGCCGGTGAAGTTGTCCACGCCTTCCACCAGGTTCGTCCCGTCGCGCTGCCATTGGAAGGTGAGCCCCGTTCCGGTGGC
>DATKNZ010000486.1:0-47504 GCA_035541055.1 Candidatus Acidiferrum sp. | reverse complement strand
GTTATCAGAGGTACGACGGTGAGACTCCGGTGAGACTCCGGTGGGACTCGGGAGGTGAGGGGGCCACCACCAGACCGGCCTAATACGCCTGGGCTCGGGAAGCCGCCGGATGCCCCCCGAGGCTCCGCTCGCTATGCAAGTGCCTGTCCCCTGGCGACTTACATTTTATCCGAGCGGGCATGGACGTAAACCTTTGGGAAACCCGCGCCGAGAAGGCAGCCAGCCTGCATTCTGTGCAAAACCACTCTCCAGGGGAAGCCGGGAGCCCGCAATCGGCGCGGGTTCACCCGATGTTTGCCAGGCGCTCACAACGCCCGGCAGCACCAGTGGCTTGAGATTCACCAGTTTACGTCCAGTTGGAACTGGAACACCAGTGCATGGCTTGCGGCGGGGTTAGACGCGGGATTCCAAACGGCTTGCAAGTCGGGCTGGATTCTCGCGAAGGCCGTGAGCTGAATGACGTAGCCGGCCTCGAGCACGTACTCGTTCTCGTGCGCCGGAGTGCTGGGGGTCCACGAAGGCTGGCTCCAGACGAACCCCAGCCCGGCGAAGTCATTCTTCCGGCTAGGAAACAGGCCGAGGTATTCGAGCGGATTGCGCATGTCAAGGCCCGTGGCAACCTGGGCGGAGGCGCCTCCGCTGACCAGCGACTGGCCGAAGCCGAACCGCCCGAACCACCCAAACCGCGCCTCTCGTCCAAGCTGTTGCTGCAAGTTGAAGCAGAGGCCGGCCTGTATGGGGGTGTTGGTTTGGGAGCTGAAGGTATAGGTCGTCGAGCTGGTGCTTCCCGGCGGCGTGTAGGTGTAGGCGATCTGCGAAATGCCCGCCGCCTGTGCCACAAATGGCTGGAGGCGATAAACCCCCGGGCCAAGCCCCAGCACGTCCCTGGGCGCATACCCAACCTCTCCGAGGAGCGACCAATTGTTCCAGGTGAAATCGGTCCAGGGCACGTAGCCGGATGACGCCTGGCCGACGGAGCCGCCAACGATGGCATACCAGTCCCGCACCGGTTGCCAGGCCACCACCCCGCCAAAGTTGTAGGCGGACAGGGGGAGCACCATGCTGTTGACCAGCGCCGAGTTGAGGTATTCGCCGCGGCCACTGTCGGCGTACGCGTTGGCGTCGAAGTAGTTGACCAAGTTGACCATGCCCGCCACGGCGACCAGCTTTCCGTCCAGGAGCGACTGCTGCCAGGCCAGCTCCGGGATGCGCACGCCGTTGATCTTCGACCAGATGCTGGTGGGATCGGTGAGGGTGCCGACGTTTTTCTGCGCGGATTCCGAATTGGCCTGGGTGTTGAAGCCGGTCTTGGCTTCAATTTGCGAGCTGATCCAGCCGGCGCTCTCGCCGCCGGCGGTGCTATAGACAGCCCACTTCGCGGGGAAATCAAACGTGTAGAAGGCGAGCGTGTTCGAGCCCTGCTTCACGTCCGTCATGCTGACGAACGTGAGGGTCTGCTCGAGGGCATAGCGCAGGCCATACTGCGAGAGGTCGTATTTGATCCCCTGCATCAGGTCGTCCCAGGGCAGGCCGAGAACCAGCGGGTCGGGCCGGATGGCGGTGTTGCCGTATTCGTGGTCGGCGCCCAGGTACGGCATGAGGCCGGGCAGCGCGGAGGGGAACAGCTCCGTGCCGATCTGCTGCTGCCGGGTCTGCCGGACGCGCTCCTGCACCGGTTCGGGCACCGGCATGCCGCGCACGGGCTGGGGCACTTGGTTTTGCAGACCAACGTGAGGCGGCGGCAAGAGGCTCGGGGGCACGGCGTTCGTCGGCACGAGGACCGGCTGGCCCAGGGCGCCGTTGAGGAGGACCTGGTCTGCGGCAGAGTTGGTGGAAGCCGGGCCCGCCGGGGCCATCGAGGGGAGCAAACCTGCAGACAGGAGTGCGGGCAAGCTCAGGAGATTTTTCATGGCATGCTGGCTGAGGAGAGCCAGGCGATTAAGGGGCAGCCAAGTTCTTTGCGGCCGGAGGGGCATTGGTGAGCGCTCGCAGCACGGCGACGCCCAGACGGCCGTCGGTGTGCCAGGCATCGCCGCCGCCGTTCCTTCCATTTAACTCAGGTTGAAAGCCGGGCATCCAATACACCTCCTGGGTCAGGCCGGCCTGCTGGAGCTGGGAGAGGATGCGGTCGCGCTCCGCGTCAACATCCGGGCCGATGTGATGGGTGATCTGCCCAGTCGTGTGGCTGAAGCCGACCCGCACGTCATAGGTGGCGGCGCCGAACCAGACCTCGCGCCCGTCTTCCAGCCGGTCCCAGCGCCAGAAGCGGACGTGATGGCGCTGGCGGGGGCTGTCGCCGACCGGTTGCTCGAAGGCGAGATCCTGCTTGTGGCCAAAGAGCAGGAGAGCGCTCACGGGGGCCTCGTCGTCCGGGTGCCGGAGGACCGAGTCCGCCGCGATGCGGAGGCTGCTGCGAAGCGTGATCGGGTCGGCGGGATACCACTTGGTGGCCCGCATGCCACGGATGACGTCGGCTTCGGAGCCCTCCAGAGCAACGTTAACCGGATCCCCGGGTATGCCGTCAACCGTGTGCGTGATACGCGGTCCATCGAATAACGCGGGGTGCCGGGCGACATCTCTTTTCCAAGCCAAGGGGAGGACCACGTAGGCGATCAGGAGGTAGAGAAGCAGGGCTGCACTGCAGACTTGGAGCAGCAAAACAGAGCGGCGCCGGCGACCCGGGGTGCGCCCCTCGGGTGGCGGGTCGCCAATACTATGTTGCGGCGGGCTTAAGTTGGGAGTGTCTTGTGGCATTTCTAAGTGGTGGAATCTGATTTCTCCGCGGCGTCAGCCGAAGCCGCAGCGGGAGCCGACGCCTTGTAGGCGGACAGGGATTGCCGTCGTGAACTGAAGATCCGGTCGGCGCCGATGGCGGTGGTAATGCCCTGGCGGTCCAGGTCTGCCTGCAGTTCGGCGTTGACCCGCGCCAGGGCAAGCACGGTCCCCTGTTTGGCGAGGTCCTGCTGCAACTCCTTCAACGCCTGTCCGGCGGAGAAGTCCACCGCCGTGATGGCGCTGGCGTCCACCATCAGCCAGCGCACAGGGCCTGGGGATGCGCCAGCCAACTGATGCGCCTCGGCGACAAAGTGATTCACGTTGGCGTAATAGAGGTCGGAGCCAAACCAATACATGACCAGGCCGGGTTCGATCATCTTGCCGGACGCCACTGGTTCCATCCTCCAATGTTCGACCGGGTCGTGCACGATGACGGCGGTGTGGGGGTGGTATCCATGCCGCACGTGAAGCAGCAGGGAGAGCACCACGGCCAGGATGATGCCGCGCTCTACGCCGATGAACACCACTGCAGCGGCCGTCACCACCGCGATGTAGAACTCCGAGGGGCTATACCGCCGCAGAATCCGCAGCCCTTTGATATCCACCAGGCGGATGGCCACCACAAATACGATCGCGCCCAGCACGCACAACGGCAGGAATTGCAGCGGCTTAGTCAGGAACAACAAGACCACAGCTACGGTGGCGGCGGTAGCCAGGTGCGCAATTTGGCTGCGCCCGCCGCAGGTTTCCACCATGGCGGTTTGGGTGGGGCTGCCGTTTACGACGAAGGTGCCGCTCAGCGCTGCCGCCGCGTCCGCCGCGCACAGGCCAAGCAGGTCGCGGTTCTCGTCGAGCGCTTGCCCGTGCCGAATGGCGTAAGCTCGGGCGGTCACCGAGCTTTGCGCCAGGATTATCACGAAACACGCCCCGGCAATCGGCAGTAGGTCGTAGGTGTCGGACCAGGTCACCTCCGGCCATCCGATGCGTGGCAGACCGCCCGCAACGGGGCCAATGATCTGGATGCCATGGCCCGCGAAGTCACTGCTCGCGCTCAGAATGATGGCAGCGACGACGGCGAACAGCGCAGCCGGCCACCGCGGCGCGAACCAGTGTGCGCCGAGAATAACGGTCACCACGGCGATGGAGACCGCGAGCGTGGGCCAATGAAGGCTGGGCAGGCTCGCCAGCACGGTCCGAAGCTGTCCGAGGGTATTGTGGCTGCGCACCGTTATGCCGAGCATTTCGCCCAGCACAGCGATGCCCACCTGGAAACCGACTCCGGTCAGGAATCCGATTAGGACGGTGCGCGACAGGAAGTCGGCCAGGAATCCCAGCCGGAATAGCCGGGCCAGCAGCAGACAACCCGCCGCCAGCAGCGCGACCATCGAGGCCAACGCGACATATCCGGGGCTGCCGACGGCGGCCATGCGGGAAACGGCGACTGCGAGGATCGCGGCGGTGGCGGAGTCGGCGGCGACCACCAGGTAGCGGGAGGCCCCGAAGACCGCGAAGGCGACAACCGGCAGCAGCAAGGTGTAGAGACCGGTGACAACCGGCGTCCCGGCGATCTTGGTGTACCCCATCGCCTGCGGGATGTTCATCGCCGCCAGCGCCACCCCCGCGAGGATATCCGGGATGAGCCGCGATTTGTCGAAGGGGAGGATACCCTCAAACAGGCTTAAGCGCCTGAGCAAGGGTTCTCGCTTTTCCTGGATTCCCGGCCTGTTCAAGGCATGCACAGTTCAGCCTCGCGTGTGCCGGCGAGCTAAGAAAGGGTGCTCATGTGTGTTGCTTTCTTTGTCCCGAAGTCAGGACCGATTTCTGGTTTGGGTTCGTGGCGCAGGTTGCGGCTCCAGTGTGCATGGTCTGTGCGGTTGCGGTCGCTCCGACCCTTTCCTGCTTCGCGCCGGGTGTCGGCCAGATGAAGGACATGGCCCAGGAAACGACCAACCCCATCACGCACCCCAACAGGACCTCGCCCACGCGGCGGACGCCGATCTCGAGCGCGCTCAGGTCCGAGTGGTGAGCCATGCCCGCCGCGATGACGATCGCGGCAGTGATGGGGGCCTGACGCCACATCACCTGCACGCGGACAACGTAAGTGGAAAGCAGGACGGTGACGGCGAGCGCGAGCGGGAGCTTCCAATCCCGCGAACCGCCCAGGACAAGGAAGACCAGGCCGACGGCGCAGCCGAGCAGCGCGTTGGTAATCCGCCCACGGAAAGTTCTGGCTGCCTGCTTGATGACTGGGTCACTGGCGGCAACCATGGAACTGATGGCCCAGATCGGATTGAGGCCTGCGGCACGCTGGAGAATCAGCCAGAGCAGCGTCGTGGCGATAAAAACATTGAGCGCGAAGTGAACGCCCAGCCAATCGTCTCGTGCGAACCGTTCCAGCCATTTCATATCGCCTGGCTTCTTTATCCCGCCGAATGCCCGGAAATTCCCGGCGCTTTAGACGCCGAACCGGCAGCGGCTCGGTGCCTATCCCGCCGTTGTTTCAGCAGCAGCATTTGGGCATCCTGAAACTCCTGCGCCAGGGTCAGCAGCACCCCGGTGGACCAGGCGAAGGTGAGCAGGCCCGCGACGGCGATCATGCCTTCGAGCAGTCGCCAGCGAAGGTGCAGGTTGTAGGCGCTGCCCAGGGTCGTGTAGTCCATCAGTGCGAAGTAGTAGCATAGACTCGCATTGGCTGGCGCGCTGGTCTGCGTATTCACGGCGTTGGTCCAGACGAAGAACCCGGCCCACGCGAATACCTCGAGCAGATGAACCAGCAGGATCATCCAACTCGCCAGGATCAGCGTGAGTATCCCCGTCACGAAAGAGGGCCTTTGGCGGAATCGTTCCTTTAGCGCGCCATCCGCTTGTAACACCAGCAGCATGCCAAAGCCGTGCATGGCCATCGTGATGGCCACGAGCGTGCCTCCCCAGAAGATCTCCTCAAGCGACGTAACGTAAGGCGTGGGACTGGGCGGGCTCATCGGTATAGAGGAGACCCGCTACTCGTGGGCAGTAGGCGGATTGCCCTTGAGCCGGTAAACCGCCCCCGTTTTGGTCGTGCCGAGCGCCAGCCAATCCTGCGCGGCATACTGGAGCGCGATGAAGAACTGCTCGGCGCGCTTTAAGGCGACCGCGTGGAGTTCGTTCCGCCGCTCGGCTTTGACCTGGAAGGCGAACTCACCCACGAGTTGCTTCTGGTCGCCGCGTGTCCGCCAAACGGAAACGTCGCACTTGGCGGTCATCCCCTTGCCGAAATCCAACATGCCGATGTCCTGCAGCACCTCCTCGACTGCCGTCGCATTCACCAGCCCAACGCGGTCGGCGTCTGTTGTTTGCAACGCGTTCAGCGCCGGCAAAACGCGCAGGAGGGTTGGCATGGACATGCGGTCCGCTTCGCGCACCGCGCTCAAGGGGAACTCGACGTTGTGCGAATACAGCAGGCGGATGCCGCCGACCTGGTCCTTGAGCGGCAGGGCCTCGGCCTTGAATTTGACCCTGTACTCCCCTGAAACCTTCGGCCGCACATCCATCTCCGCAGCCTTCTGCAGGTCCGGATGGCGGAACTTGAATACAATCTCTGGATCTCCCACCGCAAAGCCGTCCAAGTAGTCCTGGCGCCGGCGCAGGATGAAGGCGTTATTGTACAGGCGGAAGTCGGCAGTATCCAGGAAGAGCACCTCGCGAATACGGGGCCGCTCCTCCTTGAAGCCTTTGCGCGAGAAATCCACATCCGCATTCTCCGCCGCCCGCTTGACCACCTTGGCGAACTGGTTGAAGGAGTCCACCGAAGTGAACCGCTCGCCTTTGAGGATGATCTTGGTTTCCAAATACTGCAGGTCGTGGAGGGGATGACCGTCGCTGTATTTGCCCTTCTTGAGCTCCGGCGAGCGCCGTTGCCATGACGCGTCCTTTGACTTGTTCGGTTTGTCGCCCATAGGTGTTTGTTCCAGTGTAATAGTGTATCCGTAAGTAACGCAACGTCCAAAGCCGGCGGGGCTGGGACCCTATCGCCGGCCTCGGTAAGCAGAGCGGCTTTGCTGCCACGCTCTTTCCCCTGCGGCCCGCGCGTAGTAGTCCTGGTCCAGTCCTCTGGCAGCCTCCGGCGGATGATACTCAGCCGGGGCCGCGGCGGGGCGATAGGCCGTTGCACGATCGTAATTGGCGACCGTCTCGGGGTGATAGGCTGCTGTCTTCGGCCCCGCAGCCTCGCACGCGTATGCCCAGCGCCCATTGGCATCCGCTCGATACCAATTGCCGTCCTGCCGCAAATAGATGTCGCCGCCGCGTGTGGCGTAGAGGTCGCGCGATGCCGCTGAGCCGACCTGGGTGGAGCGGAGTTGCTCGGCCCGGCCTTCGGCAGCCGCCTCGGAGGTCGCAGGACGAGCTGCGTAAGGATCCACAAGGGAGGCGCGCGCCGGCACCGGCATGGCAATTGGCCGAGTCGCCCCCGCAAAGCGCCCGTAGGTCGTCGGGTAGCCATAACCCGTGGCCCGGTCCGCAGTGAAGCGCGCCTCGTAGGCGTTCGCGTAGGCGCTGGCGCGAGGCCACGTTTCGTACACGTTCCTCGCGTTCATGGCATACAGGTTCCCGACGTTGCTCCACTCCGGGCGCCACAGCCAGCTCTGGTCCCACCAACGATACTGGTAGTCATACCCGTAAGGCCAGCCCCAGCCGTAGTAGTAATCCCCGACCCACGGTGTGTAAGACCAGCCCGTGCCATACACAGGCCCGGTGCCATCTTCGCCGTCATAGGAGCCGGCATAGCCGGGCAAATAAGCTTCTTCGACCGTGTCCTCGCCGGCGTAACCCACATACACGTAGGTCACATAGTAAAGGGGCGAGCTGGGCGGGATGGTGTAAATGTCCTGGGGCACGGAGGTCGCCACCGCCCACGGGCCGGTGGGCGAATCGGCCACAAACCAGACCGCATTGCCGACCGCATAGAATTGGTGCTGGCAGAGGATCACCGGCTCCGAGGCGTTGATGGCGTACTGCAGATCGGTGCTCTCAACGGGCTTGAGCTGGGGCGCGCCGTCGTATTGCACCTTGAAGCTGGTACCGGTGCGCTGGATCGTGGCGGTCTGGGGCAACGAATTCGCGGCCCGAGCGGCGGCGGCCTGCGATGTGCCCGGCACGGCGGACAGGACGTTAGCTTTAGGTCCGGCACGCGAGATTTGCGCGAACGCAGCCGGCAATTGCTTCGGCGGCACGTAGCTCCAGGGGCCGGTGAGCCCGGGCCGGGAGACGAACCACCGGCCTGAGAGCAGGAGATAGGCGGCGCTCCCTTTCGGGTCATACAGCAGTTGGCTGTCGGTGTTCGCGGCATACATCAGTCCGGAACTGCTTTCGGTCTGGTAGCTCGGCTCGCCGGTCGTGTGCAGCAACTCGGCAGGTTTGGTGCTCACGAAAACCACCGGGCTGTCGGCGTTTGTGCCCGCCGGCTTCGACGCGTCGGCTGGCGGCGTAAGCGCCGTGACGGCGGCAGGCGGATTGGCGCTCACTGCCCAGGGCCCGGCGATGCCTCCAGCCTGGAACCAACGCCCGTCCCCGGCCAGGTAATACGTCCCACCAGTTGGATCAAAGACAATAAGCGAGGCCGTATTGATGACGCGCAACAGCGAGGAACCCTGGACTGGCCGCAGCGCCGGGTCCCCATCGATGAGCACCAGCGCCGCGATGGCGTTCGTTGTCCAGATCACGGTAGGTGGGTCATGCTTCAGCGAGATGGCTCCGCGCCTAGCCTGGTCCTGGGCCGCGACCGACGCGAGCACCAGCCGATCCAGCGCGATCGTCCGCGCGCCCTGCGGCAAGGCCGCCCGCAGGACAGCCTTCAGGTTGGCTTCCTGTTCCGCCGCGGCGGAGAATTGGACGCGCGTGATGGCAAAATCGTCCAGTCGCACGAGCCGGTTCGTCTTATCCACGCGGGTGTTCGCGGTAAACCAGACCACCCCGAGGTGCGGCGGCGCCCCGTCCTGGAGCGTCACCTGCACCACGGAGCGGGCGCGCAGACAATTGGTCCGCCAATTCTCCAACTGCGGCTGGAAGACCTGGATTTGGCTGCCGCCGCTAGTGGTCGTGCGCGGCCAGCCTGAGTCGGTTTCCGGCTCAGCCGCTGCCGCGCACAGCACGGAAAGCCCGATGCAGGCCGCGGCCTGGCTTCGCAATCGATAGCACAGAGAGAGGTGTATCACGGCTCGTATTGGAGTAGCCGGGGCTGTTCTTGTCTGCAGTTCGCTATTCCACAACCTTGACCTCTGGAATATGCCAGGTGCCGTCCAGGATTGAAGGATTGTGCTCCTTTGGCCAGTAGAGCCGCATCATGAGGATGAACTTATCCTTGGGCGCCGGGAGCCAGTTCGCTTCCTTGTCTGTGCCGGGGCTCTCGTTCTGGATGTAGAGGTCCACGGAGCCGTCGCCATTGGGCTTGAGGTCCTGCCGCGGGCTGATGCTGTAGCGGTTGAGCACGTTAGGCACAAAGAAGTAGTCCTTGTCGTACATGGTCAGCGACCAGAAGCCATTGACGGGGGGCAGCTCGCCCTTGTTGAAGTGCATGACGTACCTCTTCTCGCCAGTGTAATCGTGCAGAACGGAGGGTCCCTCCGAGGTGGGATAGACCGCATCCTGCGGGCGGTTGGCCCCGAGCCCGATAGCGGTGACCAGGGCGCGCTGAATGTAATTGACACCGTAGGTGCCAGTTTCGGTAGTGAACATCCAGCCATGCTCGAACTTGCTGTCGCCGACTATGATCCCCTCCTTCAGCCAGCGCATGATCTTGTCCTGGGCGATCTTGGGCACCATGGACATGGCGTCTTTGGACAGCGAGCCCAACTTGCTGCAGTCAAAGGGCTGGCCCGGCACAATGCCGATGCTGGCCAGCTTCTTGACGATCTTCTTGTCGGCGGCGCTCGGCGGGTTGTCCACCATGAGCTCTGCCAGCAACGTGAAATACTCCTCCACGCTCATCGCGTTGACCTGCTCGCGCACCGCGGTCTTCATATCAATGGAGGAATCCACGTTGCCCGGCGGCGGCGTGTAGGGCTTGCCGAACGAGCTGAGCGGCACGAGCGAGCTCTCGTCCTGCAGCTTGTGCACCGCCTCATAGTCCTCCGGCGTGCCCGTGCAGTAGATACGTCCGAGCAGCCAGACCATGGCGGTAGGCGACTTGTATTCGGTGACGCCCGCCGGCAGCGTGCCCTTCCAGCCCGGCCCCGTGATGGCATAGGTCTGTGGGCCTGTGCCCGTGGTGCGCTTGCCGGGCACTTGGAACACGTCCGTCCAGCCGTCGAGCATCGGGAACAGGTAATAGCGGTCGTGCGCATCCGGCAAGCTCAGGACCCAGGGCTCCCTGCCGACGTCTATCCAGGCGGTGGTGTAAAGCGTGTCCGCATTGGGAGCGGTGACGTCGCGGTAGGCCGCGTTGGGATACGAGCGCGCGCGCAGGAACTGACCCATGGGAGCCCGCGTGGCTTCCGGCTCGCGGACGTTGGTCATCACCCGCCGGGTCATCTCCATGGTGACCAGCGGGTAGCCGTAAACATAGGCGTCAACCGCATCGGGCACGGCCTTGAAAACGGGCTCCTTGGCCTGGCCGGTTTGAATCGTGGTGAGCAAGGCCGCCGCGGCAAGGCCGCTGGCCAGGACTCGTTTGTATGAACGTCGCATGGTGGGTTTCATATAATGTCTTGTGCTGATGTTATGTTGTCAGTTTGCGATGTGGCCGTAGTCGGCCTGGGCGACGGTATCGTTCTTCGTCGCGCAGCCAGTGATCATCGTTACGGCAGTGGCCAAGGCCACGGCCGCAGCAAGGAGTGTTCGGACTGTATTCTTCATTCGTGTTGCGTCACAGGGTACAGGCTTTCCATCCTGCAGCCTTCGTCCGGGGCGCAGTTCGTTTGTTCCCTCAGATATGATTCTTGGAGTATGCGCGTCCGACCAGCCCCAGGCTGGCGAACCGGCCAATCTAGCATGCCCCGGAGCAAAAGCAAATTGACTGCCCCCCCCACGCCAGTCAACCGTTTGCATCTTGCCATCGTCCTTGATCTGGTAGGGACGCCTCGCCGAGGCGTCCGGCTGCGCCCCGGACGGACGCCTCGGCGAGGCGTCCCTACCATCAAGGACGATCCCCAGGCGCATCCTGCCTCCGGAAGCTCAGTGCTGGGTTCCGATCTTCGGAGGGCTGGGATCGTCGTCATCATCCGTGTAGAACCCTTCGTCAGTGGGCAAGAGCGGCGTGGTTGCCTTCATGGCAGACTGCACGAGATACAGGAGGGCCAGCGGCTTGGCGGACTCCCTGGCCGCAGCTTCAAGCCGCTGCTGCATGGCGGCGACCTTGTCGGGATGCGCGGCCGCGACATTGTTCGTCTCATAGGGATCTTCCGCGAGATTGTAGAGATCAACGCTCGTCGGAAGGAACGTGCGCCAGATGAGTTTCCAGTCACCCTCCCGCACGGCGCCGCGGAACGGCTCGACGTTGCAGATGAACTCGGTGCGCGGCGACGGCTTGCCCTCGGCGATGGCGTGCCAGACGTTCATGCCATCGAGCGGCTTGCACCTGGCCGTGGACGCACCGGCCAGCGCGGCGAACGTTGGATAAATATCAACGGCGTGGATGAGCCCGGTGACAACGGTGCCGGGCTTGATGTGGCCGGGCCAGTTGGCGCAAGCACAAACTAGGGAGCCGCCTTCGAAGAGGGTGCCCTTGCCATCGCGAAACGGCCCGTTGTCGCAAGGCAGATTGATCTTCGAGACGTCGGCCATTTGGCCGGTGAACATCTTGTTCCTGGTGCCGCCGTTGTCGCTGCTGAAGAGGATGAGGGTGTTGTCGCGCAGCCCTTTGCGGTCAAGGGCAGCCACGACCTTGCCTATGTTCTCGTCGAGGCAGTCCACCATCGCGGCATAGGTGCGGCGGGTGGGGTCGGCGATGCCCGCATACCGGGCGATGTATTCCTTCGGGGCCTGGTAGGGCGTGTGCGGCGCATTGAAGGCAAGATACAGGTAGAACGGCTTGCCCGGCTCCTGCGCATCGATGTATCTCACCGCGTCATCGCCCAGGAGCGTCGTGGTGTAACCCTTCTCGCGGACGGGCTTATTGTCGCGGAACCAGTCCAGCACGCCGTGCTCGTCGTGCGTGAAGTAGTCCAACTCGCCGATCATGGCGCCGTACTGGTAGTCGAAGCCTCGTTGTTTGGGCCAATACTTCCTGTCGGCGTGGCCGAGGTGCCACTTGCCGATGATCGCAGTTTTGTAGCCCGCTTCCGCCAGGCACTGGGGCAGGAGCCATTCATTGGTGTCCAGGCCGTATCCGGCGGCGGTGGGGATGACGATGGTTTGCAGCCCATAACGGAAGGGGTAGCGGCCGGTCATCAGCGCCGCCCGCGTCGGGGTGCACATGGTTTGCACGTAAAAGCGCGTGAACTTCGCACCGCCCTCCGCCAGCCGATCCAGGTTGGGCGTCTTGATATCCGTGCAGCCGTTGAAACCGACGTCCTTCCATCCCAGGTCATCGGCAACAATATGGACGAAGTTGGGCTTGCTGTCGGCGGCTGGCGTCGCGAGCGCGATCAACGCGAAGCTCAGTGTGACGGACCATCGAAGCATTGGTTTGGTTATCATATCTTTCCTGATTTCGTTCCTAACATCGCGGGTGGCCCTATCGCACTTGTGCCGCCCGGATTCCGGAGCGCAACCCAAGGGCTTTCTCGGTTATTATGGAGTGGTGTACGCGCAGCCTTGCGGCCCCTGGGCCCTCAGGTTTGCTCAATCTAGCAGCGATCGGACTAAAAGCAAATTGACCCAGGACGGAACGATGCAGACGAGCACAGAAGGGAACTAAGGAAGCAAATGGCGGAATGAGGAAGAGCCCTACTCGCCGCTTGGAGGCGCGGCATGAATACCTAGCCATGGGAGGCAGCCTTGATCCCGACCTCGATCCGACAAGTCCTTTCTACGATCCAGACCAATCGCGGCCAGGCGCTGCTTATGGGCGGGCAGGCCTGCGTGTTCTACGGCGCCAGCCGCGCTGGCTGGTGCGGTGGCGGCGCGCAGCAGGTCCAGAAAGGGCTGGTGGACAAGGGATTCGCGGGCGACGTGGTGCTGGTCGAATCGGGTGAGAAGGGCTGCGCTAGAAGGGATGACGCGGGCTAAAACTGCACGTTACGAAAAATCGTAGTCTTCCGTAGTCAAATCGTTGCCGTCCCGCCAGCCAATCCACCAGCCTGGTTTCTGCGAAACGGCTGGTTTTGGAGCTGAACCGCCCAGTCCGGCTCCTCCGGCTCCCCTCCAGTACCTCGCCACATGCACTCCAGACCCACACCGGAGGTTGAAATTGAACCTCCGGTGTGGGTCTGGAGTGCATCTGGAGAGGATCTGGAGGGACTCCGATGGAGTGAAGGCGTGAGGAGGCGCTATGGGAGCTGCAAATCGCGAAGTTTGGGCCCGTTTAGCGCCCCTTGGATTAGAAGAGCGGGCTGGCAGGGGGTGCTTTTGAGGGCCGGATGGTCCTGAGGACGAGGGGATGGAAAAGCATGGTCACAGGAGGAGTTTTTGCCTTGTCGAATTAGACTGGCGAAGCAGGCAAGGGTGGCAGTTTCTTGACGGTTTTCACGGTTTCGAGGCTTACGGTGATGACCTGGGCGATGAGGCGGACGATGTATTGCGGGTCGTCGGGGCGATTGGGGGCATTGGTGATGCCGCTGCGTTTGCCGGTGCTGACCTGGTATTGGCGGATGGTTGACAGCCTCCACCCTCGACCCTACGCTTGAGCTATGAATCTGGATGCCATCCGGCACCGTGTTTCGGGGGGCGGCTTTCATCCGTTCGCGCTCCGTACTTCTGATGGCCACCAATACGCCGTTCGGCACCCTGAAATGGTCCTGATCGCCGCTCGTTCGCTGGCCGTGCTGGATCGCGATGGTGAAATCGTGACCCTCGATCCGCTGCACATAGTGGGCATCAAGAATCTGCGCGCCAGAAAGAACGGCGCAGCGAAACGCTGAGGACGACACGCTACAACGGGTCGCCGGAGAGGTTCACGGACCTTGCTGGCTGAGCCGGGCCGATGAGCAAGCTTTGCGATAAGCGTAAATCACTCGGGCATAGGTAATTGCGTAGAAGACCGGACCAGGGTGATTGGATGCCTTCCCCGGGCCAGCCGGCTCCGGCCCAATCTGGAAGCAGCCCTGGGCCATTCGGATAGGCAAATCCCAACGGCCAATCCCCGCAGTGTTTCCGGGGCCCGATACCGCCCCGGCACCCTCACTACGCCCTGACCACGCCGTATCCTCCCCGTGACCACACCGTATATTCAAATTGAATATACGGTGTGGTCACGGGGAGGATACGGTGTGGTCACGGGGACGTAACGGGTAGCTGAGTCTGTCGAGCTGGGTGTCGGTGGCGGCGATTTGGCGTTCCCGTGCGGTCGTTTCCTGCGGGGGTGCGGACGGTGGAGCGGGCTACGCGCGCGCAGGCAAATCGTGCCCGGCGGCGTAGGAAGACGGGAGGCGGGCGGCGAGGTCCGGGCGGCGGCTGTCGAGCATGGCGCAAATCCAGTGGCGCGTGAAGGCCAGAAGGTATTCCCGTCCAGTGCGCCTGCGTAACAACCGGGCGAACCGGGCGTTGTGCTGATAGATTGGTTCGCCGTACTCGGCGAGTTCATCCCGCCAGGGCTGGGGTATGGGGACGCCGAGCCAAGCCTCCACTTCTGCGCAAACCGCAGCGGCCATTTCCTGGGGAACTATTCCGGTCTCGGCTGCAATTCGCCTTTGGTGCGGCAGAGCGGCGCCGGCGGCTCCCTTGGCTTGGGACGCCTGGTAACTCCGAATGTTGATGTCCCATGCCCCAAAGCCTGGTTGCCACTCAGGCGCGTGTTGGATGGCCGATCCGGGGGACGGGAGCGGCCGAGGGACGGTTCGGGTGCGGCGGGCCGGTTGGTCTCTGCGACGAGCCGCGCCACGCGGCAGGCGGCCATGCAGCATCTCGTTTTCGATAATCATGGTGTGCTTCCTTCAATGATCTTGATTTCGGTGTTGGTCGGGCCGTAGAGGGCATAGACGAGTTTGTCGAGCTGGGTAGGCACTTAGCACGGCTCGCCGTCAACGGCAGCATTCATGCCTCATCTTCTCCAAGCCTCAGGGCAGCGGTCAAGATTGCCTTCGGACACGCCGTCAGATACCGTCCGGGCATGGGCACGCTTTGTTGCGGAGGTGTCCGGATCTCCGCCCAATCATGATCTTCTTGTTTTGGAATCTGCGCGGCAAGCGCTTGGAGGAACAGGTGGCTGCTCTGGCCGAAGACCATGATGCTGACGTTCTGCTGCTGGTGGAGAATGAGATCCCCGTGGTTGATCTGTTGGGCGCGATCAACCGGAACGCTACGAGCCCGTACATGTTGGATAACCAAGAACTGAACGAGAAGGTATCGCTGTTGAGCAGATTGCCAGAAGGGCGGATTATTCCACTAGCTGATGATCCTATTTTAGGTGTCTCCGTGCGAGCTATTGTCCCCGTGGTGGGCAATGAAATAATCTTGGCTGTTGCCCACCTCCCGAGTAAGCTGTACGCGAAAGAGATGGATCAAATGGTTTGCTGCCAACAAACGGCCCTCTTGGTGGATGAGGCTGAAAAGAGCCGCGGCCATTATCGGTCTGTCGTTGTTGGCGACCTCAACCTAAATCCCTTTGAAAGCGGCGCGGTGGCGGCAAGTGCCCTCCATGGCGTGATGAGCCGGCGTATCGCGGAAGGCCAAACCCGATCGCTGAAAGGAAAGGCTCACCGCTTCTTCTACAATCCCATGTGGGCTCGCTTCGGAGACCATACGCTTGGGCCCCCAGGCACCTATTACTACAGGTCAGCAGAGGAGGTGTGCTATTTCTGGCATACGTTCGACCAAGTGCTTGTGAGGCCAGACCTTCTAAAGTGTTTCCATGACGAAGAATTAAAAGTATTGACCAAAGCTGGTGCGATGGACCTGCAAACGGAAGCTACAATACCGGATGTCTCCGGTGCTTCTGACCATTTTCCTTTGGTGTTTCAACTGCATCTAGAACTCTTATGAGTGACGAAAACCTCTGGGGCGAGTTGCCCGTTAGCGAAGTGAAAAGAACTCCCGTCCAAATCCTTAAGGAACAGGCGAGTCTTCTGACGCAAATGACGAGGTCGGTTCTCGTCGGATTCGTCGGCCAAATGGAAAGCGCGGGCGATCTCCGTTACGCGTTGGACATACGTGCTCCAGCACTCAACAACTATACAGCACGGATTGTGTTAGTAATCCACCCGATCACCCTGTATCCATTGAGCCTAGTGGTTCCCTCTGGCGGCACTCAAACGTGCCAAAATGAAGCTGCGTTCGTGGAAGCTTTGAAGGCACGCCTTCAGAGCGAAAGCGTGCGGAAGCTGGTTGCAGCGCTTCTCGTGCAGAGCGACGCGGCCAAAGGCACGTCGGGGCCTCCGCAGGATGGTAATATTCGCGCCTAAGTTAACGTGAGACCCGCTCGCGGCAATTGTTCATGATGGCGAGCAAAGGATTGAGTATCAGCGCCGGGTGTTCAACTCAATCTGCTGGAGAAGGCGCTCGATCCGGTTCAGGGCGAAGTAAACAAAGACCGGGAAGATGATCCAGAGCCCGGCCCAGATAATACCGAAGGCGACGGCAATCAGGGCAACGATGAGCGTGAGCCCTCCGGCAGCGATGGTGCCGGTTGTCTCAAGCCCCCACATGGCAAGCGACACCACAACCAGTAATAGGACGATTGCGAGACCGATGATCGTGCGAGGCTTCTTATTAGGCTTGGACACAACCTTGCCGTGCTCGACGGGCAAGGCGGCCCGGCCAGGGATGTAGAGCTGGGTTTCCACGCCGCAATGGGGGCAGGCGAGAACCTCGCCGTCGCGGTTGGCTTCGAATTCAAGATGGCCGTTGCAGTTCCGGCAGCGGCATTTGACGAGGGTGGGAGTGTTCATGGTTCAAGGCGGGATAGTTCCGGAGGCGACCTCTGCCAGCACTGCGCGGGTGTCCGCCGGGAGGGCGGAGAAGACATAGGGCGAGTCGTGGTAGTAGAGGCCTTTGATGATGTCCCGGAGGAGCTTGTCGTCAATGTTGAGGGCGAGGGTGAGTTCGTCAGGCGCCTCGTGGCGGCCCTTCTCGGGTTTGAAATGGAACAGGCCGGAGTTGTAGCGGGTGTCGGCCTGCTCAAAAAGCTGGGCCAGGCGGGGATAGATGCGGTCACCATTGGTGAGAGCGCGCAGGCGGCCGTAGTCCTCGATGCCGCGGCCCTCGCTGATGCGCAGGAAGATGATCCGGTCTATGATGCGCTGGACGGCGAAGTTGAGTTCGCGCTGGGAGAGCTTGGGGTTGCGGAGCGCGAGGTTGCGGGCAAGCTCGGAGCGCCAGGTCTCGATGGTCTTCAGGAATTCGTCGTCAACGTCGGCGGTGCCTTTGGCCTTGGTGGAGTCGGCGAACTTGTCGAAGGAGCCTTTAAGGACGGCGTCGCGGGAGAAGATGCCGGCGATCTCGTCCCAGCGCTGGGGATAATCGGTGTAGGGGATGTAGAGGATGCGCCCAATGGCGGCGTTGTGCTTGTGGTCGGGCTTGAGACGGCAGTCGTAAACGGCGAACTCCTCGAAGTCGCTGAGAATGCTCAGGGGGAGCTTGGTGGTCCAGGCGTAACGGCGGAGCTGGTAGGCGGGGCTGACGTCGTTCTTGATGTCAACGGAGGGGCGCTTGGCTTCAAGGAAGAATTTGCGAGTGCCGCCGATGCGGAAGCAGTAGTCGGGGGCTTTGGTGGCCTCGCCGACTTTGATGGCGTCCTCGTGGACGACGTCCTTGTAGGCCTCGGCGTAGCCCTGCTCGTTGTCAATGTCCCAGCCGAGGCATTTGAAGAGCGGGTCGAGGAATTCGCGGCGGACCTGGGTTTCGTTGTAGTGGGGGGATTTGTAAGCCTCCCGGTTGCGGTCGAACCGTTGGACGAGGTCAAGGACTTGTGCTGGTGGTTGCGCCATCTGGACGGGAAGTGTCTGTGGGAAAGAGGGAAAATACAAGGTTTTGAGGGACGGGAGCGCCTGCGAGTACGCTGCCCTCTTACCGAGCGCTAGGTGGGGAGCCCACGCCTGAGTGGATTGCGTTCTGGCTGGCCGAATCCCGAACACCGGAGCGCCTCATAAGTCTGGTGCGGAGCTACCCCGACGAAGCGCGCGCCCAATCTCTCGCCCGGCCGCTGCTCCAGCTTGCTTTTTCGGGCGAGAGCGATGCCCTGCGCCAAGCGCTCGATGCCGAGGCCCGCGCCGAGCAGGCCAAAGACCGCGCTTATTGGGCGCCGCTCAAAGCCGAGCTCGAGGCCTTTCGCCGCGCGGAGCGCGAGCGTTCGTGAGCCGCGAGAGGAACCTGAACAGGAAGCCGGCTTGGTGGGCTGGTCCAAGTTGTTCGCTAGCTTCTGTTCCTGGAGCCGCTCAAAACTGCACGCCGACTTTGAACCAGACGTAATTGCCTTTGAGCGTGTTCTGCGTGCCGAGCTGCGGCAGCCATTTCACTTCGGCGGCCAGGCCCACCTTGCTGAATTGCGCGGCGTAGGAAAGCACCGGTCCGACGCCCACAGTCATTTCCTCGAAGCTCCCCAGCCGCGCGCCGCTGCCGCTGTCGCCGGTGGTTTGCTGCAAGTAGAAGGCGTTGGCGCCGACGCCGACGAAGCCTTTGCCCAGCGGCAGATGCTGCGCCGCGGTCACGTCAATGTGGAACTGCTGTCCGCTGTGGTAGTCCGTAGTGGTGTTCTCGGTATTGATGTCGTAGGCGATGTAGGTGCTCAACTCGATGCCGTTCTTCTGGCCCAGGTAGCTGACGAGCACGCCCGGCTCGAAGGTCCAGTAGCCCAGCCCCTGGTTGGCCAGCCGGTACTTCTGGTAGTCCCCCGTCGGCGCGTAGATGCCACCGAGGAAATCCACGTGCAGGTTGGTGCTCCACATGGTCCAACTCATTGCCACCGGCCAGAACTCGATGTCGCTGAGGCCGCTGGCCGAATCACTCCGGTTTACTCTTCTGCCGCCCGATCCCAACACCTGCGCCTTCACGTCCGTCCACACGAACGGAATGGCCACGCCGGGGGCATAGTATCCTCCAAAGACGTTGAGCGGCGTGACCCAGAAGGCGCCGAACGAGTCGGCGTAGGAGGTCGCCTCCACGTTGAAGGCGGTCTGTCCTGCGATCTGGAACTGGCGGTTGGCGCTGGCGTCGCCGTTGTAGTAGGCAAAGTAGTTGAAGGCGCCAATGCTCGGCTCGCCCGGCAGCACGTCCACGAAGGACGCGAACGAGCCGGGCGCATAAGCGCCCATGCCGCCCTCTTCAGCGTGCGCAGCGACGGCGAAGGCCAGCGCCAGGAAGCCTGCGAGGTGACGACACGCTGATCTCATGGCTCAGCGGCCCCTGAAGTTCGTCAGGTTCCCTGCCGGCGGGTTCGGATACTTCTTGACCGACGCCTCGTACTCTTCGATTGCCTTGAGTACAGGCAGCAGCGGCCACAAGTTGATGGCGCCGACGTTCAGGTCCTCGCGCGGGTCCATCTCAATGTTGTAAACCTTGGGGTAGTACATGGGCGCGCTGTTGGCGTACATCCCGCCGAGCATCTGCTGGCCCGTGCCGGTCAGCGCCATGTCCCTGAAGTAGAGGCGCCATTGCTTCCACCGCGCGGCCACCAGGTCCGGGCCGATAAAGGTGAGCAACGACTCGCGCTTGCCCATGTCGCTCTTGCCGGTCAGCACGTCTGTCTGGTCCACGCCGTCAATTGGACGGTCCGTGGGCAGCTTGGTGCCGAGGATGGACGCGAAGGTCGGCAGGAAATCCATGATCGAGAACATGGCGTAGGAGGTGGTGTCAGGCGCGACGTGTCCGGGCCAGCGGATGAAGCAGAGGGTCCGGATCGAGCCTTCGGTCGCCTCCCCCAGGGAGCCGCGAAAGGGGCCGGCGCTGCCCATATCGGGCGATCCCAGGTTGCCGAAATCCTTCATGTAAACGCCCGTCGGGCCGTTGTCCGATGCGAAGACGACGAGGGTGTTGTCCTCGACCTTGAGTTCCTTGAGCGCGTCCAGCACCTGCCCTACGTGATAGTCGCCTTCCATCATCTTGTCGCCGTATTGCCCGATGCGCGATTTGCCGGCGAATTGCTTGGAAGGGTAGTTCGGCGCGTGCCCCATTGAGAAGGGCAGGTAGAGGAAGAACGGCTTGCCCGCCGCCGCCTGCTCCTTCATGAATGCGATGGACCGGTCCGTCAGGTCGTTGTCAATCTCCGCGCGCACCTCGGGCGTGAAGGGCTTCACCTTCTCGAGCGGTCCGCCCGCCTTCTGTTGCATGATCCACGGCCCCTTCTCGATCAAGTCCTTCTCGGGGATGCTGCCAGCGCTGTGCGTCTGCATGACCAGCGCGACGGTCACCGCATCGTCCCACGAAGTGTCCGGCGGGATGCCGTAGAACTCATCGAAACCATGAGCGCACGGCAGACTCTGCGGGTCGATGCCCAGGTGCCACTTGCCGAAGATGGCCGTCGCGTAGCCTGCGTCCTTGAACAACTGTCCCATCGTGTAGGCTTTGGCCGAGAGTGTATTGGGTGAGCCCGGTATGCCGATGAGCGACAGGCCGTTGCGGATCGAGTATTGCCCCGTCATGAGTGCGCACCGGGACGGGGTGCAGCCCGGCTCGACCAGGAACTGGGTCAGCCGGAGCCCCTCGCGGGCGAGCCGGTCGGTGCGCGGTGTCGGGCAACCCCGTAACTCGCCGCCGCCGTAGGGGCCCAGGTCGCCATAGCCGACATTGTCGGCGAGGATGAACACGACGTTGGGTTTGGTGTCCGCGGCTTGAGCCGGGCTGACAGCGGAGACGAGCGCCGCCGTGCCGGCCAGCAGTGACAAGCCGAAGTTCGTTATGCTTAATTTCATATGTTTGCGTTTGTCTTCCCTTGCTCTGTTGTTTGTCGTCTCGCGGGTGAAGTTGCACGCCATCATGGGCGAGACGGCCCGAGCGTTTCACAGTCGAAGCTGACTCACATCTTGCGGACCTTGCCCATGCGCGGCGGCTGCACCGGGGCGGCCACGCCGTAAATGATGGTGAAGCCCGAACCGCCGCCCCAGGTGGAGGTAGGACGCGCCGGATCTTTCTCGACCGCCGCCAGGGGATCGTTCCAGTTGTTCGCGGCCCAGACGTTGCCGGCCGGGTCAATGGACACGTCGGTCAGCATCTGGATGCTGCCGCACTGGAACTTGTGGATGAGATCGCCGGTCTTGGTGCCGGCGGGATGGCCCTTCGGATCTGCCCCGGCCAGCAACACCACGGCCCGGGTGCGGGGCGACAGATCGGCGACCCAGACGTCGTCATTGCCGTCGAGGTTCAAGCCCCACGGGATATCAACAGCGCCGCCGCCGGCGAAGCCTTCCGGCATAGGCTGGGTGCCATCCGGGCGGATCATTTTGATCACGCCTGTGGGTTTGGGGTAATGCAGCGCCGCTCCTGCCAGGATACCGAACTGCTCCATGATGGAGGCGCCTTCGGGAACATGCGGAACCGGGAAGTCCACCGACAGGAGGCTCGACACCCAGACGTTCTCCTGCGAGTCCAACGCGAGGCCGCGGACGCTGATGCCGGCCCGGAAGGATTCCGCCTTGGACGGATCATCGGCGGGGAAACGCACAACTGTGTCAGACGAGGAGTTGGCAACCCAGATGCGGTTCTGGGAATCAATGACGATGTCGAAGGGCGACTTCAAGCCCGCGACCTTGACGATGCGCCCGTCGTTAATCCGTCCGCCGGGGAAGAACAGCAACTGGTCGCCCACGCCATCGGCAATCCAGACGTCGCCATTCGCGGCGACCCCGATGCCCATCAAGCCGCTGAGCTTCTCGGCGAAGGGGAAATCGCTCTCTTTGCCGACCGGCTTGCCGTCAAGATCCATCACGAGGATTTTCCCATTGAAGCTGGAGATCCAGACGCGGTCTTTCGTAACGGCGGTGCCCCATCCGACGCCGTCAATGCCCATGCCGGTGAAGCCGGTGATCGCCGGCGAGAGCGCCATTCCGTTGGGGCTGAACTTGCCCACGCCGCCGCCGATGTTCTTCCGAACGCCGGACTGCGAGCCGGGCATCCAGTTCATGCCGCACCAGAGGTTGCCCTCCGCATCAAACATGAAGCGGCCATTCGCAAAATCTCCGCCGCCCGAGAAACAGAGCGAGAGACAGAAGTCATCAGGAACGTACGCGAGATAGGGCACGAAGGGCGCACTGCGCCGCGAACCGTCCTTCGGTTGCGGGTAGGCCTCGTCGAACAGCGCGTAGAGGTCCTTGGGGGCGGCCCACGGCGCGCGTGCGATGCCGGCCATCGCCTCCAGCGTATTCCTGGGCGTCACGCCGTTGGGCGGCGTGGCGGCCTTGAGGAAACGCGCGCGCCAGTCGTCGTTGGCCACCGTGGCATAAGCGCTGATAAGTGAGCCGAGCGTGTCCAAGTTCGCCATCGTCGTGGTCATGTAGCTGTTGATTGGGTCAAGCAGCACCCTGCCCCATCCGCCGGTCGCCGGGTCAACCAGATTCGGCGTGTTCCCGGAGGCGATGCGCAGGCTGAGCGGCTTTCCGGAGATGGCTTCGCCGCTGATGAAACGCGCCGCGGTGAAGGCAGAGGCCACGGTGGTTAGTTCATTCACGGTCACCCTTTCCGGTAACGAGGTTCCCAGCAACGACATGAGCGCAACGGCTTCGTTGGGGCCTTTGGCGACGAGGTAGAACACGCTGTCTTTCGGCGCGGATTTGGCATCCAGCTCGAACTCGCCATTGGCGGCGGTCCTGGTCTGCGCCACCTGAGCTCGGGCGCCTTCGCCCGCCGCGTAGAGGGTTAGGGTTGCGCCGGCAACGGGTTTGCCTGCTATCAGGACGTGGCCTCCAATTTCACCGGAGGAGTGGGCGGTCTTTCCGCCTTTGGGCTCGTGAGAGGTCGAGCAGCCGCAGATGACCATGGATGCAGCCACGGCTGTCAGTGCGACCAGGCTGTGCTGTATGACCGTATTCCTCATGTCTTTCTTCCTTTCTTTGGCTGGTGCTGTTTCGATCAATGTGTCTGTGATGTCTTCATTCTTGCGCAAAGTGCATGGGCCTATCTCGGGAACATGAATGTGAACTCGAACCGGAGCTGCCAGTCGGCTCCGAGGTCCTTCGGCGTGACTGCGTTGTAGTAGGCGCTGAGTTGAAGGTTGATCGGCAGTTTGCCGAACTTCTGGACCTTGCCAAAGCCGCCCCCGACGGGCACTACCCACATATTGTCGTGCGACGCTCTCCAGTCAGCAGTCATGATCGGGGCGGTGACCACATACCAGCCGTGGCCAAAGTTGTAGTTGATGAAAGGCTGGATAAGGAACGCGTTGACGCTCTTGGAGCCCCAGCCGGCGTAGGACCACTGGTTGTTCGCCAACGCGCCGACCACCCAGTGCCCCTGCATGGTGAGGCCGACCAGCGCCGGCCCGGCGCTGTACATCCCGTTGCCCAGCAACGGGTCGGTCGCGGTCGGGAACGTGAGCGTGGGCCCCACACCCCAGATGAACTTTTTGCTGCCGGCGGGGGAGAGAAAGAGCGTCGGGTTTATGTCGCCCAGGCCGAACGCGCTGCGAATCCCCGGCGCGGGCGAAGGCTGGTTGATGATGGGCAGGATGGTGCGGGTGATCAGGTTCCAGTCCTTGCTCAGGGTGATTGGAATGACCGGCTGGAAGTTGAGGTCCCACTGCGTGACGTGGTTCGGCCCGATGCCGAAGTTGAAGTTGTTCTGGAACGGCACGCTGATCAGGTTGGCCACGGGGTTCTGCGCTATCTTGGCCAGTTCCTCCTCGCTCAGGCCGCCCTTGTCCTCCCCTTCCTTGGCCTGGCCACCGCCCCCGCCATCGGCTGACTCGTTGGCGGCCGCGAGGGTGAGCGGGCGATAGAAGCCCGAATCGGTTTGTCCGTGTGCGGTCATTGCGCCCAGCGCGCAAGCGAGCGCGGCGGCGAGGAGGTTTTGTCTGTGTGTCGCCTTGAATGCGGCCACGGCCGCGCATGCGGTCAGGCTGTGCGTGATAGGTTTGTATTTCATAGCTTCTTGCATTGCACAGTTTGGGGGTATTTCCGACCGGTTCTGAGACTAATTCTGGGGACGCTCCCTGTCAAATAGGGCGGTGATCGGGGATCAGTAATCAGTAGTCGGGGCGCGCGCCCAGCTCGTGCCGCTGGTGGCGGCGATGACGGCGCCGGTACTGGTGGCCGGGCGGTTTGGTTTGCGGCAGGGTCGTGGTTGCCGGCAGCAACTGGCAGCGGGGGAGGGCTTTGACGACCTCCGTGGTTTCGAGGCTGACGGTGATGACCTGGCCGATGAGGCGGACGATGTATTGCGGGCCGGGTCGGCTGTTGTCGGGGCCGCTCTGGCTGAACTTGTGGCTGGCTTCGGCTGGTGATCCTGGCCGGTGGCGGCGCGCAGCAGATCCAGGAACGGCTGGCGGAGGGTGGTTTTGCTGGTGACGCGGTGCCGGTCGAATTGAGCGAAAAGGGCGGCGGTAGAAGGGATGACGCGTGTTAAAACTGCACGTTACGAGGAATCGTAGTTGTCCTAAGTCAAATCGTTGCCGTCCCGCCAGCCAACCCGCCAGCCGGGTTTCTTTGAAAAGGCCGGTTTTGGGGCTGAGGCGGCCAGCCGTGCCCCTCCGGCTCCCCTCCACTACCTCTCCAGATGCACTCCAGATGCACACCGGAGGTTGAAATTCAACCTCCGGTGTGCATCTGGAGTGCATCTGGAGAGGTAGTGGAGGGACTCTGGTGGGAGTGAGGTGTCCGGGCCCGCCCGCCCCACGCAGGTGGCGGTGCCGCAGTGGGGGAAACCCTTCAATCCGTCGAACTCTGGCGAAGGACGCTCTCGAGTTCCCGGCGGCGTTGCTCTCGTTCCACTTCGTCGGCCTCGCGCGGGACGCGGATTGGTTCATTGAAGACGAGGTCGCAGCGGGAGAAGGGAAGCGGGATTTGGAAGGAGTCCCAGCTCTTGAGGCAGAGCTTGCGCTGCACATTGGACGTCACCGGTATGATCGCCAGCCCGGTTACTTGCGCCAGGGCAATGACGCCCGGTTGCACTACGTAACGGGGGCCTTTCGGCCCATCGGGCGTGATGACTATGTTGTATCCCTGTCCCACGCGGGTGGTGAGCTCCAACAGGGCCTGTGGACCCCGCCGACTGGTGGAGCCACGCACGGGTTCAACCCGGAATCGGCCCAGCACGGCGGCCAGCAAGGCGCCGTCCTTGCTCGCGCTCACCAGGGCCGCGACTTTCACCGGATGCCGTCGGTGCATCATCATGGCGCTGGCCAGCCGATTGTGCCACAGGCAGAAGATAACAGGCTGGGCGTGCCGGCTTTCGGCCAAGCCCGAGCGGTCGCTCCAGCGGCAGCGCAGGGAACCGGTCACAAGCTTCTCCACCACGAACACTGCCCAGGCGATGATTCGATGCGAGGGAGTTGGCTGGTGGGGGAAGACTGCACCTTTGGCCGGCGCCAAGCCGGGTTGTCGGGGCACGTTCATATGCTTAACCGGGCGGCATGTGCTTAGGCTGCTCCTTACCGGGCGGGGGTGCAAATGCTCAAATGAGCAAGCACGCGGCAATTCAAGGGACGGCGGCACGGTCGGCCAGCGTGGCTGGGGTGTAAATGCGTGGGCCGCCCTCCGACGAAGAGGCGGCCCGCGCGGTTCACGAACGAAGCTACTCGCGGGCTGCCGCCGCCTTCGCTTCGGCTTCCTTGAGCTTCTGGATGTCCTCGGGTGTAAGCTTGGGCCGCTCGACGGCCAGGGTCACCTTGTTCAGCTTGCCGGTGAATTTGAACGGCGGCTGGTAGTCTGCGTCGTTCACCCCAGTTAAAGTGTCGGAGCCGATGTCGAGGCTCTCATCGAGCTGAAGCAGGAATGGGATCGTGTGCTCCATCTTCTGCGTGGCGACTTCCTTGCCGTCCACCCGCAGGCTGCCGGTGCCGCCCTGGCCGACGCCGGAGACACTGGCATACTGCAGCGTGGCCATGCCGAGGCCGTCGTACTTGAAGTCGAACTCCAGCGTATGCTTGCCAGGCGCGAGCGCATCAGGGCTTTCCCACCGGATCTTCCGCAAGCCAAGCATGTTCCAGGTGAACACGGGCTTGTTCTTGACCACGTAGAAGCCGTAGCCGCCGAAGCGCCCGCCCTGGGTGATGAGCATGCCCTCCACCCCGCCGTCCGGAACCTCTACCTCCGCCTTGAAGTTGTAGGAGGAGTTGAGGATGTTCGGCGCGCAGCCCAAGGGCGTGCCGGTCATCGGCAAGGTCCAGGTGAAGACGTCGCGGCCAGCCACGATACTGGGCCGCGCAGAGATAACGCGCGTGATCACGGAGTTGTCCAGCGGCAACACCTCGTATTTTTTCGCCTCATCCATGAACAGCTTCTTCAGCTCCTTCACCTTTTCGGGCTGCTGGGAGGCCAGGTTGTCGCACTGCGAGAAGTCCTCGTTCAGGTTGTAGAGTTCCCACGGGTACTCGAGTGGGTTGGCGCCGAGGTTACCGGAAATGACCCACGGCGGGCGCATGACCTTGGTGCAGCCCAGCCAGCCTTCGTGGTAGATGGCGTGATCGCCGAACATCTCGAAGTATTGGGTCTTGTGCGTAGAGGGCGCCTTGGCGTTCTTCTCGTCAAAGGTGTAGGCGAAGCTCACGCCTTCCATGGGGCTCTGCTTGATGCCATCCACGGATTCGGGTTGCTGGATGCCGCAGACCTCCAGGATCGTGGGCGTGACGTCAATAATGTGGTGGAACTGGCTGCGGAGGCCGCCGGCGTCCTTGATGTGGCCGGGCCAGGAAACACACATGCCCTGGCGGATGCCGCCCAGGTGCGAGCAGATTTGCTTGGTCCACGGGAACGGCGTGTCAAAGGCCCACGCCCAACCGACCGCCATATGCGGATAGGTTTCCGCGCTGCCCCAGGCGTCGTAGAAATACTTCAACTGCATCTCGACCGGCACATTCACGCCGTTGAACATGGCGGTTTCGTTGGGCGTGCCGACGAGTGTGCCTTCGGAGCTAGTGCCGTTGTCGCCGTTGATGTAGATGATCAGCGTGTTGTCGAGCTTGCCCATGTCCTCGACGGCTTGGATCACGCGGCCAATCTCGTGGTCAGTATAGGCCACATAGGCAGCGAACACGTCCGCCTGGCGGATGAACATCTTCTTCTCGTCGGCGTTGAGCTGGTCCCACTCCTTGAGCAGATCCTTGGGCCAGGGCGTGAGTTTGGCGTCCTGCGGGATGACGCCCAGACGCTTCTGGTTGGCGATGATCGTGTCGCGCAGCTTGTTCCAGCCGTCGTCGAACAGGTGCATGGCGCTGATCTTGTCAATCCACTCCTTGGTGGGATGATGCGGTGCATGCGTACCGCCGGGGACGTAGTAGCAGAAGAAGGGCTTGCTGGGGTCGGTCTGGTTGATCCGGTTCATCCATTCGATGGCGTCGTCCGCCATGGCGGTGATGAGGTTCCAGGTGCCTTCCGGCTTGCCTTCGAAGGGGTAGATCTGGGTCGTGTTGCGAAACAGGTTGGGCGACCACTGGTTGGCGTCGCCGCCGATGAAGCCGTAGAAGTAATCGAACCCCATGCCGATGGGCCATTGATCGAACGGCCCGAGTTGGCTGGAGACGAACGTCGGTGTGTTATGATCCTTCCCGAACCAGGACGTGCAATAGCCGTTGTCGCGCAGGATGCGGCCAATGGTAGCTTTATCCTTCGGGATGACGCTGTCGTAGCCGGGGAACCCGGTGGCCTGCTCGGAGATCACACCGAAGCCCACGGAGTGATGGTTGCGTCCGGTAATGAGCGCGGCGCGCGTAGGCGAGCAGAGCGCGGTGGAGTGGAAGTTGTTATAGCGCAGGCCGGTCCTCGCGATGCGGTCCAGCGCCGGGGTGGGAATCACGCCGCCGAAGGTGCTCGGCACGCCGAAGCCTGAGTCGTCGGTCATGATGAGCAGGATGTTGGGCGCGCCCTTGGGTGGCACGACGCGCGGGGGCCACCATGACTTGGACTTAAGCGCGGTCTCATTGATAACACCGCCGAACTTGGGCTCGGGAGGCGGGAGTTGCTTGCCGTCAATGGAAGCCGTGGCGGCGGGCGTGCCGGCCGGCGTGTAATAGGTGTAGCCTGCCTGGGCTTTGGCGGGCGCCTCGGCGCTTGCGGCGCTGGTTGTAGGATCTGGGCCTGGACTCTTATCGGTGGTGCACGAGGCAGCGGTGGCTGCCACGATGGCTGCCGCCATGAGGAGGCGGAGGTTACTGCTGGGTTTCATCCGGTTGTGTTCCTTTCGTTGTATATCTGTATTGGCTCGCAAATGATTGGTGATTCAATTTTCCTGCGCCGGGTGGCACGGATTACACGGATGGGCAAGGACCTGGCTTCCAACGTTCCGTAAAACTCCGTGATAATCCGTGTAATCCGCGTCTGCGCTCTCGTGCGACGCTGCGTCGCGATTGTGTCCACAAGCTGGTTCAAAACACCCAGGTCAGGTTCAGCGTGACGAACGAGAACCACGCGTCGTTATATGAGCCGGACACCAGGCCGCGGGCGCTGGTGGCCGAGCCTTGCGTGACCGCCATATCGCCGCACCACATGAACTCATAGGCTGCGTTGATGTTGACTGCGTGGCTGAGTTGGTAGGAGGCTCCCACGCCGAATCGCCAGGCCTGGCCCATGGGCAGGGTCACCGTGCGGTTGGCGCTGTTAACGGCGGAGCTGTCGAAGGCCGCGCCCCCGGTGAACTGCCACTTGTCGCAGGGGCGGTATTGCGCGCCCAGCGCGCCGTGCCAGGTATCCTGGTAGTTCAGGTTGGCGGTGACCACGCGCGGAGAGCCCAGCACCGTATCCACGCCGACCTGCACTTCGCCAAAGTGCTTCCAGTTCTGCCAGCCGAAGTCGCCCATGACAGCCCACTTGGGGGTGAGGTCCTGGTAAAACCCGATCATGGCGCTCTGCGGCACCGTCGTTGCCAGGTCGAGGTTCGGCGTGAAGAACGGCAGGCCGCCGCCCGACCCGATCACGCTGATGCTGGGCGTGGCATTGAAGCCGAGCTTCACCTGGGAGAGGTAAGTGATGCCAATGCGGGTGCCTTCGCGCGGCGTAAGCAGGATGCCGGCGTTCCCGCCGAAGCCCCACGTCTCGTCATGAAGATGGAGTTCGCCGTCGAAGGGGGTGCGGTTGTTGATGGCGAGCTTGGTGTCCAGGTAGCCGTACATCGCATTGAGGCCGGCGCCCAACGAGAGCCAATCCGTCGCCTTGAAGCTAACGGCAGGCATGAGACTCATGCCGATGAGCGCGCCGTTGCGGACGTAGTAGCGGCCTACCCAGTTATCATCGTAGTGCTCCGCCAGGCCGAAGTAATTGAAGGCCCCCAGGCCCACCTTCCATCGGTCCGAGATGTCATAGACGAAGAAGCCGCTGGCGGCCGGCAGTGCCCCGACGGCATTGCCGCCGTCGTTGCCGCCCAGGCGCGGGGAGGTTGCACCGTTGGGGCTGAAGCTCACGCTGCCGTAAAGCATTTGCACACCGCCTTGGAACTGCGAGCTCTGGAGGAGGCTCATCCCGGCGGGGTTCTTGAAGAGCGTGGAGGCATCCTCGGCCCGGGCCGCATAGCCGGCGGAAGCCAGGCCGATGTCCGGTGTGCCGATTTCGTAGAGCTCGATGCCCCCGGCGCGGGCCGCCGCGGGTGCAAGAGTGGAGATGAGCAGAGTCGTAACTAGAAGTTTGGTTTGAAGTCTCATGATGCGTGTGAGCTGATACCGGGATTATCTGCGCCCGAAGCCGCCAAAGCCGCCAAAGCCGCCGTGGAACCCGCCCCAGCCGCCGCCTCCACCGCGGGCAAAGCTGTCCCAACGGCTGGCACCGAGCGACTGGCCCCAGCTTTCCCGGTCGAGGCTGCCGGCCCGGTCACTCCAGTCGCCCCACCTGGAGGTGTCCCAGCCCCGGTCGGACCACGAGGAGGTGCTGGGCTTGTAGGAAGCGGTTTGCCACCCGCTGCTGCCGTATTTCTCCCAACTGCCGCTCGAAGCGTTGTAACGGTGCACATTGCCATCGTGGTCGGTGTAAAGATTGCCGTTATTCCAGGCGGCCTTGTTGCCGGTGTTGGCGTTGCCGACGAACCCGCGGTCCACGCTCGAGGAGGCGCCCGTGTAGGCGTTGCCGGCGGTGCCCTTCTGCGCGGCGCCGTACCTGCCGGTGCTGGGGTTGTAGCCGGCGCCTTCTCGACCGGCGGCGTAGTTCCCGGTGTAAGCGTTGCCCTTCACACCCTGTGAGGCCGTGGCGTGCGCGCCGCTGTACGGGTTATACCATGAGCCGTGGCTGCCGGCTGCGTAGCCGCCCGTGTAGGGGTTGGCGGCGGCGCCACGCGCGACCGAGCCCATCGTGCCGGTGTAGGGATTGAAAGTGTTGGCATGCTGCCCGGCCCACGAGGTGCCGGTGTAAGGGTTGTAGCCGTAGCAGCCGGTGGCGTGCACGGCGGTGCCCCAATGCGTGTAGCAGTTCACCGCGTTGCAGTTCACATGCGCATAGCTCCAGCCCGCCGGATACGCCCAGCCGTAGCATCCCCAATGCGGCTCGCACCAGCAGCCATAGCTCGCACCAGCGCAGAAGCCGAAAGCAAAGCCCGTCGCGGCGCTTACCGCCATTCCCCAGCCGTAGCCGTAGGTCGGCGGGTAGCATACATACGTCGTCCCCAGGATAACCGGCGGGTAGTAATAGCCAGTCCCGTACACCACCACATCGCCCGGCGCGATGACCGTCCCCATGTAGCCGGGAGTATAACCGACATACACGTAAGTCGGCGTCGAGCCATACACGTAGGCATAGGTCACGTAATGAATGGGGCACGTGACCGGGATAGTGTAGATCACTGCTGGCACCGTAACGGCCGCGGTCCAGGGGCCGCTCGGGCCGGCCGACACAAACCAGACGCCGCCTTCACAGGCGTAGTAGGCGGTGGAACTGACCTCCACGACCGGCGTCGGAGTGTTCACGGCATATTGGAGCGGCGTGCCGGCTATCGGCGCGAAGCTCGGCGCACCGGCGTAAGTGACCGAGAGCTTGGCCTTCTCGCGCTCGATCGTCGCCGTCTGCGGGATAGAGTTGACGATCACCGCTTCCCGGGCCATGGGCGTGCCCGGCACCGACGCCAACACGTTGGCTTTCGGGTTGTCAGGCGGGATGAGCCGGAAGTCGTTTGGCAATTGCCCGGGCGCGACAAAAGCCCAGGGGCCATACAGCGACGCCGATTTGAACCAGCGCCCCGAGATCAGGACGTAATAGCTTCCGTCGTTCAGGTAATAGAAGATCGCACTGTCGGTATTGGAGATGTAGAGCAGGCTCGTGCCGCTGATTGAGAGCATGTTGGCCACCCCGGTCGTCTGGAGCAGTTCAGCAGGGGTGGTGGAGACATAAACCGTGGGCGGCGAGGCCAGGGGTTGCTTCGGATACATGAGGTCCACCTGCTTGGTGGCCAGCGCCGCGCTCAGGGCTGTGCCAATGTCGCCGGGCGGGTTGGCGTCCGTCATCCACGGCCCCTCAATGGAGGGCGCGCTATACCAATTGCTGGCGGCGTAGAGGTAGTAGCTCATAGCCGCGATGTTGGTGTTCTCCAGCAGGACGGCGCGCGTGTTGATGACCCGCTCGTAGGTGCCTACCAGCGGCTTCAGCACCGGCGGGCCGTCCACCAGCACCAGCAACGAAGGGGCAGTGGTGTAAAGGATTCGCGGCGGATCATTCTTCACCGGTTGGATCTTGGCCTTCGCGACATCCCCCGACAGCGCGAACACGGCCTCGAGGTGGTCGAGCGGGATGGTTTTGGCAGCCTTCGGCAGCTCAGCCTGAATCATCGTCAAATACTGCTGCTGCATCGCTTTCTGTGTGGGGAAATCCGCCTTGTTGACCTGGAAGTCTTCCAGCGTGACCAGGCGGTTGACCTTATCAATCTCCGTGCGCGCGGTGAAGAAGACCACGCCGTAGGTCTCGTTGCTGGTGCCGGCGGGGCGCACGGCCAAGGCGAAGCGGCCCTGGATCTGGTTCCCGGGCCACTGGCTGATCTGCGGCTGGTACACCGCGAACTCGTAGCCGCCGGTGTCGAAGAAGCGCGGCCATTGCAACGACAGCGGATTGAGGGTCTGCCCGGCCTGCAGCGCCTGGCCCTGGACTTGCGGCGGCGCCGCGGGCGTGGCCTGGGGCGCATACTCCCCTGCCCCGGCGACGGGCGCGGGCGCCACCTGGATCGGCCCTTGCGGCGCCTCGGCGTACACCGACGGCGTGGTTCGAATCACCTGAGTCTGAGCGCGGTTCGCGCACCCGACCAGCGCCGTCAGGCATGCGCTCAGGATTAAGTAACTTAAGGCCGCCTTGCTCATATTCTGTTGCGACGCGGTTCGAGCCTGCGCGCTATTGGGTGTAATGGATGGCCACGCCCACGATGACGCGTCCCATCTCGGGCGAAACCTGCCGGTTATACCAGCCACCGGTCACCACGGCTCCCATGAGCTGCGTGCGGTCCACGACAATCACCACGGCGTTGGCGCCCATTTTGGCCCCTGCCTTCTGCAGCTTGGCTTCGATTTCGGGCACCGGCGTGCTCATGGACGAGGGCTCGACGGTCACCTCGCCGAGCCGGACGTGCGGCCGGGTGGGTTCCGTCCGCAGGATTTGCACAGTGGCCGGGTCGGTCGGCGGGTACGTCGGCACACCGACATACTGATTGGATTGAGTGGAGATCGTGTTGCAGCCGGTCAGGCCGAACAGGCATAAGCCGGCGGCAACGGCGGTAAGGTAACGAGCGGATGATTTCATATAGTGGGATGAGTTTGTTTATGGTTTATGCGGAAGAAGCGGCGCCCGTCGGCGGGTCTCACAGCGCGGGTTCATAACATGGAGGTTCCCGTCCTCACGGTCGGCGAGATAAACGTGCGGCCCGCCAGCGCCTCGGAAACGGCGGTTTCCAGGTCGGAGGCGAGGCGGGACTTGACCACGTAACCTTCGCCTCCCACCGCCATGGCTTCCCGGGCAAAGTCGGCGTCCTCGTAAACGGTAAGGAAGACCAGTTTGCTGCGGCAACCTCTCTGTTTGAGGGAGCGAGCCGCATCGAAGCCGCCCAGGCGGGGCATGGAGATATCGAGCACGATAACGTCGGGGTCAAGCCGCCCGGCAGCTTCCATTAACTCGAGGCCATCGGTGGCCTCTCCCACGATGTCGTAGGAGCCAGCGAGCACACGTTCTGCTTGACCCCGTGCAGCCTGATGGTCGTCGGCCAGGACGACGCGTGCCCGCGGCTGGTTGCACGGCTTACCGGGATGCCTTTCATCTGCGCTCATGGCTGCCGGGGCCCGCCGCCGTGGGTTGGCATTATGATCCTGCTCACTGAGGACGGCATCATGCCTTGCCGACCAACCGAGCCACTACTGTCAAAACTGACAGGTCAGGGATGGACCAGGCGCAGCTTCACGGCTTGCTGAATCAGCTCGGCATTCGTCTTCACGCCGAGATGCTGCATGACGCTGTATTTGTGGAAGGCAACCGTGCGAGGCGTAACGTGCAGGAGGTCGGCCACCTCCTTCATCAGGCGCCCCTCCGCCAGCAATTGGAGCACTTCGCGTTGGCGGGCGGTCAGCTTGCCAGCCGGCGCCTGGCCGGTCCGGGCCAGAAAGGTCCCCAGCGGCTCGCCTCGGGTGATGAGCGGCGTCACGTACCGCCCGCCGCGCATGGCCGTTTCGATAGCGGTGAAGAGTTCCCGGGCGGCGGAGCTTTTCAACAGGTAGGCCGAACCGCCCAGCCGGAAGGCCTCCGCGGCCAGGTCCGGGTCCTGGTTCACAGTGAGAAAGACCCACCGTGTCGCCGGCAGCCGGGGCTTAAGCTGCCGGCAGGCATCCAGGCCGTTGAGCAGCGGCATGGAGATATCGAGCACGACCACATCGGGCTTGAGCCGCGGAGCCGCCTCGAGCAGCGCACGGCCATCGGCGACACGGCCTACAACCTCGCAGGCGGGCGCCAGGAGTTGCTCGAAAGCGGCGAGCAGGAGGATGTGGTCATCCGCCAGCAGAATGCGGGGGCGGCGTTTCATGCGGCAGGCAAGGGCACGCGCACGCGGACCGTGCTGCCCTGGCCGGACTGGGACTCCCATCCGATCTCGCCGTGCACCAGCCTGATCCGCTCCCGCATGCTGATCAGGCCGAGCGAGCGGGCCGGCGGCGCCAGCCGCGCGTCGAAGCCCTTGCCTTGGTCGGCGACGCTCAGGGTGATGGCGCCAGCCTCGGCAGCGAGCGCCACGGTCGCGTTCCGGGCGCCGCTATGTTTCACGACGTTCCAGAGCGCCTCCTGCGCCACGCGATAAAGGCACAGGGCAACATCGTTAGGTAGGGCGCGTGGAACATCCCGCGCCTGGAAATGCACTGCAATGACTCCGCCGGCCTCCAGCTCACGGCAAAAGGCGCCCATAGCCGCAGCCAGGCCCAGTTGCTCCAACTTGGCGGGATGCAGCCCGCGCGAGAGGCGATGCACCTCGTCGAGCAGGGACTTCGTGCGCAGGGAGAACTCCTGAAGCCTAGGCTTGAGCTGCGCGGCGGCCTCCGGCGGTCGCTGGCCCAGGAGGTCGAGCTCGACGGCCAGCAACGCCAGGTCTTGGCTGACACCGTCGTGCAATTCCTTGGCCAGCCGCGCGCGCTCCTCCTCCTGCGCCTGGATCAGCCGCGCGCTTAGGTTGCGCAGCGTGACCTCGGTCTCCTTGCGCGCCGTGATATCCAGCACCGCGCCCATGAGCCGGTCCGGCTCCCCCGCGGCATTGCGCTGGACGCGGCCGCGCGCCACCAGCCAGCGCAGCCCGCCTTCGGCGCGCCGGACGCGATACTCAGCGATGGTTTCCTGCCCGGAGTTCAGCATGACCTTGACCGTCTGTTGAATCGCCTCGCGGTCCTCCGCATGAATCAGGGCCAGGAAGCTGTCGAAGGTCAGCGGTTTGTCCGGGGGCAGGTTGAGCAACTGCCGCGTCTTGTTGGTCAGCCAGAAATCGCCGCTCCCTATATTCAGGCTCCAGAGACCCGTGCTTGCCGAGTCCGCCGCCAGGCTGAGCCGGGCCTCGTTCTCCTGCAGGGCGTGCTCGGCTTGTTTGCGGGCCAGGGCATTGGCAAACACCTGCCCCACAAGCTGCAAGCGTCTGACCAGCGCTTCCGGCCAGGCGCGCTCCCGCTTCATGTCGTTGAATGACAGGGCGCCTATGGGAGGGCCGCCGCCGGCAGCCAGGGGCAGATTCAAGGTCGTCTTGACACCATAATGGCGCCAGGTCTCCAGGTCGTGCGTGGCCTCCGGCGGCGCGTCCTCGACGGTGCCCAGCGCGACGACTTTGCCGGCCAGCAGTTGCTGCGCGGACCACGGGAAAAGGTCCCGGCCTTCGGCTCGCTCCGGCACCGGCGGACCGCCCAGCGGCCGATACACATGGGTCAGGCGCAGGAAGCGCTGGCCCTCGCCCATCCATTGCCAAAGCGAGGCCGCGTCGATCCCGAGACATTCGCAAACGCGGCGCTGGGCATCCTCGATCTGGTCGTCCACCTGCCCGGCAGGCAGGTTGATGAAATGGCTCGAGAGGTCGGCTAGCAGCGTTTCAAAGCGCAGCCGCTGTTCGAGGCCAGATGGTAATCGCGGTTCCGATTGTGTCATGACAGGCCGCGCGTCGAGTTGCGACTCCGCAGGTCAACACGTGGCTTGGGGAAAACCTACCGGGCGGCCGGCGCGGTGTCAGCAAAGTAAAATGGTCTTTGCCCCTACCCTTGCTCCTTCGCTGCCTTCATGTGCCGGTAAACGAAGAAGTAATACAACCCGCCGATCACGAGCATCGCGCCGCCCAGCCAAACGGTGATGGCGCGCATCTCGCCCCGCATGAGCCGTTCGTCATTGCCGGCCTTGATTCCCACCCAGCACAGCACGGCGCACCAGATGCCCGAACCCAGCACGGTGAACAAAGAGAACAGCTTGTAGTCCATCCGCACGATCCCGGCCGGTATGCCGATCAAGTGCCGCACCACCGGCAGCAGCCGCGAGATAAAGATGCCCATCGAGCCGTAATGCGCCGCCCAGCGCTCCGCCCCTTCCACCTTCTTGGGCGAAATCAGGAAGAAGCGGCCATAGTGCATCACCAGCGGCCGGCCCGCCAGCCGCGCCGCCCAGTACATCGCCGTCGCCCCCAGCCACGACCCCAGCGTACCGGCAACCACGATGCCCACCAGGCTCAGGTGAATCTCGTGCGTGTGCGCCCAGTAGGCGGCCGGCGGTATGACAATCTCACTCGGCAACGGGAAGATCGAACTCTCGATGGCCATCATCAGAGCCACAACCCAGTAGCCCGCCGTCTTGAGGGCGCCCACGTACCAGGCCTTGAGCGCGGCAATAGCAGCTTTCAGCATGTCGGGGGCAAAGACTAAAGGCTGAACGCTAAAGGCTAAAGGCTAAAACGGGGTGCGAATCTTGCCGCTCCAGCCCGTCCGATGCAGAAGAACACCACCGATGGACACGGACGGACACAGATGCAGGCGCGTGTTGCGCGTTGCGTGTTCCGTGCCGCGTGCCCACGCAACCCACAACCCGCAACACGCCCTCTATCTATGTCCATCTGTGGTTTGAACGGAGTGGCTACGGCTGTCGCAACTAGCCTTTCAGGAAGTAGTTCCGCTGCTTCTCGCTGATGGGCAGATCGAGCTTCTCCATCACCTTGAGCATGTCCTCCCAAACGCGCCGCTTTTCCATCGGCGACTGGTTGCGCAGCAGGTAGGCCGGATGGTAAGTCGGCATCAACGGAATGCCGCGATAAACCTTCCACGTCCCGCGCAGCCGCGTGATGCCAATCGTCTTGCCCAGCAGCCCTTCAACCGCCGTCCCGCCCAACGCCACGAGCACCTTGGGCCGGATCAGGTCAATCTGCTCGTGCAGGAACGGGATACAGGTCTGCATTTCCTCCGGAGTGGGCTTGCGGTTCCCACTCGACTGCCCTGGGGTGTCCGGGCGGCACTTAAGAATGTTGGCGATATAGACGGTGTCGCGCGTTAGCCCCATCGCCTGGATGATCCGCGTCAGTAGCTGGCCCGCCGCCCCGACGAACGGCTCGCCCTGCTGGTCTTCGTCCGCCCCCGGCGCTTCGCCCACGAACATCAGCTCGGCCTCGATGTTGCCCACCCCGAAAACCACCGTCCGCCGCGACGAGGCCAGGTGCTCACATTTCATGCAGGCCATCGCCCGCTGCCGCAGGTCCGCAAACGCCGCCGCCTTGCCCTCCGGCCCCAGCGCGGCGGCGGCTTGAGCGGGCGCCGTCACGCCGGGTAAGGCCAGGTCCAACCCGGCCTCGGTGACACTCGGCTGCGCCGCCGCTTTCGGCGGTGTGGACGCAGGCCGAGCTGCCGGCTGAACAGGGCGGGTCCGCGCAGGCTCCACCCGCGTGGCCGAGCCCGGAGTTGGCGCAGCCCGGGCGGGCTGCTTCAGTGCCGCCACGGTCTCCGGCGCGACCGCCACAAACCTGGTTCCGCGATCCTTCAGCTCCTGCAACTGCTGGATCGCGGCATCGAGGACGAGGTCATAGGCGGAGGTCATGGCAGCGAAGGTAATCACCTCGTCTGCGAGGCGCGAGGAGATTCCTCGAATCCGAAGCCCGAAGCCCGAAAGCCGCAAGAAGGCCGAAATCCGAAATCCGAAGGCGCCCGCAAGCGAGGACGGAAGAGCGGGAATAGCCGATAGCCAATACCCAATAGCCAATCCACGCAGGCAGCGCATTGCAGAGAATCCACGCAGCATGAGACGATTGGCGTAGAGAGTGCCACCTGCTCAGGCTCTCTGGCCCGTGCCGGTTATCTGGATTGGCTATCGGGTATTGGCTATCGGCTATTCCCGGTTTTCCGGCGCCGGCTTCGGCTCTGCCGCGCTGCGGTATTTCGGAGCCGTCCGCTTACCAGCCCGCTCGCGCTGCCGGAACCCCCCCGTAGCATCGCCGTTACCTCGCCGTGACGTCACCGTAGTACCTCTAATAGGCTATTAGAGGTACTACGGTGAGGTCACGGCGAGGTAACGGCGATATCAGGGCGTAGTCCGGGGGTTCGGCAGGGCCAAGGACCCGGCGGTTCGCGAACCTGCTCGAATCCACTGTTTTTCGCGTCCACCCGGCAGACGCGGAGGCGAAACGGGTGTAATGTACACAAGGAGTAGCGAACTCGGCTTTGTTACCGGGCAGGACCAGTGCACTGTGAGCCATAATGGCACTTCATGAGGCGCATGCAGGTGACAATATGTGCCAATATGGCGCATATTGAATGACCTGTATAGACACACTTGTATCTGTAATATGCTGTATGCAAATGAGTTGTGATTTACAAGGCCTGATGGCACGACCGAAGCTTAGATATAGGTGTCGGATTTAACAAGAGAAAGGACTTTAAAGTGATATGAACAACTTGATTCGATGGAATAGACCGGACCTGGCGACGTGGCCAGGGTTTGGGCGGCTGACGGACCTTCGGGACGAGATAGATCGGCTATTTGAGTCGCCGCTGGCCGAGTTGGCGCGCAGTTCTCAGATCCTGAGCGGTTGGTCGCCGGCGATGGACCTGTTTGAGGACAAGGACAACTTCGTCGTAAAGGCCGAGTTGCCCGGCATGAAGCGGGAGGATATTGAAGTCTCGCTGCACGAGGGCAGCCTGAGCATTTCCGGCGAGCGGAAGAGCGAGGAGAAGCACGGGGAGGGCGAGACCTACCGGAGCGAGCGGTTCTTTGGCCGCTTCCAGCGCACGCTGACGCTGCCGACGCCCGTGGCGTCGGACAAGGTGAAGGCCGCCTACAAGGACGGGGTTCTGACGGTGACGCTGCCCAAGACCGAGGAAGCCAAACCGAAGCAGATCGAAGTGAAGATAAGCTAAGGCGCTGCCCCGGCGGGTCCGCCTGCCGGGGAGCCGAACATTATCACAGGAGACGAAAGGAACAGAATATGGCAACAGCAGTGCAGAAAGACGAGCGGCCGGCGCAGAACCGCCCGCAGCGGCAGGAGTACGTCCTGCCCAGTGTGAACATCTTCGAGACCAAGGACGGCTACGTGCTCGAGGCCGAGATGCCCGGGGTGAACAAGGAAGGCCTGGAGATCACGCTCGAGGGCAACCAGATCACCATCGTGGGCCATCGGCAAACCGAGCAGGCGAACGGGAACCTGCTCTTCCGGGAGCGGCACCTGGCCGATTACCGCCGGGTATTTGAACTGGATCCCGCGGTGGACACCAGCAAGGTGTCGGCGAAGATGGACCAGGGCGTCCTGACATTGACCCTGCCCAATTCGGAGCGAGTCAAACCGCGCAAGATAAATGTAGATTAGACGGAGGCCTGGGAGAATACGAAACCCCCTGCGCGCATGCGCAGGGGGTTTTTCGTCTTGAGTCTGAGGTCTAAAGTCTTGGGTCGCCGCGAAGTTCGCTGACTCAAGACTTTAGACCTTGGACTCAAGACTCTACTTCAGCACCTGGAACAGGCTGGAGAAGTCGTCGGTCCAGAGGGGCACGCGAGGTGCGTTGGTTGACACGTTGTAGCACGCGTCCCGGATGGCCGGGCGGGAGAGGGCCTGCGGGTCGTGCGTCAGCAGGATCCACGTCGAGGAATACAGCCACCATTCGTCCTCGTTTTCAGTGTCGTCGTAGTCAATGGCCGCCAGCTTGTAACCGAACTGCCGGGCGAGGTTCACGACTACGGGCTCGAGGTCGAGGTAATGGTTCGAGATGTGCACGGCGATGATGCCGTTGGTGTTGAGGTGGCGTTGATAGACTTCGAAGGCTTCCCGCGTGAGCAAATGCACGGGGATGGCGTCGCTGCTGAAGGCGTCCAGCACGAGGAGGTCGAAGTGCTGCGGCGGCTCGCGTTCGAGTGAGAGCCGGGCGTCACCCAGCGCGATTTGCACCTCGCCCTGGCAATGGGGCACGTAGGTGAACCAGGTCGTGGCCACCCGCTGGACCTGCGGGTTGATTTCGTAGATGCGCACGGTGTCGCCCCGGCGGGCGAAGGCGGCCATCGTGCCGGTGCCCAGGCCGACGACCCCGATGCGGCGCGGGCCGGCCGGGAGCGCGTCCACGCCCATCGCGACCCCGCTTTGCGGGCCGTAGTAGCTGACCGGCAAAGCGGCGCGGACGGGGTCCACGAATTGCAGGCCGTGCGTAATGCGCCCGTGCTGGAGCACGAAGTGGTGATACTCGGGCTCTTTCTTCTGGTGCTCATAGACGGTCAGCACGCCGTAGAAACTGCGCGAGCGATAGACTCGGTCATCGTTGGCCTCGCGGGCGTTCATCCAGAGCGTGGCGCCGAGTCCTGCCACGCCCAGCCCCAGCCAGAGGCAGGCGAGCAAATGCCAATGGCGGAAGCTGCGCAACCGCGTGCGCACAATCCAGGAGACGACGAAAAACGCCACCAGCGCCCACATGCCGATGCGGAGGCCGGTGAGGTGATGCCTGATCGTGTCGGTTCCATACCGCGCCAGCCGGACGATGACCCAGTCCAGTCCCACGAAGATGAACAGCGGCAGCACGCAGGCGAACCAGCGCCAGTCGGCTTGTGAGCGGTCGAAGATGCAGATCAGCAGGAAGAGCAGCCCGCACAGCAGCAGGCCCCAGTGCAGTTCAAAGTAGTCGGTGAAAACCAGCGGCGCCGCGACCGCCACCAGCACGCCCCCCAGGGCGCCGCCGGCGGCGATCATGAGGTAAAAGCGGGTGAGGTGGACGGGGTCGGGCTTGAGGCGGTAGAGCTCGCCGTGGCAAACCATGCAGCAGATGAACAGCCCGCCGCAGTAAACGGTGACCTGCTTCCCCAGCTCCCAGTCCGCGCCGTAGAACAGCGCCCAGCACCAGCCGGCCATCGCGGCAACCAGCGCGATCGTGAACGGGAACCGCATATACCAGCGCGGGCTGTCGAAGCATATCACGAAGCTGAGAAGGTAGAGCGCCAGCGGCAGCACCCAGAGGAAGGGTACGACGGCCACGTCCTGGCAGAGCTTGTTGGTCGTGGCCAGCAGGAGCACCGAGGCGCAGGCGGGGAGGAGAAGCCAGAGGAGGTGGTTGAGGGTTGGGGGTTGGGAAAGCGGTTGAGGGTTGAGGGTTGAGAGTTGAGGGTCGGGGAACGCGCCGGGCGATGACTGGAGAGCCTCAGTGACCTGTGGTCCGGGATGGGGGCCATGAACCATCCCCTCACCCGCCCTGCGAGCACCCTCTCCCCCTCCGAGGGGGAGAGGGAAGGGGTGAGGGGGCTGCCCTGAACATTGGGAACATCCAACATCCAACATCGAACATCCAACATCCAATGCCTGTCGCCCCGGCGCCAATTGCATGTTGGATGTTGGATGTTGGATGTTGGATGTTCCCGTTCCTGGCGGGTTCATGGTCTCGATGCCGGTTCCGGCCAAGGGGGAGGCTTTCCACAGCTTGAATGCGCAGATGCCGCAGCACAGGGCGTATACGCCCAGGCCGCAGGCCCAGAGCGTGGCCTGGGTCGCGCGCGTGAAGTGGTTCTCGAAATAAAACGGGTAGCTGAGCAGCGCGAGCAGGGAGCCAATATTCGACAGGGCATAAAGCCGGTAGGGCGAGGCGCCGGGGTTGGCGCGGCTGAACCAATGCTGGATGAGCGGCCCGGTGGCCGACAGGACGAAATAGGGCAAGCCGAGGCTTGCGGCGAGCAAGGCGAGGATCTGCAACGTGGGATTGCCGCCGCCGTGAGGCTTCCACGAATCGCTCGGGGTTATCGGCAGCAAGGCGAGCGCGGCCACGAGCAGGACCAGGTGCAGGACGGCCTGCCGGCGCGGCTTGAGCCAGCGGCTGGTGAAGTGCGCATAGGCGTAGCCCCCGAGCAGCAGCACCTGGAAGAACAGCATGCAGGTCGTCCAGACACCGGGGCCGCCGCCGAACCAGGGCAGGATGTATTTGCCCATGAGCGGTTGCACCTGGAAGAGCAGGAAGGCTCCGGTGAAGATCGTCAGCGCGTAGGCGGCCATCTGGGGCAGCATGGCAGCGCGAGACGGTCAATGCGAGTGGAGAGTGGGAAAGGCGGCTCGCCTGCCGAAAAACAAGAGGGCCGCCAACCAAGTGGCTGGCGGCCCCGTCCTTACGGCTGAACCGATGCGACATTACACGCGTTCGGCCGGGGACTAAACTCGGTTTACGGGCACGGGTTCATCGCCCGGCAGCGATAGAACGCCGGTGATGGATTCGTCACCGTGATCGAGAACAGCCCGGTCCCCGTCGCGGCGGTGTTGGTGGAGCCGGGCACGACCTGCCAAGTGGAGAGGCTTGCGGCCGGAATGGCGCTGGAGACCAGATAATATTGGGCCTGCGGCGTGCCGACGATGCTGAGCGTGAAGGAACCGTCCATATTGGGGGTGATGCTCAGGAACGTGTTGGTCGAGCTGCAAGTGGAGGCCGCATTGACCACCTGCGACAGGTTGTTGGTCACGCCGTTGAAGTTGGAGTCGCCGGTGTACCACGCCAGCATCGGGGTGGTGCCTTGCGGCAGGGTCGAGATGCTGGCCGACGCCACTCCGCCGGAGAGGGCGTTCGTGCTCCACGCGACTCCGTTGGTGGCGAATATCACGTTGCCCGTCGGCGTGCCCGCCGCCGGAGCCACGGCCGAGATGGTGGCGGTGAAGGTGACGTTCGCCCCGACGGTGGAGGGGTTCAGGCTGGAGGTGAAGTTATCCTGCGTGCTGCCTTTCGTGATGTTGGCAGTCGTCGTGGGGGAGGTCACTGAATAGTCGCCGGCCTGCGCGCCGCCCAGCGTCAGCCCGGTGATCGTGACCGTCTTGCTGTTGGCGACGTTGGGATCGGAGAAGTTGCCGACTGCGTTATTCGTGACCAGGTTCACCGTGTCGCCCGTGTAAGGCTTGCCGTCGGCAGTGGTGCCGCTGCCCGGGGCCTCGGCGGCTTGCAGGGCGGCGTTAGTCACGTAAATGAACGCCGCCGTCGTGGCGTTATAGACCTTGGCCGCGGCGGTGATGCCGGTAACCGTCAGCGGCTTGGGCGTGATGGAGCCGGTGGTGTTGGTCGAGGTGGTGGACAAGGTGTAGTTGTCGGCGAGGCTGCCGGCGAGCGTCATCCCGGTGACGCTGACCGGCTTGCCGTTGCCGACGTCCTTGCTGTCGGTGAAGGTGGCCGTGTAGCCGCTGGCGATGTGCAGGTAGTTGGAATCAGCGAGCAGCATGCCCGAGAGCGCCACGATGGGCGCCGTGGTAGTGCCGTCATACACTTTCGTGATGGTGAGCGTCGGGTTGAGCGTGACCGGCGTGGTAGTCACCGACACCGCGCCCGGTGCGCTCTGGCTCGGGTCGTGGGTAGCGTCGCCGCTGTAAATAGCGCTGATTTGGTGCGGGGAACCGTCCACCAGCAGCGTGCTCACGCTGAGAGTGGCAACCCCGCTCACGACCGGGCTGGTGCCGAGGAGGTTCGCCCCGTCGTAGAACGTCACCGTCCCGCCGGCGGCGGAGGGAGTAAGGGTCGAGGTCAAGGTCACGGCGGTGCCATAGGCCACGGTGACCGGGGACGCGGGCGTTGAGGTGAGGGTGTTCACGGTGGAGCTGGCACTGACCTGGATCAGGCCGCTGCCGGTGAAGAGGCCGCCGGGGTTGTTGGCGCTCGCGCCGTATGTGCCCGGCGGCTGGTAGGTAGCGCCGCCGTCCAGCGATAGCCCGCGGATGATGTCTGTGCCGGAGTAGTGGAGGTTCACGAAGAAGCCGCCGTTCACAATCAGGTCGGCGCTCGAGGCGATGGCGGTGCTGGAATCAAGCGTGAGAGTGGCGCCGCTGTTGACGGTGACGCTGCCGCCGCCGAGCGCGCCGCCCGTGCCGGCTTCGAGCGTGCCGCCGTTGACGCTCGTTCCGCCGGTGTAAGTGCTGGCAGCGGCCAGCTTCTGCGAAGCGCTGCTGCTGGTGCCCCCCATGACCAGGGTGCCAGGTCCCGGCAGGAGCAGGTTCGAACTGGGGATGACCACCAGGCTGGTGTCGCCGGGGGGCGTCCAGAGCAGTTGGGCGGACCCGCCGCTAGTGTTATTGAAATACTCGAAGACGATATCGTACTGGGTATTGGCCGACAGCGTGTTAGTGCTGTTCCGTGTGGTAGCGCCGTGCGTGGTCCAGTCGTCAACGACCAACACCCCGTTTACCCAGAGCCGGGCGCCGTCATCGCAGCGGGTCGAGATAACGTAGTCTCCCGACACGGTAGTCAGCAGCTTGCCGACCCAGCGGACGGAGATTTGGTTGGTCTTCGATACGCCGGCAACGTAGCCCCAGGGCAGCGTGGTCATATCGGGGAGGTTGACCGTGGCGTCGTCGCGCACGGCCCCGAGGACGGTCAGGTCCACATTGGTGTAATAGTACCCGCGCAGGCCGTTGCCGAACGCGGTGGAGGAGCCTGGCAATTCCGAATTCTGGAGGACGCCGTTAAAGGTGTCGCTGCTGCCCTGGGCGATGGTGAGCGTGCCGCCGCCCAGGTTCACGCTGCCGCTGCCGTTGAGGGTGGAAATGGTCTGGGCGTTGGCGTCCAACTGGAACAGCGCGCCGTTGGGCACCGTGAGCGGCAGGGTCGAGGGCAGCAAATTGGGCGCGGCGCCGACTGAGAGCGTGCCGCCGCTGAAAGTGAGAGTGCCGCTGAAGGAGGAGGAAAGGTTACCCCGCACGGACATGGCGTGGGTGCCGGATTTGACGAGGGTGCCGCTGCAGTTGACCGTGCCGGCGAGACAGGAATAGCCGTTGAAGTTTTGCGAGCCGCTGTTGGCGGCGTTGCCGTTGACGGTGAGCGTGCCGCTCAGGTTATTGACGGTGCCGGAGCCGCCAAGGGCCGCCACGGTGTCGTTGAGACCGTTCAGATCCAGGGCGCCGGCGCTGTTCACCACTACGGAGGAAGCCGCCGGGATGGCGTTGTTGACTCCCAACTGCAGCGTGCCGCCGCTAATGGTGGTCAGGCCGGAATAGGTATTGGCCGCGCCCAGGTTCTGGGTGCCGCCGCCGTTCTTGGTCAGGGCGACCGTGCCGCTGGTATTCTTGATCGTGCCGGTGAACGTGCCGCCGTCTCCATTGGCGCCGATCGTCAGCGTGTAAGTATTCGTGCCCGTGGAATTGTCCACCGTGCCCGCGCCGTTGAGGGCGCCGGCGCCGGTGTTGAAGCCGCCCAGGTCCAGGGTGCCGTCCAGTTGCACATCACCCCGGCCCGTGCCGCTGGGCAGGGCATTAGCGACGCCGACCTTGACTGTGGCGCCCGAGCTGATCGTCGTGAGATTGCTGTAGGTATTGGCGCCGGAGAGCGTGAGGACGCCCGCGTTGGTTTTGACGATGCCGCCCGCGCCGCTGATGACCTTCGAGTAGGTCAGCGCCGATGGATTATCCCACAGCAGTGTGCCGGAGCTGGTGACCGTGATGTTACCGGCGACGGTGCCATTTCTGGAGACGCCGTCGCCCAGTTGGAGCACGCCGTTGCTGACGGTTGTCACGCCGGTGTAGGTGTTGGTGGCCGCGAAAATGAGCGTGCCGGGGGTTGAGGCGACGTTAGCGCTGACCGCGCCGCTGCCGCTAATCACGCCCAGGATGGTCACCAGGCCGCCCGAGCCGCCCGAGCCGATGCCCAGCGTCTTCGAGTTGAGGGTAATGGGGCCGCTGAGGGTCAGGCCCGCAGCGTTGCCGACGAGGTTCAGGCCCGAGTAGGCATTTGTCGCTGCGAGAGCCAACGCGTTGGTGATGGTCATCGCGTCGCTGCCGACGACTTGCAGCGCGGCGTTGACGCCGGCTGTGTTGGTGACGGTGATTGTTCCCGTGCCGAAGGCCCGGGGGTTGTTGAAATTGATGATGCTGGTGAACGCGTTTCCGGCGTAGCCGAGGAGGGTGCCGCCGGTGTAGGTGTTCGTCGCGTTCAAGTAAAGCTGGGCGCCGCCTTCGACCGCGGCAGCGCCGGGCCCGGTGATGGGCACGTTGATCGTGGTGGGGTCGCCGTTGCTGCCGCTGGTATCCAGGGCGTCGTTCCCGGCGATGAAATTGAGCGAGCCCGTGCCGCCAATGACCAGGTTACAGCCCGGCGGAGCCAGAGGGCCGTTGAAGATGCCGGCGCAGCTTATGGCCGAGTTCACCGTGATGTTCAGGGTGCCGCTCGGCGAAGTAGCGCCCGCCGCGAAACAGGCTGCGTCAGCCGTGTTCCAGACAATGGGACCGTTTGTCAGGGCGGAAGCCGTGGCCCAGTTCTTGGTCGTCAGGTCCCAGGTGCCGCTGCTGGGGGTGCCGGTGCCGTTATTGTTCCAATAGAGGACAGCCCCGCCGGCCTGGAAGGCCAGCAGCAGGAGGGCAATGAACGAGGCGAGGTAAGGGCGCACTGAGTGCGTGAGGGAGCTTTTCATAGATGGGCTTAGCCGTGTTGTCTTCTAGGTTGTGTGGCGTGCGCGCCACACGGAGATACGTAGCATGGAAATGTGGTTAGCCGGCACGGGATTCTCCTTACCACGGGGGCCATCCTGGTGCAAGAGAATCCGGCACGAACCCGGCGCGAATCGGGTGCAATCCAGGTGCGCCGGATTGGCTATTGGCTATTGGCGATTGGCTATTCTCGGGCCGGCACGCCGACGGCTGACTAGAGCGTCGGCCTTGGCGGATTGATGGCAGCAGCGGCCGAGGCCGTGGGTTGTTCCCGCAGGGGTTTGTGCTGCTTGAGCACGTCCACGTGCGCCTGGATTTCGCCCGCCAGGGCGGCGTTGGTTTGGGATTGGGCGAGCCGGGCGGCGTTCTGCGCCGTGCTGACGGCTTCGGCGAACCGGCCCGCTTCCGCAAGCGCGCCGGCCAGCGTGTCCAGCGACCCGGCCTGGTTGGTCTGGGTCAGCGTCACCGCCCGCGAGGCAAGGTCCACCGCCTCGGTGCCGTTGCGGAACCGTGTGTCGGGGTGAGTCGCCAGCAGCCACGCCAGGTTGTTTAGGGCCTCGACCCATGAAGGGTTCAAGCGGATGGCTTCACGGAATTCGCCAATCGCCGCGGCAATATCGCCCTGCGCCTCGCACACGACGGCGAGCTGGTAATGGGCTTCGGCGTTGTCGTCCCGCAGTTCAGCGGCGCGGCGGTAATGCTCGGCCGCGCCCGGCAGGTCGCCGTCTGCCAGCAGGCGGTTGCCCAGGAAGTAGTGCGTGCGGGAGGACTTGGGACCGTAACGCAGGGCGGCCAGCAGTTCGGCACGGGCTTCGGGCAGGCGGTTGAGGGCGCCGTAGGCGATGCCCAGGTTGCAATGCGCATCGGCGTAGTCCGGCTTGCAGCGCAGCGCTTCGCCGTAACAGCGAGCCGCCTCCTCGTTCTTGCCCTGGTTGAACAGGACGCAGCCCAGATTGTTATAGCCGGCGAAGTTGTCCTGCGTGACGGCAATCATGTGGCGGTAAAGGGCTTCGCTGTCGTGCCAGAACAAAAGCTGGCGGTGGGTGATTAACAGGCAGACGCTGAGCGCCACGGCCGCCAGCGCCGGCGCGAGCAGCCTGGCGGCTCGCCCCGGCAGGTCGCTCAAGCCGAAGACCACCGCGATGAACAGGCCGATCGAAGGCACGTAGGAATACCGGTCGGCCATCTCCTGTCCGCCCACCTGCACGAGCCCAATCACCGGCACAAGTGTGCCCAGATACCAGAGCCAACCCACCGCCAGGTAGGGCCGCTTCCTGGCCCATAGCGCGGCCAGGGTCGCC
>DATKNZ010000485.1:0-4048 GCA_035541055.1 Candidatus Acidiferrum sp. | reverse complement strand
GCAGGGCAGGGGATTGCCACGATCATCTGCTCGCCCATGCAGCGCACGCGCGAGACCACCAGCATCATCAACGAATTCCTGAATCTGCCGGTGGAGCTGGAGCCGGGGCTGCGCGAGGTGGTGTTCGGCGGCATGGAAGGCAAGCCGCTTTACCCCTGGTTCAGCGAGTGGCTGGAAGGGAACTACACGCCGGAGGGTGCGGAAACGTTCTTCCAGGTTCTCGAGCGCGTCGAAGATGCGATGCAGCGCGTCCTCACCACGGCACCGGGGCCGCTGCTGATTGTCGCGCATGGGGGCATTTTCCGCGCGCTGCGGGACCTTATGGGGCTACCGAAGCAGGGGTTGACCCCCAATGCCGTGCCGATGCTGTGTATTCCGGATGAAGGGGGGTGGCAGGTCAACCTGCCGCCCGAGGCTGAGTAGGTCTTAGCCGGTCAGCGCCGCCAGAATCACGCCGGCCAGAAAGGCCAGGCCAAGGATTACGGGTTTGTGCAGGGTAAATCTCATCTCAAGGCTCCATTGGCCCGCTATATGGGCGAGAATGAGCGGAGATTGTTACGAGAATTTTAAACCCGAGCTATTCCGGAATCGCGTTACACGTTTAGCGTAAGGGCGACCGGCACATGGTCGGAGGGTTGCTCCCAATCCCGGGCCGTGCGCAGGATTTGATAGCTCCTCAGGCTGGCGGTGAGGTCCTGCGTGACCCAGATATGGTCAAGCCGGCGCCCACGGTCAGAGGCTGCCCAGTCGCGGTTGCGGTAGGACCACCATGTGTAGAGCTTCCGCTCCGCCGGCACGAAATGGCGCACCGCGTCGTGCCAGCCCTGCGCCATCCAGGCGTTCAGACCCTCCACCTCCACCGGCGTGTGGCTGACGACATCGAGCAACTGCTTATGGCTCCACACGTCGTGCTCGAGCGGGGCGATGTTGAGATCGCCCGTGAGCACCGCGCGGTGCGGCGGATAGGCGCTGAAATGAGCCGTTGCTTCGGCCAGGAAATCGAGCTTATGCGCGAATTTCTCGTTCTGCGCGCGGTCGGGAATGTCTCCGCCCGCGGGGACATAGAAGTTATGCACGGTGAGCGGCGCGGCGCCGGTTTCCACCTGGGCGGAGATATGCCGGCAGTCATTCTTGCCGCACCAGTCGGGCGTGTTCTCGGCCAGAGTGAGCGGCAGGCGCGAGAGGATGGCCACGCCGTTATAGCCCTTCATGCCGCGCTTGAGCACGTGGGGGAAATTGATGGCCGCGGCGATGCCCTCGGGGAACAACTCGTCCGGCACCTTGGTTTCCTGCAGGCAGATAATGTCCGGCGACAGCTCGGCAACGAGCTTGTGCAGGTGGGCCTGACGCAGGCGCAGGGAGTTGATGTTCCAGGTGGCGATGGTGAGTTGCATCGCCCCTTCCTACAGCAGCGGCGGCGAAAAACTACCCCTTGGTGCGTCCCGTCGCGGGGGGGCGCGAGTACTGGAACAGCGACGCAGGATAAGGCCCGCCGGGGAGCATGTCGTAGAGGCTGACGCGGGTCTGCTTGCCCTGCGCGTCGGTAACCACCCATTGGCGAAGTTCCAGCGGGTTGGTGCCGAACACCAGGGTAAGCGTGCCCTGGGCCGCCTTGTTCTTGCGGATCAGGGTGATGTCATACTCGCCGGGCTCGCGGTCTATGGCGGTGACGACGACATCGGCGGAGGTCAGATTGACATGATCGGCCAGGAGGATGCCGAGAGGCGTGCTGCCCAGCGGAATATAGGTCGTCTGGTTCAGCGCGGGGTCGTGATAGACGAGCGTCCCGTACCCCGCGATGAGCAGTTCAGGGTCAGGCGGGGCGTATTCAAACCGCATGCGGCCAGGGCGTTGCAGCCAAGCCTTGCCCGTGCGGGTGGAGCCATCCCACGCGACCTGCAGGAAGTTCGCCGTGAGGCCCTTCTGGTCGTTGAGATAGGCCTCGACCTGGGAGATCAGGCTCTGGTCGGCGGCGCTGAGTTGCATGGGCGTGGTCTGCGCCCGCGCGGGAGCGGCAAGACCACACACCAAAAGCATCGCCGCCAGCGCGAGGCGGCGGTTCATGTTCAGCTTAACCCGCGGCGCGGCGGCTGACGGGTTCGTTTTTGTTGGCGGCTTTGTTGGCGGCAAGGGCATCACCCATGATATGCCGCGTTTCACGCAGGAAAGCAGCCCCCTTCACCGTGCGCTGCACGAGCACGCTGCGGCGGTCGGAGGGGTCCACCTTGCGGCGGATGAAATCCAGCTCGGTCAGGCGGTCGAGCGCGCGGGTGATCGCCGGCTTCGACACGTTAAGCTCCTGCGCCAGGCCACGCACTGTATGAGCGCCGTCCGTGAGATAGCAGGTGAGGAACACGCCAAGTTGGCGGGCGGAGAGATCAACCCCATCCCGGCGGACCAGAGCGACGACAGTGTCGCGGAGAATCCCAACCAACTGGTCGGAGGAGAGTGGCGCAGCAGCCATATTTTATTTGTCCTTAAGAAACTAAATTCTACCAATGTTGCCATTACGAACCAGGCAACCGATACGGTAAAAGATCAGTACACTATCTGATCGGAAAGAGCCAATAGCCACTAACAGTAAGATACAAAACTCTTTGTCCGTTATGTTAACGCTTAGTCATTTTTTTAAATGGGCTTGGAGAAATCTAAAAGAAATACGGTACAACCACCGAGGTGTAACAATGAAGTTAGCATACCTTTTAACAACTCATGTGGGTAGAAAAGGCGGATTTGCGATTCCGGATGTGTCAAAATTCAACAGCCGGACGATGTGGCCCATGCTGACGCGTCAAAATCCATAGCTCAGGATGAATGAAAATGCGTGGCGGCTATCGCAAAATGTATTGGCTCAAGAGCCTGCGTTAGAGAGAGTCTCCAGCGCGGCGACAAGTGCCCGCAGGGTTTGGGCCTCGCCACCTTCAGGCCGGCCGGGCCGGGAGGAATCATTCCAGGCATACACGTCGATATGCGCCCAGGAAATGTGCCTGGGGACAAAGCGTTGCAGGAACAAAGCGGCGGTGATCGCGCCAGCGTGGGGCTTGCTGGAGACGTTGCAAAGATCGGCAACCGGGCTGTCGAGCCAGGAGGCGTAGCCTTCATGCAATGGCAGTCTCCAAAAAGGATCTGTTGCCGCTTGCCCGGAATGCAGAAGAATATTCGCCATTTTGTCGTCGTTGCAGAACAGCGCTGGCAAATCCGGACCGAGCGCGACACGCGCGGCGCCGGTCAGGGTTGCCGCGTTGATCAGCCAATGCGGCGAAGCCTCGGCCGCCTCGGCGAGAAGATCGCACAGCACGAGGCGTCCCTCGGCATCGGTATTGCCGATCTCCACGGAAAGGCCGGAACGTGTTCGTATCACATCCGAAGGGCGCATGGCGTGGCCGGAGACGCTGTTCTCGACGCAGCCGATCCGCAATTCTAGTCGCAGTGGTAGATTTAATAACATTATGGCTTCAGCGACGCCGAGCAGAATTGCAGCGCCACCCATGTCTTTTTTCATGCGCAGCATTGCGGAGCTTGGTTTCAGATCGTAACCGCCCGTGTCGAAACAGACACCTTTGCCGCAAAGCGAAACAAGCGGCGCGGTTTTGTCGGCACCGCTGCCCTGCCAGTGCAGCACCACAACCTCTGGCGCGCGGGAGGAACCGGCGCCGACAGCGGCTACGGCCGGGTAGCGTGCGTTGAGCGCGTCGCCGCGGATACGCTCCGCCTGTGCGCCGTGGCGTGCGGCCAGTTGCATAGCTGCCTCAGCAAGTTCGGCGGGTCCGAGCAGGTTCGCGGGTGTGTTGATCAGGTCGCGCGCCAGCGTGGCGGCATCGGCAAGCACGGCGGCGCGTTCCGGTACGTTGGCGGGGGCCAGAAGGGCAGGGGTGGCTTTCTTGTGCCTCAGCCGGTCGAACCGGTAGGCGCCGAGCAGGAAGCCGAGAGCGGCGTCTTCCGGGGCGTAATTGCCTGGGGCAATGTTCCAGACGCTGCCGGCGGGCAGGCCGAACGCGGCGGCGCCGAAGCCGTGCAGGGCTGGGTCATCGCCCAGCCCGACCAGGGC
>DATKNZ010000484.1:0-41898 GCA_035541055.1 Candidatus Acidiferrum sp. | reverse complement strand
TTGCCACACTGTCCAGGTTGAGGTACTGCGCAGTGGCTCGACTCGGTCATTCCGGGTCACCATCGCCCAGTCCTCCGATTACGACCGTCTGGCTAAGGCGGATTGCTCTTATGATAACCATGCCGGCCTTCTACAGGGCGTGACAATCGGTGAGTTGAACAGCCAGCTCAGGCAGCAGCTCAAGGTGCCACGTTATGTGCAAGGCGCGGTGGTGCTCGATGTCTCGCCGTATTCAGCGGCTGCGGGCGCGGGCCTCCGTCCAGGGGATGTGCTCCAATCCGTTGACCGCCAGGAGGTGACAAACAGTGAAGAGGCCTCGCGCTTGACGCAGAATACCAGCCACAAACGGATGCTATTGCGGGTCTGGAGCAATAGCGGCAGTCATTTCATACTCGTGGACTGAAGCGAGCCCGGGCGCCGCGCGCGGCTCGTTGAGCCCCTCATCTGTGCCGGACGTGGCCCCGTTGCCAGGTGAGGAACCGTGAATCCCATGGGCGGCTGCTACGGCTGCGCTGAGAAGGGGCGGAGGTTATCCGTGGCAAGCACTTGCATCGTTGACAGCGGCCCGCTGGTCGCCCTGCTCGGCCCGCGTCAAGAACACCGTGTCTGGGCGCGGCAGAATCTCTCCCGCTAGCCCCTGCCGTCGTTTGCGTGTGAGTCGGTCCTCTCCGAGGCCGTCTTTCTTCTGCACGAACCGCACGCGCGTGGCCACAGGGACGCCTTGCCATGCGCAGGCGCCCTGCTACAGTCCGCCCGCATGAGCCTTTCTGGCAAGATTGACCCCGCAATGGCCAAGCGGCTTGCCGAGCAAATCCGGACCATCGGCAAGTCGGCGAAGTCGGAAGAGGACGTTCGCCTGAATGTCGAGGCCGCACTCAAGCACCATCTGGCTCAGCTAGGCATTTCGACCACCGCGTCTTACGAGCAGCCGGTCACGCTGCTTGAGGGCTCCGGCAGCGCCGACGCCGTTTATGGCTTTGGCATTATTGAATACAAGCGCCCGGGCGTCATTGGCACGGACGCCGGGCGCAAGGCCCTGATCGAGCAACTGGCCGGCTACCTCGTCGGCAAAGCCAGGGAACTAGCGCCCACCAAACCGCTGGAGCCTATCAAGAAGATGATCGGCATCGGCATTGACGGGACACAGGTGATGTATCTGCGTTTCTCATCGTCGGAGAACCGCGCCAAATACTTCCAGCCCGTTTCCCTGGAGACACAGCTCGATTTCTTCCGGCCCAAAGGCTTCAAGCATGGGGGGTTCCAGATTGTCGGCCCGATGCCCATTCACGAAGCCAGCATGGACTGGCTGCTCTACTCCCTGCGCTTCTTCCACCGCCGTGCCCTGGAGCCCCACTCGCTCGCCGAGGTCTTTGGCCCGGAGAAAGAGGTCGCGTCCGCCACTGTCAACGCCCTCTACCACAAGCTGCTCACCTCCACCAGCCGCCGCGTCGAGATGTTCTTCAAGCAATGGGACATGATCTTCGGCGTCATCTACGGGCAGGAGCTGGAACGCGGCGACGCCGCCGCCCGCGAGCTTGCCAAGCTCTACGGCATCGCCGGCAAGCCCGACCTCAAGAAGCTGCTTTTCGCCGTCCATACCTACTACGTGCTGCTGATGAAGATGCTCGCAGCCGAGCTGATCTCCCTGCAGGAAGGCTCGTGGTTTGCCTCCTTCACCGCGGAGATCGAGGCAGCCCCCGAGGAGTTGGTCAAAACCAAGATCGAGCGCCTGGAGGACGGCGGCCTCTTCAAGCAATTCAACATCGTTAACTTTCTCGAAGGGGACTTCTTCCGCTGGTACCTGGACGTTTGGGATGGCTCCCTCGCGCAGAACCTCCGGCACGTCGCCATGGCCTTGCAGCAGTTTGAGCCTGCCACGGCCACCATTGACCCCGACGCCACCCGCGACCTGCTCAAAAAGCTCTACCAGTACCTCCTGCCGCGCCGCGTCCGCCACGACCTCGGCGAGTACTACACCCCCGACTGGCTGGCCGAGCGCCTGATCCGCCAATCCGGCTACGACGGCAATCCCGACAAGCGCGTCCTGGACCCCTCCTGTGGGTCCGGCACCTTCCTCTCCCTCTGCATCCGCAAGGCATTCGAGTATGCGGACCGCTACCTCGTCAGGCCGGATGAACTGATCCAGAAGCTCCTCACCAATATCGTAGGCTTTGACCTTAATCCCCTGGCCGTCATTGCCGCCCGCACCAACTTCCTGCTCTCCCTCGGCACGCTCATCCGCCACGCCTCGCGCATCGAAATCCCGGTCTATTTCTGCGACTCGATCCTGACGCCGACCGAATTCGCCCACGAAGGCCAGATGGACTTCGTGGGTTCGGCCCTGCATGACGGGGAAATCAAAATCCAGATGCCCACCAATGGCCGTGTCTGGCACGTAGATACCTCCCAGGGACGCTTCACCTTCCCAGCGGCCGTGATTGACCGCGAGAAGATTGAGACCGTGTGCGCGCTCATTGAGGAGTCGGTCCTGCTGGGCCGCACCCGCGCCCAGTTCCTGGAAAAGCTCCGGGCGGCCTTGCAGCATCCTGAGGCCACCGTCGAGAACCTCCTCGGCGACGTGTTCGACCGCGTCGCCCGGCTAAACGCCGACGGCAAGAACGGCATCTGGGCGCGTTTCCTCAAGAACCAGTTCGCCCCAGTCTTTGTAGGCCGCCACCGGTTCGACTTCGTCATCGGCAACCCCCCGTGGGTCAACTGGCAGAGCCTCTCGGACTCCTATCGCGACAAGACCTGGAAGCTCTGGGACACCTACGGCCTGTTCTCCCTGAGCGGTCATGCCGCCCGGCTCGGCGGCGGCAAGAAAGACCTCGCGATGCTCTTCACCTACGCCTGCCTTGACAACTATGTCAAAGACAACGGGCGGCTCGGCTTCATTATCACCCAGACCCTCTTCAAGACCAAAGGCGCCGGCGACGGCTTCCGCCGCTTTCAGCTCGGCAAGAAAGGCTCCCACTTCCAGGTCCTCCAGGTGGATGACCTCAGCGACTTCCAGCCTTTCGAAGGCGCCACCAACCGCACTGCCATCGTCACCTTTCAGAAAGGCAAACCGACCAAATACCCCGTGCCTTACGTTTACTGGCGCAAAGAGACCGGGCAGTCCGTCGGCCTAGATGACGATCTGGACGAGGTGCTGGCCAAGGTCGAAAGCAAGCAATGGCGGGCGCAGCCAATCAACGGTGAAGACCCGCAAAGCCCGTGGCTGACGGCGCGGCCCAAGGCGCTGAGCGCTCTTCAGAAAGCCGTCGGCCAGTCCGCCTACCGCGCGTACGCTGGCTCCTGCACCTGGGCCAATGGCGTTTACTGGCTCGACGTCGCCGGCAAGAATAACGCTGGCCAGGTTCTTACCCGCAACCTCAGCGACATCGGCAAACTCGAAAACATCCCCCAGGTGGAGGCTGCCCTGGAACCGGACCTCCTCTACCCGCTCGTCCGGGGACGCGATGTAAACCGCTGGCAGGCCCGCAGCTCCGCCTATCTGCTCAACGTCCAGGACCCCAAGGCCCGCCGGGGTTACGACGAGGACTGGCTTAAGACCAAGCACCCGCTGACGTATGCCTATCTCCTCAAGTTCGAAGAGATTCTCCGCCAGCGCTCCGGCTTCCGAAAATACTTCTGCGACGAAGACCGCAAGCGCTGCGCCCCTTTTTACTCGCTGTACAACATTGGTGATTACACACTAGCCCCATACAAGGTCTGCTGGCCCGAATTGAGCAACGATTTACGCGCGGGCGTGGCCGAACCGACCAAATCCACCAAGGTGACGAACTCCATCCTCATTCCGGACCATACGGTGGTATTCATCCCCTGCAAAGAGCGCGACGAAGCGCACTACTGCTGCGCGTTGCTGAACTCGAGCGTAGGCGGCCTCATCGTTGCCAGCTACATAACGATGCATCCCTCGCCCCATGTCCTGGAGCACGTTCGCCTGCCCCAGTTCGACGCGCAGGACAAACAGCATCAGCGTCTGGCCGAGTTGAGCCTGCAAGCCCATCAACTGACGACCCAAGCCCCCGACGACGCGGCCAAGCGGCTGGCAAAGGTCGAAGCGGAAATCGATGAGGCGGCTGCCGCCGCCGTGTGGGGTATCAGTGCCACCGAACTTCGGGACATCCAGTCGAGCCTGGCAGACCTGAAATAGAAGGCTGAGGGTTAGATCGTATTTCTCCAACGCCCCCGCGTACAGTAGGGGAAAAATAGACACGTGTATGGGACTGACGATTAGTTACGAGCTGGCGTTAAAGGCAGAAGTTTCGCCTGCGGTCGTGCGCGAGCTGGTGCGGCGGACGGCCCCTTACGCCCGCAAGATCGGCTGCGCGCAGGTCAGCGGCCTCTTGCAGGCGGAGAAGTGCGAGGGCCTGGCCCCGCTCCTCTTTTCACCCCGTCGGGCCAAAGACACCTTCCTCTCCTGGGTCGAGCCTGAGCGCGGCTGGCTCGTGCAGGTCTCGCCGGGCCCCGGCTGCGAGACCGCCCTCTTTGGTCTCTGCCAGTATCCGCGCCGGATTGGCTATGGGCGTGGCCAGGCCGCCACCGGCTTCCGCGGCGGCTGGTGGTTCCGCAGCTTCTGCAAGACCCAGTACGCCGGTGCTCATGGCTGGGACAACTTCTGGCAGTGCCACTTGCGGGTCATCAGCCTATTGGATTTCTGGCGCGGGCTGGGCGCGCGAGTAAAGGTGAACGACGAGAGCGACTATTGGGAAAGCCGCTCGGTGGAGAAGCTCCGCGAGTCGTTGGGGAGCTACAATGGCTTCGTGGCCGCGATGGGCGGAATGCTGAAGGACGCCGAGGAAGGCTCGTCGGTGCGGGCGCCGATCTTCACCTACCAGCATTTTGAGCGGCTGGAACACGAGGGCTGGCGAAGATTCGGTGCCCGACTCGAAAGGCTGCAGGCGATGATGAGCAACCTCATTGCCCATTGACACTCAGTGCCAAGCAGCCGTAGCTAAGAGGCACAGAACCAGAGGCCGGGTTCTGAAGTCTAACGTCCGGAGGAGCACCGACTTCGCTGGGGTTGCGGGGAAAAATACTGCCTCGGAATCCCGCCTTGCCGGGAAAGCGGAAAACAGGAAAGAACGGAGCGGCAAACAGCATGAGCGAAACAACCCCCCGATCCAAGTTGGTGCTTTACCAGACCGAGGACGGCAAGACGAGAGCGGAGTCTAAAGGCTGAAGGCTAAAGGCTAAAACTGAAGGGGCGCGGAACTAAAATTGGAAGGAGTCAATTGTTGCAAAAAGTGCAACGGTTCAAATCAAAGGTGAACGCCAGGTCATGCGAGCCGTTGAGTGTTACGAGTTTGCCGTTTCCGGGTCACTTTGGGAGGCCCTCGAAGCTCGGAGAATCGGCCCCACCCGGAATTACGGATATACCTGCTGGATCTTTCCATTCGTCGCCACGGAAAACCCCGACCCCGGCTTGGCCTTCTTCGCGTGCTCGATGACATCGTCCAGGATCAGCGCCAGTTTGGAGTGTTGTTGGAGCGGCGGGATATTGGTCCAGCCTTTGCTTAGGAAAAAGGCGGTAAGGCCACTCTCGTGCCAGGCCCGGCGTTCGTGCAGGCTCTTTCCAATCTGGTGGTCGCCAGAGATGACGATCCAATTGCCCTCGCGGCCGAGCGCGCCAATCCAATCCACGTCCTTTGTGTCGGGTGCGAATTTCTCCTGCAGATGGGCGAAGTTGTGCTCGGGCTTGACCATCTCATTCAGCGCGCGGGCGTGCCGGATAGCCAGGCAATTATCCAGGAAAAACTTCACGCAGCGAGCCGCTGCTCGAACTCGACCGCATCCTTGATTTCCTCTTCCGGCACTTCATACCAGCGCGCCACCTCGGCGACGGAGCCCGTGGCTTGAGCCGCGCTCGCGAGCACCTCCGTGGGAACGCCGTGCGGGGCCACAATTGGCCGGCCAAAGTTCCGCATGGGATCGAGCACGACCAATCTCTGCTCACCTAGCGGCCACCAGCGCACCAGTCCGCTGCCATCGGCAAACTCCAGTTCCTTCAGAAGAGGCCGGACAATCTGCGCAAAGACCGCCTGCCGGTTCACCATTTCGACGAGGGTCGGCTCCCGCGTCTCGCGGTGCAACTCCACGAAGATCTCGCGACCATCCGTTACAAATCGCTGGGTGCAGAACGGATGTGCGACCTTGAACATCTCTTCGGCGCGCTCCCGTGCCTGGCGCAGCGTGGACCAACTCACGCCAGCTTTGAGAAACGCATCCACGAAACGGATTTCAATAAGGTCCAGGAACCCGACCGCGAGGCTATGCTCAATGGGTTGCCATTGTCCCCGCCAGACAGGTGGCGAGGCGTAGGCCTTCTGCCGCGAGCGGTAGTGATAGCCGCGCAACCAGCGGCGGATGCGGCCTGCCGATACGCCGGTGAGGCGCGCGGCATCGCGCACGGGGTAGATGCCGGTATTGAAATAGCTGGAATTCATGTTGTTGGCTGCGCCACTGCAATGTAATCCAAAGTCGGGACAGGCTTCAACGAGAATCCCTGGCGAACCAGCCCATACCGTGTTGGGCTTCCGAGCAAAGGGCCGACTCAAAGTGCGGACGGGCTGAGCAGTTCAAAGTCGGGAATTGCTCAACCGCCGGCTTGGCCGACGCGCCGATCTTGGCCTACCACAATTCGACGTTGCGCCCCCAAAGCCTGTTTTCGACCCCAGCCCGGTGCTGGATTTGGATATTAGCTACCCGGGGGGCAAGTGTACCATCAAGCTCCGCGTCCGGGGCACGCCGGCGCAGTTGATCCTGGTGCAAGGCGCCAGGCCGGTTAGGAGTTGTGTCCGCTACGTGCTGGACTTCCCCTTCCTGGGACTGCTGCCGCCCCCGTTAGATGGCTGGAGCTACATCACCGGCATGTACGTCGCCCGGTTTGGTACACCGAAACCCGGCACGGCGGTCTGGATTCGCACCTGCCAGCACACTGACGGCTTTATAGACGTCCCAAAAGCCCTCCGTTTCCGCATCCCCGCCTCAGCCGCGTAGCCATAAGCCCTTGCCGCATAGCTTTTTACAAACGCCTACAGCTCTGTATCTTCGCAGCCAGCGCACCGGTATCTCACCACCACCACACCGTTACCACACCGTTACCACACCGTATCCTCACCGTAGTACCTCTAATAGCCTATTAGAGGTACTACGGTGAGGATACGGAGAGGATAGGGTGTGGTGACGGTGTAGTGAAGGTGGGGGATGGGCGGCGGGAGGGTCGTGGAGGTTGGAAATCGCCAAGGCGAGACATTGGGCTGCCAAGGCCCAGGAGGTCCGGTTTTTTGCACGTTCGGTTTTGCGACGCTACCATGACTGACGCGTAATATGCCGTAAGTAATTGAAGCAGAAGCACCTGCGAGTATTTATGGCCCTTGGCACGCGTCGTGCCTAAAGGGGACATGTAACGAAGATAAACCGGAAAAATGAACATCAGCCGAAAACAAGCACTGCCTGTCGAGGTTGCAGAACGCGACTTCAGGGCAGAAGTCTTGGAGTCAAAGCGACCGGTCCTGGTGGATTTCCCGGTGCCCTCGTGCCGGTCTTGCCAGGTTCAGGGCTCGGTTATGGAGCAGGTCGGGGTCGCGTTGGCCGGCAAAGTGAAGGTGGTCAGAGTCAATGCCGCAGCCAGCCCTCACCTCTGTTCGGTGTATGACATCGAAGTCGTTCCAACGTTGCTCTATTTCGTGCAAGGGGAAGCCCTGGTGCAGATCGTGGGAAGCGCGAGCAGGGACGAAATCCTGGCCAGCCTCGAAACCCTTGAGCACCACCGCATGGAACCTGGATTGTCCCGGAAGCGCCACGGCTGTGCTGCTCACCAATCCGGAAAGGAAGCGAGTTTATGTTCATTGAATCGAATCCAATTGGCGCCTTGCCCCGGTATTCCGCAAAGCGGAACCGGCACCATGCCGACTTCTTTTGCGTGGCGCCGCAAGCCAAGCAGGTATCACTCATCGGCGACTTCAACGAATGGGACCCCAAAGCGACGCCGATGGCGCGGCAGCCGGATGGCCGATGGCTGGCTAGTTTGGAGATGAGCCACGGCTACCATCAATACCTCTTTCTGGTAGATGGCACGCCAGTGCTTGATCCCAGTGCCGCAGGGAAAGCCCGCAACGAGCACAACGAGCCCGTCTCACTCCGCGCTGTTAGTTGAGCGCGTGGGCAGGAATCATCAAAGCAATCTCCCGGGGATGAACAACTTCAAACGCAACGGTCACCTGCTGGACACGATCCTGGCCATCCGTGCGGGCGTTGGGGACGGCCTCAATGACGCCGAACTCACCCAGTTGCTGCGGGAAGGCACGCTGCTTAGCGAAGCGGGATTCAGTTTGCTGAGTTTCTCCGAGGGCATGGTGACGCTCACCGTTCCGGAGCAGGACCTCGGCACGTGGTATCCGGAGCACGGCTGGATTGCGCCGGAGAAGGAAAAGCTCGCCCGGGCGCTGGCGGAGAAATACGGACTATCCCTGCAAGAGCCCGTCAATGTCGCCACGAACTTTTGGTATCCCGAAAGCGGGCCGCCCGTCAATCACCACCACTTGGAACTGACCTACTGCGGGCTGACCGTGGTGGTCGCTCATCCTCTTTACCTCAAGGTCCGCCTGCTAGGGCGAACGTCACACTACCGCTATGATTGGGAAAAACATTCGCCGCTGAGGCTCGGCCCCGATCTACTGCAGGACCTGTCAGTCCTTTACGCTTCCGCTGTCGAAGAAGACTCCGCTGGGAATCCCAGTCACCCTCGACCGTTTGAACGAAACCTGGAACTGCAAGGAACTTTGTGAAAGGCAACCAACAACGCCGAAGACGGTCACAAGCCCGGGGCAGGCCCGTGGCAATCCTGGAATGGAAGGATGTGCGATTCGCCGTCCCCATCCTACACGCGCCGGTTCAAGCCGCCACGTGGGTCCTCGATTTCGACGGGAAGAATCCCGGAAGCGCACGCATCCGACCCTGCGATGCTCCCCCGCGCGGAGCACTCGCGCCCCAAGGCAACCCAGGCATCCCATCACCTGGCGGACCGGGCGTGCGCTCCCTTTTTAATTCCGACCTCCACGCTGAAGGGGTGTGCTCAAAGCAATGAAGAAACCAGCCACCAACAAGCATCAGCCAGCCGGGAGTGCTGGCACACTGCACACTGGGGTCTTTTCAGGGCTACCCGAGCAGATCCGCCGGCTGATTCAGGCGGTCTGCGCCGCACATGGAGGCATGGGGCGCATGAGCTTGGACGAATGGCGAGACCTGGAGCAGCAACTCAAACGCAGACTTCAATTATGAACACTGCAAAGCCCAGCGATTACAGGAATCGGTTAATGGCATCCTTCGCCGCCGTACCCACCTGCCAGATTGCGGACCAGGACTCCAACTGGTTCCCGGCCGTGGATGTAACGGAGACGGCAGAAGAGTATGTGCTCGAGGTGGACCTGCCCGGTCTCGAACCGGCCGAGGTCCGGGTGAGTGTGGATAATGATGCGCTTTCGATCAGCGGGGACCGGGTGCCCCCCCGTCACGGCGGGAGGAAGTTGCGAGTCGAGCGCCCCTCGGGAGCATTCGTTCGCCGGTTCCCATTGCCGCAGGATGCCTGCGGCGAGATCCACGCCATATTGGGCGATGGGCTGCTGGAATTGCATGTGCCCAGGAATCGCCCGCAACCTGAGGCCGGGCAGGTCCAGGCCATTCCCCTCAAACCTCCCATCACAAAATCTTCAATCGCCGTCCGTGGCTCCAGTGGCTGCGAAGCCAAACCGGCTCTGCAGAAGACGATTGCGGCAACACAAAGAAAGTCAACAAACCAATAAATAGTTATGAATGCATTAGCACTTGACGACAACGAAAAGAGCGAGATTCGGGTAAAGCTGGAATCCGCAGTTGAGAAGGCCAAAGACGCCTGCGAGCGCCTGGAAGCAAAGACCGTCGCTGCGGCCAAGGCAGCGGACAAGGTGGTGCGCGAGCATCCCTACCAGGCCATCGGAATCGGCTTTGCCGTAGGCCTCTTGGTCGGTGTGCTCGCGATTCGGAAGAGAAAGGATTGAAGGCGCGGTCGGCCAGACAAGCGTCGGCCAACGTCAGCATCCTGCGTTGGCCGTTTCGCGGTCAGCGCGCCTGGATGTCCCTTCGGGCAATGGCCGACGAAGAGGAATTCCTCGGGCGTGCGGACGTCGAGAATCTTCACCTTCTCTGACGCGGCCTTCCATTTCTCGTAGGCTTGCTGCGCCGTCACATAAAGCCCCAGCACTGTCTGCTTTTCCTTTGGGAGAGTTGCGTTGAGTTCCGCCATATCCACTTCGTTGTTGAATTGTGTGTCACATTTCCCCTCGCCGGCCGACCGGCGCCCTCCCCGTCGGGAGGGCGCCGCCGGCATTGTGCATTCCCGATGCCGATGCTCCGTCGTCCTAATCGTCTTTGATAGGTTCCGAGCAGCCGGTTAGGCCCCGGTGTATCTCCCATGTGGATCGCTCCCCATGGGAGACACACCGGGGCCCTGCCCTGGTCTCGCCGGTAAAATGCGGCTGTTTACGAATGAACCGTGCTGCAAGATTGTGATCCGCCAAAAGGGGACAAATGCCGCCCGTGCCAGGGCCGGACAGGCCTGGGTGCATCTCACCACCGTCCTTGGTCAGGCAGGGACGCCTCGCTGCGGCGTCCAGGTGCGCGGGAAAGCGACGCCTCGGCGAGGCGTCCCTACCCAGCTAGCGGCAGTGGCAAGATGCACCCGACCGGCCCGACGAAAGCGCTCCCGGGTTGACCCCTGCCAAACCATTTGGCAGGCTCCGCCCGTGCTGGGTGAAGAGCAAAGCTAATGTTCAATGTCTCGTTAGGTTCTGTCTATGATTGAGGTGCGCCCTGTCAACAATCGCCGGATGCTCGGGCAGTTCATCGAGCTTCCTTACGCGAAGTACCGCGCGCACCCGCACTGGACGCCCCCGCTGCGGCTCTCGGAATGGCACCAGTTCGACCAGACCCGCAACCCATTCTTTAAGACGGCGGACATGCAACTGTTTCTCGCGGTTGACGGCAACCGCGTGTCGGGCCGGATTGCGGCGATCGATGATCGGCGCCACAACGAGGTCCATCGCGACAATGTCGGCATGTTCGGCTTCTTCGAGGCCGACTCGCCGGAAACCGCGGCGGCGCTGCTGGCCGCCGCCGAGCAGTGGGCACGCCCGCGCGGACGCGCGGCGCTCCGGGGACCCCTCAACCCGTCGCTCAATTACAGCGCCGGCGTGCAGGTCGATGCGTTCGACACCGATCCCTTCGTCATGATGCCGTGCAACCCGCCGGAGTACGCGCAGTACCTCGAGGGGGCCGGCTATGCGAAAGTGATGGACCTCTACGCGTGGCTGTTCGATCTGCGGCAACCGCTGCCCGACCGGTTCACGCGGCTGGTGGCGCAATCGGAGGATCGCGGAGAGTTCCTGGTGCGTCCGGCCAACTTCTCCGACTTCCCGCGCGAGATGGAGAAGCTCCGCCAGGTCTATTCCCGCGCATGGGAAGCCAACTGGGGCTTCGTGGCGCCCACGCCAGAGGAGTTCCAGCACATCGCGGCCGACTTGAAACAGGTGGCGATTCCCGCCGGGGTGCTGCTCGCCGAGTCGGGCGGCAGCGTGATCGGCTGCGCGATCGGGCTGCCGGACATCAACCAGGTCCTCAAGGGCACCCGCGGGCGGCTGTTCCCGCTCGGCCTCGCGCGCTTCCTGCTCCGCAAGCGGCTGGTCTCGCGCGTGCGGCTGCTTCTCTACGGAGTTCTCCCGGAGTACCGTGACACGGAGGTCCTGGTGCTGCTGTTCCACCGCATCCACGCCTTCGCGATGGCGATGGGATATACCACCGCGGAGCTGTCCTGGACGCTCGAATCCAACGTGGTGGTGAATCGCACCCTCGAGCAGGGCGGCGCCACCCGCTACAAGACGCATCGCTTGTACCAGCGCGCGCTGGCCTGATGGAGCGCTAATCAGCTTGAGAGCTGCATTGCCATTCTCCTCCCGATCTGATACCCTATGACTAGAATGAGCGAGAGGCAGAACCGGTTCTCCCCTCGTGGTCCCGCGCCGTTCGAGGTGCGCCGCGCGAGCCTGCTCCTGCTGTCGCTGGCACTATGGGCGAGCGGCCCGCGGCCGGCGCTTAGCCAGACAGCCCCGCCGGCGACTGCCGCAGCCAGAGATGCCGCTACCGGGCCGACTATCCGGCTGGACTATGGCGGGGACCAATCTGCAGGAAACCCAGTAGCCTCCTTCATGTATTTCGTGCCGCTCATTTCACCCGAGCCGGTGTCCTCAAGCACCAGCGCCGGCAGCACCCAGGCCGCCCGCGTGCTCTCCGCCAGGCGGAAAAGCACCGCCCATTCGTTCATCGTGACCTGCGACTTCGAGTTCACCGGCAACGGCTCACAGCAGAGTATCCTCGATCTTGGACCGACCATTCGCCGGCACGAGCGGGAGCTCAGCGCGGGCGGCTCGATCGGCCGCCAGCTCAGTTCCATCACTGTCAATGGGCCGGGCAGCGGCACAGTCGAGGTCGAGGGAACCGTCAGCAACAACGTGGACACCGTCCGCGAGGTGCGGCTGCGATTCAATGCCCACCACAAACCCAGCCCCGTCTCCATTGCGCTGTGTGAAATCCGCTACATCGAGGGCGAGTACCGGCGCCTCAATGAAATCGTCGCGCGGGTAAATACCCTGACTTTTCGCCGCGAGCCGGGCCAGCCCAAAATGGAAGTGACGGTCGCGTCGGTGAAGAACAAGGCAGCAGGAGACGGGCTGTGGCAGAACTTCGCGGCGAGCGTCAAGGGCCTGGCAGTGAACCTCTTAATTGACCCACTGACGGTCGAGGCTATCGGCCATCGGGCGATGCTGGATTTCGGCCGGGCGCTGTCTTCGGGCGCGGCGACGTTTACCTTTCCGCGCGCGCCGAACTTGAAATCGAGCAGTTCAACGAGCACCAATGGGGTTCCTCTGAGGTTGCAGGCCGGCTGAATTCACCCGCGCGGCGCTCAACGGATGCGGGAGCGCGAATCGGGTGTTTGTGTGGCGGGGAAGAACGAACAAGTGGTGCCAGGCACCTCATGCCGCCCCTCGTCACGCAAGCCCCCACTTGCATCCTTGCGTCTGACGCCAGGTGGGAGGGGCAAGTGGCTGATGAGCGATTGACAGCCGCTGGCAAGTGGCGGCTGACCTCCTCATCGCGGCGCGGCGCCAGGTGCGCCGAACTGAACCTCGACCTTCTTGCCGAGGACCACACAGTTGAATAGGGCACGACCGGCTTCGTTGCGGGTCATGAATTCGTTGCTGCCGCCGACTTCGTCCAGAGTAACCACGACGTGCCGATCGATGTGATAGTCGGTGACCGCCAGCTTCTCGTGTTCCCAGACCGCGGGGTTATCGAGGTCAATGTCGGACGCGAATCGAATAATCATGCGCCCCGTCTCCCAGAATACCCACGCCTCGTTGGCGACGGGTGAGAACGACGCCAGGTAGGCCGTCTGGACGCCCTGGGGCGGCTTCTCGTGCCGGTCCTCGTAATCCTTGCCAATCTCCTCCCACAGCGCCAACCGCATTCGCTCCAGCAGCGAGGCATCGGGAAACGACGTTTGATTTCGCGTCCTAAAGAGGCGCTCCCGTATTTTGGCGTAATCGGCTCGAACCTCCGTGAAACCCTTCCGCCCGTGCTCGCCTCGCTCGAAGCTCTCGACGCTGACGACCTTGAACTCGCCGGTTTTGATTTTGACGCCCAGCTCGGGGACCGTGTAGTCGGCATTCTTCACCTTGATACGGAGCGAGAACTGCGGCAGCACGACCTCACCGAACCGGCTGTGGTCGCCCTCGTCGAGCTTGGGGTTGAGCTCCCGCACCCAGAAGAGGACCTGCCCGGACTTCGCGACCGCGGGAATGTCCCGCTCGTCCACGTACCAGTCGAATACATAGTGAAGGACTTCGAGGAGCCAGGTCTCGTTGCGGAGTTCCTGGACGGTGGCGTTCTCGGGCGGCGTCTTGGACCCGGAACCGAGGCCCAGGGCCATAAATCCGATCAGCGCGAGCACTAATGAATGCGAACGTTTCATTTGAGCTTCCTCAGTGTGAAGAACCGATTGCCCCCGAGCGCGCCGTCTACATCATCGGTGATCTTAACGAAGTTGCCGCCCGGGTGATACCCGGCGCGATCGCTCATCCAGGCGTAGGCGCGGCCGGTGACCGGAACGCCGTTGATACGTGACAGTTGCGCGAAGCAATCGGCCCCCGCAACCCCGTCCTTCACATAAGCGTCGGCCAAATCTTCGGCGTACTGCAGCAGCCGGGCGAACCGCCCGGGCTTGCCGCTGGCGGCCAGCTTGAAAAGGGCGTCCACCCGCTCGTGCACGCGGCGCACCGCGACCATTCTGCCCGAACCATCCCGGTAGAAGCCGTCGCACTGCCCCTTCTCGCCGCCGGCAGTAATGACGTCGATGACGTCGTCGCAGCGTTCGGCGGCGATGTGCTCCTGCCGGTAGCCGGGCGGGATGATCCTGAGCCTGCAGTGGACAACCCAGAGGATCGCGAGCATCGCGGCCTTGGTGTCCTCCTCACTGACCCAGGCCCGCTCGCCCGGGAAAGGCGTCTCGTTGATCAGGAGCAGCGCGATATAGCCCGACACAGTGTCTCCAGCGGGCGGAACAAGATCCCGGGGGGCGGAGGCGCCGAAGAGCGTTGGAACCAGCACCAGAAACAAGACCCACCCGACAGCCGCACGGAAGCGGGCCAGGACGGTCTTAGTCTTCATAGTGGCTTTGATTCTGCCGTCATTCTAGAGAGCGCCCTCACCGCTCCATATGCATCATGCCGTCAGGCACTTACGGTTGGAGGCGAGGGTCGGAATCGAACGAGGTCTTCACCGACCACCAGCCCCAATACCCTGATTCTCGAACCGATAATACGTTGCGTTTACAGCGGTTCAAGCACTTTCTGACACTACACGGCGCCCACCCTGCCATAACTCGGTTACTACGCGGTGCTAACTCGGTCGTTGGAGATTTCGTTGAAGGTTTCGTTGAAGGTTTTGTAGCACCCCTGACCTGATACGCTCAAATCCAGCGTCACTACTGCCGCCGCCGAATCACCGACGCGGCGAGTGCGCCCAAACCTGTCTGGGCAATGGTGAATTGTGGCAAGCCCGGATCAGCCCTTCGGGTGCTCGCGCGCTTGGCGCACCTGGACCACCATCAGAACACTATGCCGTCCGGCCAGCGGGCTCAGATGGCGGGGAACTCGGCGCGCAGGGCTTTGAGCTGAACGCCCAGGTTCCTGAGGGCCAGGGCGGCCACCCCGCTGCCTTCGCGCAAGAGGCCCAGCAGGACATGCTCAGGGCGGATCAAGGGGTCCTTGAGCGCGGCGGCCTCGGCGCGGGCGAATTGGAGGGCCTTGCGCGCGCGCGGGGTCAAGGGGGGAGTGAAGCTGGTGGGGCGCGCGGGCCACGGGGCCACCAGGCGCTCGATTTCGCGGCGCAGGGTGTCGCCACGGACCTGGTGGCGTTCCAGCGCCTGGCCCAGGGCGTCGCCGGCGCTCCGGAGCACACCCAGGAGCACGTGTTCGGTGCCGATGAAGTCGTGGCCGAGGCGCAAGGCTTCCTCGCGGGCCAGGTCCAGCGCCTGGCGGGCGACCGGGGTAAAGGAGTCGGCGGGCGGGACGGCAATGGCCCAACCCGGCGGACAGGGCCGCCGCGGCGGGATGGAGACTGGCACGGGGTAAAGGGGCGGGAGCCAGGAGCCCGAGCCGCCGCTGCCCTGGCGGTCGCTGATGCCGCAGGCCAAAACGGTCAGGCCGTAAGCCGCGAACACGGACCACAGGATGAGCGTGGGGACGAAGCCGATGTCGAGGTGGGCCCACCGGAGTGCGGTCAGGAGGGACCACAAGATCCAGAGGGGCAGGAGGATGCCCAAGGCTTTCATGGCGGCGAGCAGGCGGGCGCGGGCCAGGCCGCCGTGCCACCAGGGCAGGAAAGGCCGGCGCAACAGGTACCAGGCCAGGGCCGCGACGGCGCAGCCGCCGATCGCGCGTTCGGCAGCGCTCAGCTCGAGGACGATCAACGTCGCGAGGTCGGCCAGGATGGCGACGGCGGCGCAGGCGTAATAAAAGATGGGCCAGAAGCGACGGCCCCTGGCGGCGACGGCCGGGATAGCGAAGGCGGCCCGGAGCGCCGCGGGCGGGCCCAGGCGCTGGATGGCGGAGTCGAAGGCCGTTTCGGTATCGGCCCCGGCGCGCACCTGTTCCTCCACGGCATCGCGCAGGTGGCTTTCCAGCTCGTCCAGGACCTGGGCGGACGTGATGCCAGCATCCGCCATTTGCCGGCGCCAGGCGGCGAGGGCTTGATTGAGATTAAACATATTGTTCCTTCCATAATTGCCGGAAGACGTTGGAAACGGTGCCCCACTGCCTGCGCTGTTCTTTCAAGGCCTTCCGGCCATCCCTTTTGAGGGAGTAGTATTTGCGTTTGCGTCCGGTTTCGGCCTGGGCCCAGCGCGACTGGATCCAGCCCTCGCGCTCCATGCGGTGGAGCACCGGGTAGAGCATGCCGTCGGTCCATTCGATCTGGTCGCTGGACCGGCGTTTGACTTCCTGGATGAGGGCGTAGCCGTAGCTTTCGCCCTGGGCCAGGAGCGATAGGATCAGGGGCTCGGTCGAGGCGGCCACCAGTTCTTTTATAAGCATGGCAGCACTATACATTGTGACGCTATGTATGGCAAGAAACATTTTTACGGAAGCGGCCACAGAAGGCAACGAAGGAAACGTAGCCGACGGCGGGCACAAACAGCGTGTTAGGTGAATGAGGCGGTAGGGACGCCTCGGCGAGGCGTCCCTACCTCATCCTAGGCTTCGTTGCCTTCTGTTCAACTCTCAGGGCGAGGACACGCGGTAGAAGCGACCCGCCAGGCCGGCGGCCTTGGAGTCGGTGAACTGGTATTGGCCGGGGGAGACCTCCGTGGCGCTGCCCAGCATGGTCCAATTGGACCCGGGCAGCGCCGGGGTGGTCGCCGCCAGAACGGTGAAGCCCACGCCGGGCGTGTTGGTAAACGTGAGCTGGCAGGCAGCGCCTGGGGGCTTGGAAGGCCTGGCCAGCCGGATCGGCGGTATCGCCGCAGCGTCCAGGCGCAGCAGACAGGAGGCGCTAGGGATGGCATTGACGAACACCGTTGCCATCACCCAGCCCGGCGCCAGCCCGCTGACGGGCGCGGAGGTGAAGGTGTTGGTCTGCCAATTCGTGCAGGTCAGAAACGCTGTCTGTTCGTTGTCCAGCCGGCGCAGTTGGACCACGGGATAGTCCGCGGGCGAATCCTGGCCGCCGTTGCCGCCGGAGCCTTCGGAGATGCCCCGGAAGCCGGAGCCAGTGAGCGTCAGGCAACGGTTGGTGGGGCAGTGACGAGGTGAAGGAGGCAATCTGCGGCTGCCAGGCGGGGTTGAAGCCCAAACCGACGTCGTAGAGCTCGGTGCTGGACACATGTCCAATCCTTGAACTCCGGAAACAATTTATCTGTCAACCGACAGCTGACGTGGTCGGTCAGACGCATACGATGAAACGAACGCGAGAGTGGGCAAAATCGAACCCTTAGGCGGCATTCACTTTGTAGTGCTGCGGCAGACGCTCACCTGTAAATCGGATAATATCTGAATCGAGTCGAACTCCGGGTTCCGCCCCAGCGCTGAGGCCGGTGTCGTCCTCAATCGCGCGGTGGGTTCAAGGAGAGAGTCTGGACTGGTTTTGAGCGCCGTGGCTGGATTTTGTTGAACCCCTGGTCCTCCGAGCCTGCTCCTGGGTCTTGGCAAAGAACTCCTTTGTCGCCTTTGCAATCAATCCTTCGCAGTCCTCCCCGTACCGCACGATCGCGGAATCAATCATCGCATTGGCTTCTTCGCGCGGACTTACTTGCTCCCGAATCAATTTTTGGAGCTCTCGAGAGACCTTAAAGGCGCACATCGGGAACTTGTCGTGCTTGTGGGCGTAGGCATAAAGCAGCGCCAGCATTCGGACGTTAAAGGCGAAGAACCTCCTCACGTCTTGAAGCAGAGCTTCGGCTTGGGCCTCGGTGGCCGGCGGGAGCACCACTTGAGTTTGCACGCGATCGAACTCGCTGAGTGTGTAAGGCCTGCCATCCAAGGTTGTGGGCGCTCTGCGCAATTGGTTCTCGGTAAGCCATTTGAGGTCAACCCCGGTCTTGAAGGCTATTCGCATGCCCAACTCGTCGCTCAGCTTAAGCTTCTGGCGTTCTATGGCCTGGATGGTGGGCCATGAGCATTCAGCGATATGGGCCATCTTTTTCTGCGAGAGGCCCAGCATGGTTCTTAATTTAGCGAGCGTGTGGCGTTGCAGTGATCGCATAGCCAAGAGCGTACTAAGTACGCATGAGATAGCAACTTTTTCTTTCTTTTTTCGTACTTGCAGACGCAGATATATATATGCATAGTTGTGATTAAGTCGGAGTGCCGCTGAGCTCCCGATGAACAGCGACCAAAAGTATTTGGCGCTAAAATGAGCAACTAATGTTTATGCAATTAGTGAACTTGATGCACGTAGCATTTGGGATTGCCTATAGGGCCCAACGGCGCTTTCGAGGGTGCTGAGCCCTGGATGTGAAACGGAGTGTGTGCATGATCCACGATTTGAGCTCCAGCGCGATACAGGCGATGGCGGCGATGAACTTCCCGGGGCGGCTTGACGCCAAGCAGGTGGCCAAGCTGTTGAACTGCACACCGGAGGACGTTGCGATCCTGTCCAGCGCCGGCAAGCTTCGGCCTTTGGGGAAACCCAGACCGAATGCCGTAAAGTTCTTCAGCACGATAGAGGTAATTACCTTGCTCGCAGACCGTGAGTGGCTTGATGAGGTAACCAAAGCCATCGGCCAGTACTGGCGGAGAAAAAACGAACGCCGTAATGGTTCCATGGTGAAGGGGAGGTCGAAAATCATGTCAGAAACGGCAACGGCGGAATGATCCCTCAACCGATGCCGACAATCCAAACCACATTACGGCCCTGATTCAAGCCTCATGATAGTCCGCCCTGGCTTGCGGTCTCTTCCGCCGTTTCTCAGCGAGATGCTGGAGCACCCTCCCGCCGCAGGCACGGGAGTTCACGCGTGGCTCTTTCGGGTTGCGCGCCAACTCCACGCACATCTGCCTGCCGGTGCCATCGTGGACCTGCTTACCCAGCGGGTGGCCGCCTGCGGCCGACACGTGCCGCGTTCTGAAGTCCTTGCGGCGGTGCAGAGCTCGTTGGCCTGGGCTTGGCAGCCCCGGGGCCAGACGTCTTGGGCCTGCGCTCTTCACCCAAGGCCTATCTGGAGGTCTTGAGCCTCCTGCGGTCCCAATCGCCCGAGCAACCCTGACTGGGAGAACGCTGAATGACCGAACCGGAAATGTCACCGCGCCAGCAGAGCGCTCCATCTCAACGAGGGCTGACCGGCTCCGAGACCCTCGCCCTTGATGACCTCTTAACGCCGGCACAGTTCGCCCGGTGGGTGGGCGAAAGTGAAAGTTGGGTGCGACGCCGTCTGGGTTCCTTGCCGGGGGTCATCCGCGAAGGCCGGAAACACGTCCGCATCCACCCGCGGACGTATCTCGAAAAGCGTTTAAGACTGAAATGACGACAATCATCCCGCTGGTCTGCACAGTTTGAATTTAATGAAAAAGAACACACGCAAATCAATGGCGCCGCTACCTCTGGTCGCGGCGCAAGAGAGCCCGAGCATCCGCATCGGGCGCGATGGCACGGACCACTACGCCTACTTTTGCAATTGTGGCCGGGCAATGAACGTCAAAGGCGTTAAGACGCTAGACGTCGCCAATGAGAAATGCACGTATGTGTATTTGGCTTGTCCATCCTGCGAGGCGGCCCACACCACCGGCACTTGGCGTTACTGTAATTATCTCAAGTTCTACTGGGAGGCGACTGGCGCCGAGGGCTGTGACCGTCTTACGGTGTGAGCGCCCCAGCCTGTACCCGCAAGATTCTCCCCGAAGAAGTGGCCAAACAGATGCGGGCTGCACCAGAGCACTGTCGAAGCCCCTTTCCCGCTTCATCGGGGACCAGCGTCGACTCGCTGCCGCGCTTTCTGCGCGAGTTGTTAGACGCTCCGCCCGCTGCCGGTGATGGCGTTCACGGTTGGATGTTTCGGGTCGCGCGACACCTTCATGCCCACTGGCCTGCCGGCCAAATCGTGCGACTGCTGAGCGAGCGGGTCGCTTCCTGTGGCCGGCACGTGCCGCACACCGAAATCACCGCTGCCGTCCGGAGTTCTCTGGACTGCGCCTGGCAGCCGCTTGGCCGCGCCGGGCCGGCTGGTTCAGCGGCCAAATGGCCTGAGCCGAATCCTGAACAGATCGAAGTCGTCCAGCAAGGAGCGGGGCTGGCCGACCTGTGGGAAATGTCTCCCACGCGAATCGAGGGTGATCGGGAGCAAGTCGAAGCCATCCTCGACCAGCTCTTTCCCGGCAACCCGCTCCTCTGTTGTGGGCACTCGCAATCCGAGTTCGACACCAAACCGCTAACCGACTGGCGGGGACAGCTCTCACAGTTGCAATTTATCGTTCCCAACCCCATGTCCGCGCGCCGCGGGCGCAAGAAGAACCCCCAGCCCGGGCAGAGCGTCTGGAGCGCACACACGCTCGACAACACCGGACTACGCCGATTTTTGGTCGTCGAATGCGATTTTAGTCTGTATGCCCGCGATGGCCGCACTGAAACCAAGCTCGCTCCCTGGCTACACCGGCAAGCTCAGAGCGGAATCACCATTGCCGATATTTGCGTCGCCGTCCTCCTCCATCTGGCGCATTGCGCCCCGCTGGTATTGGCCGTCCATTCCGGAGGTAAGAGCCTCCATGGCTGGTTCTACTGCGATGGGCAGCCGGAAGACAAGTTGCTTCGTTTCATGCGCTACGCGGTGAGTCTAGGGGCTGATCCCGCCACCTGGACCCGCTCCCAATTTGTCCGCATGCCCGAGGGCACACGCGACAACGGCCGGCGGCAAACCGTTTATTTCTTTAACAGTAAGCCCTTGGAAGTTCCCCGAATATGAGTCAACCCCTGGCAGAAGTGTTTGGCGACGTGCCGGAAGTGGCCGCGCCGAATCAACCCTCGCTCAAGCCGCTCAATCTCTGGCGGCCCTCCCAGTTCCTCGCCTGGACGGACCCGCCCGGCAATCACCTGCTCCTGCCGGCCTACGTCACCAAGAGCGAGTTGACGACATGCATTGGCCAGGGCGGAGTCGGCAAGTCCCGCCTCTTCGGGCTGTGGCTGCCGATCTGCCAGATCACTGGGCGCCAGTGGTGCGGGCTCAAGACCGGCGGCGAACCGCAAAAGTGGCTGGTGCTGGGCGACGAAAACAGCGTCGCCCGCATCAAGAGCGATCTGGAGCACATCTTGCCGAACCTGACTGCGGAAGAACGGGCCAAGGTGGACGAGTTGCTCCTGGTTCAAGCTGTTCTGGGCTTTGAGGATGCCGACCTCAATCTGGGTGACGTCACCACACAGGCCCGCGTGGCACTCACTGTCGAAAAGACTGCCCCGGGCGCCATTGTCGCCGACCCGCTGGTTAACTTCGCGCCGGGGGACATTTCCAAGCCGGGCGAGATGAAGGAGGCCATCCGTCTCCTGGCAGGCACCATTCGCCGGGCCGCTCCCGCTGCCGCGTTGGTCTTGTTGCACCACGCCCGCACGGGTCGCCAGAACATCCTTCAAGGCGTGGGCTGGGATGCCGCCAACTTCGCCAGCGGCGGGAAGACGCTTTTCGCCGCTGCCCGCTGCCAGATCAACCTGATGCCGGCCAGCGAAGAGGACGAGACCAAACTGCTGCTCAGTTGTGCCAAAGCGAACAACTGCGAGAAGTTTCCCGCCCGCGGACTGATCTTTGACCGTCAGACCTACGCCTACACGCTGGACCCGGATTTCGATCTGGAAGAATGGAAGACGGAAATCGAGGGGCGCGCCCACAGCGGCCAGTCCATCTGTACCGTGTCCGATGTGGTGTCTGCCGTCCGTGAAGGTTACGATACCACCAAAGCTTTGGTCGAGCACCTGGGCGAGGCTTATGGCACCTCCAAGCGCTCGGTCCATCGTTTGATCGCTAAGACGGTCAGGGCTGCTGGCATCATGCAAGCAGCGCGGGGACAGTACACCCTCGGTCGCAAGGCCGAAAAGCTCTCTCCTCCAATCCTGCTTTGAGACTTCTCCGAGAGCTTGCTTCCGTCCTTGGTGCCACTTAGTGCCAGTTAGTGCCACTGGTGCCAGACCTGGCATCAGAGTTAGTGCCAAGTGCCAACCCCCTTAAGGGGTTTGGCACTTGGCACTAACCCAGAACGATCCCATGCGTGCATGTGTTCAGCACCTCACCCCCCGTCCACCAATTCGGCGATTTCCTTCACAAAATTCATCCCCCCTTGGGATACTATGCCGTTACTCGGTAACCACGATTTCACCTAATATCCATGCGGGTTTGGTGGGGATCATAGAAAGCAGAAATCGCGCATACATTCCGCTACTCGGAGTCGCATAGGCAAGTGAATTATAGGCACAAGCGGCAACGTCTGTTTCTGCTGGCAACGTGCCAGCTCCGTTGTCGCGTTTCCCTAAATCATATGCAAAAGCAAGATCAACCCAGGGTGGCGGGCGCAATGCTGCCGCCGTCCGTTCACGTATGGGCGTCCCTCACCGATACTCTTCCAGACTTCAATCTAACCCTAAGCAAGGGCGGGGGCGCGGAGCCAGCGGGGGCGTGCCTGGTCGGCGAGGCGTGCTTAGACTTCCTGCCGCTATCCGTGGCGCTGGCCTCCCGGGCGATGCCGGCAGGGCCACTGTTGCGCGAGTGTCAAGGCGTGCAAAGCTGGGCGCTGGCGCAGTCCACCGTTGCCCGGCTGCGGTCGGCCCTAAGCAAGCGGCGGGGGGACAATGGGCCATCGGATACCACGTTGCGTGAGGCGGTCGGGGATGCGGCGGCGGCCATCGTCCAATGGCGCAACGGGCAGGAATTAGAGGGCGGGGAGTATGGGGCGCGGGGCGTAGCGCAACGGGCGGCGGTCCGGTCCATTGCCTTCGATGCGTTAGGCGAGTCCATAGACAACTGGCGGCGCGAGGAGTCCAACGGTGTCGAGGATTGGGATTGCCTGGCGGGGTCCACGCTGCCGTTGCCGCAGTTGGTCGGGGATGCCTCGCGCGAGGACAAAGCAGCGCGCCTGCGCTTTGAGCGCACCAGGGCGGCACGTCCGGCCAAGCTGACAAGGCGCATGGACAGCTTGCGGGCGATGGGGGGGCGGGGGCGGCGTGTGGCGCTGTTAGACAAGGTGCAAGCGGCCATAGCGGGCCTATTGCGGGGCGAGTCGGCGGACCAGGCGGCGCTAGCGGCGGGGTTCAAGGCCGGCGGCATCGGGCGCGGGGCGGTCCGCCCGGCGGATCGGTTGACACAAGCACTGCGGCGGCTGGGGTTCAAGTGGCGATTCCAGGCGCGGGAGTCGGACGGGCAGGAGTCGGGCTTTCGGCTGGCGTTCCCGCCTGCCCGTTGGCCATTGGCATTCCCGCCGGACCAGTATGCGGTGTTTGCTCGCAAGATCGCCATGCGCCCGGCGACAGCGGCGGCGCTGGCCTTTAGCTTTCGTCCCTCGGATTATCTGCCGCCGTCGGTTGCGATGCCGACTTACAGCAAGGCGGCGCGGGCGAGCAATCGCGAGCAACTGCGGCGGCGGATGTGGCGGGAGCAAGTCAGGCGGGCTCTGCGGACAGCGCGCAGGGCCAGACAAGCCAGCGCCAACCGGGCGCGGGCGGCGGCGGTGCGGGCGCGGGTAGTGCGCGAGCAGCGGCAGGCGCGCAAGGCGCGCGAGTTGGAGCGCTGGCAAGCTCGGCGGTTGGCCAAGTCCGGCCTGTGGTCGGGCGGTCCGTTATCGGGCAACCTGCCGCGCTATGGCGAGTCCAGGCGTCCGTTGCGCGACTGGGTCAACACGCGCGAATGGCTGGTGCGCTGGCCTTCCCGGCACGTATCGGACGTTTACGTCTAGGCGGGGTTTACGGATGCGTGGCGCTGGCCGTCTGGCCAGCGCCCTTTTTGCGTACGGATGCAGCGCCAGCGCATAATTGTGTCGGGGACGTGTGTCTAGGTGTAGGCATCGGCTGGCCGTTTGAGCGCCCGGCGCTGGCGGTCTAGCCTGTCGCCTGGCGCTGGTGCCTTGGCGCGCTGGCCGTCGGTGGGCCAGCTACCAGCCAGCTTTGTTTCGGCTCGGAGCGCCCTGGAATTATTGTGTCGGCGCTGCGTGTATAGGTGTAGGCGTGCGCTGGCCGTCTGGCGCGCGCGCTGGCGCTGGCCGTTGGCGCTGGCCTGGAGTGCAAAGCCTTTCAAGGCAGAAACGCCCTGGGCGTTTTTCCCCTTGAAACGCTTTGCACTCCGAATCGGAGTCGGTTCGGAGGACAATGGGATTTTCTCTCGCGCCCTGCTCCCCTGCGAAATGGGGTTGGCGCTGGGCCACGGCTGGAAACTGCCGCGGCCTGGTGCTGGCCGCACTCCGAATCGGAGTAAAGCGCCAGAGGGAAAGTGAGTTTAGTGGTTGTTCCCCACGTTGGCTTTCCGCCAGGAAACGGCACGTCGCCTTTCCGCGCGGGATACCTGGCGCCCACGGCGCCAGGCCAAACCAAAACGAAAGGAACACAAAATGGCGAAAGCCAAGAACGCCGCGCAAGCGGCGACCCCCGTTGTGGCACCTGCCGCGGCGGAAACGCCCGAGGCCCAAACGCCCCGGGCCAAGAAACTCACGTTCGCGGACCTGGTAGCGCTCAAGGTCGGTGACCTGGCCACGCATCTCAAGCAGATCGTGAAGCTGGACACCGCCCTGAGCACGGCCAAAGAAACGTTCGTCACCTCCCTGCAGTTCAACGCCAAGGTTGTAGCCGCCTTGCGGCGGACCTACACCGAACGGCTGAACGCGCGGGACATCCCGCCGGATACGAAGTTCCCTGAGTACTTCGAGCAGAACGCCGGCGGCAAACTCCCGGGACGGGTGGAAGCGCTGGCGGCGCTGTTCAACAGCCTCTGCCAGACCTTCGACGCCAACGGCAAACCGCTCCTGTCCGAGGAGTGCTTCGACAACGCGGCGGTGGACTGGCTGGAGAAATCCAACGCCATCGTCAAGACCGCCCAGAAGCAACACGGTGAAGCCTGGAAGACGTGTGACGACGTTCTGGACGTGATCAATGCGCTGTCCAAGCCGGGCGACGCGCTGAAAACGATCAAAAGTGTCCGCGCACGGCAGAAGGGCCAGGTTGGTGACGGCGAGGAAAACGCCGGCGCCGCGCAGCCCCTGACGGTCGGCAGAGCCATCGAGTTTCTGAAATCTGCCATGCGGAACGGCGGGGCCATGCTCGCCGCCGGGAAGCAGGATGAAGTGTTTGCATTGTTTGGCGACACGTTCCACCTGCACGAGCACTGGGAAAAGTCAGGCATTGCGGAGGAAACCCTCGACGCCTGGACGGTCAAGCTGATGGACGCGGCCCAGAAAGGCATCGCGCCCGGCATTACCGTGCTCAACGCCGGCATTCCCGCCACCCCGCCGGCTGGCGCGGTTGAGCGCGCCGCCGCGCTGGCGAGCTAGGAACCCACCGCGCCCCATGAGGCCGGACCTGGAAACAGGTCCGGCCTCTTTTTTTGTGCCTCCGGGTGAAAGCCGTGTTCCTGGAAACCGGGCACGGCGGACACGCTGTGTGCGCCGCCGTGCCTGGAAAGGGGCAGAAACGGTTTTCACCCGGAAACCCGGGCCTTCCAGAAACGGCCCATTCACCTTCCGCACCGGCCCTCGATGGCCTGAGCCCCGGCATGACCGGAGAGGCTGGACCGCCGGGCTGGTGCGGCTCTCCCACTCAACACCTCTCTGCCTATGACCTGTGCTCATTGCCTGGGCGCCGGCTGCCTCCATTGCCGCGAAGCCGCCGCCGAACGCGCTGAAACCCGCCGCCGCGTGATCCGCGACGAAGCCGAACGCCGGCTCTTGGGCCTCATGCCCCGCCGCCCGCTGCGCTTCGAGCCGGAAGCAACCCCGCCACCCCACCGCGGCATCTTTGGGGCCACTGTGTTGCCAGGGAATTTCGAGCTGGCGTGAATCGGTTTGGCAGGTTCTTCCGCCGGCGGTATGGTCGCCCCATGAAGCGACCGGAGCCGCCAGAGGTACCGGAAGAGGAAGATGATCCCTTCCGGCAGCTCACCCCCGAGGAGTGTGCCAGGTTTGCCGCCAGCACGAAGGATTTGCCGAAATTCGGCCAGCTCACCACCACGGATGCCGAGCTGAGCGAGGAAGAACGCTGCCAGAAGCCGCTCCAATACCGCACGACGGCCGAAGCCATCGCCGCGATGAAACGACGCCTGGCGGATTTGCGCCGTGAGAAAGCCGAAATCCTGGATCTCCTGGATGACTGTACCGACAAAGCACGCGAGCGTTTGCTGAAAATGCTCGAGGACGTGAACACCACAATTGCCCGGACCGAGACGCGCCTGGACGCGCACCGCTTTGAACAGAAGCGGAAGAAGTGACCTAACCCGCCCGAGCGTCTCGGCCTCCGCCTAGCGCCCCGTCGCCCGACGGGGGCGCCGGCGCGTACGGGCAGCCCTCCCGCACTCCGAATCGGAGTGCGCTTCCCCTTTCTGTTATGAATCAACCTGCGCTTATTCCATTACCCGCTTCCCCACCCAAACGCCGCTCCCGCTGCTTCAATCCGAAGGAGTTCAAGGTGGTCGCCCTGCGCGAGTGCCCCACACCCGCCGAGTTGCAGATCATTGATACGCCGGACCGGGCGGCGGATTATTGGCGGACCCATATCCCCAGCCACCCCTATTTTAACCCGGACGTGGAATGCTTCGCCGTCCTCATGGTGAACACCCGCCGGCGCATTATTGGGCACCATTTGGTTTCCCTCGGCACCCTGGATACGATCCTCGTGCATCCCAGGGAAGTGTTCCGAGCCCCGATCGTGGCTGCGGCCGCCGCTATCATCCTGGTCCACAACCATCCCTCAGGCGACCCGGCGCCTTCGGAAGCGGACATCAAAGTCACGCGCGACCTGATGCGGGCCGGCCAGCTCCTGAAAATCGAAGTCCTGGATCATTGCGTGATGGGGTACCCCGCTTTGCCGGACCGCTCCAAAGACTATGTCAGCCTGCGGGAACTGGGTTACCTGGCGGCCTGAATGCTCCTCTTTCCCAGCCCGGCGCGAGTGCGCCGGGCAATCCACCACAACAAACCAAACACACATCCGCTATGCCTGAAAACGCAACACCCACCCGCCCCAACCTCAAAACCCGCACCGTTCTGTTTTCCAAAGAGAAGGAGACCAAGAACGCGGTGAAGTTCGCGGAAGTGCCGGTCGAGGGCCAGGCGATGGTCTGCGGCACCCTGTACCTGCAAAAGTGGTTCGTAGGCGCCGCTCACAACGTCAAGCTGGCCATCGAGGCCCAATAAGCCCCGGGCACCGACAACGATGGGGCATGGGCGACGCGGGGAGTGCTTCCCTGCCGCCCATGCTCCCTTGTCCCATGAACCGCCACGATCCACTCTCCAGCCTGGGGCCGGCGGCGACCGAACCCGACCCGCCGCCCCTGCCGGCGCCAAAGGCCCGAAAGAAGCCGGACCGGCCCAAGCTCCCCGCTCTGCTGCGGGAAGTAGCTGCCGTTTCCGACGACACGCTGGCCTTTCTTTATGGCGGCGCGGACCAGCACCCGGGCGATTACGAGCGCAACGTGGGCCGCGCCGCGGAAATCCGCGCCGAGTTCACGGCCTATTGCGAGCAGCACCCGCATTACGCCAACTGGCGTCAAGCCTGGGCCGCCTTCCGCGCGAGCGCTGAAAGAAAAGTCATCCCGGTCGACTTTGAGCCCCTGCCGGGGCCGACCGCACCCACACCGCAACCCGTGCATGCGTCTGCGCCTCTTTGGCAGCAGCGCTGCCGCCACCGCGCCGCCCGTCTGTTCCGCCGTGAAACATAAGATCCTCCTGCAGCACCAGGGCGAAAACGCCACGACCAGTCCCGATCCCGTCGCCGAAGTCGTTTCCCAGAACGGCCCGGTGGTAACCGCCCGGTCCGGCGGAAAGGAGTTCACGGTCAACCTCACCGACCAACACACCTGCTGCATGAACGCGGGCTGGGACATGCTGACCACGGTGGACAAGTACGCCGTCGGCGAAGTCGAATTGCCGGACTGGATGACCTGCGCCGAATACCTCCGCCACCAGGTCGAATTCAAATACTACGTCGGCTTTGGCGGCCAGCTCAACTGGCCTCGCCAATGGTTCTTCCGGCTCATCAGCCTCGGCGAGTTCGCCCGCTACGCAGCCATCAAGCTCCTGAACGTGAAGAAGTTCCGCAGCGCCTTCCGGATGAGCTTGCGCAGCCAACTGGAAGCCTGGCTCAACGATCCGAACCCCAAATACCAGAGCCCGTTCTCACCGCGGCAATGGGAAGCCCTGCTCGATGGCCACACCTGCCTGGCGGCCAAGCGCACAGCCACCCACCTGTATTGGTCCCGATGAAGAAGGTCCCGAAATCCTGCTACCTCGAACTGGCCGTATTCCTGGCTCACTACCATTCCGGCCAATGGTCCCGGGGCTACCGGCTCCTGTGTAAACTGCGCGCCCGCTGGAGTTCCAGCTTCGAACGTGAGGCCGAGCAGTCCGAAATCTACCAGCACCTGGTTGCCCACTATGCCAACCAGGTCTAACAAGCTGCGCCGCCGCCGGTTCCCACATCGCACTCGCGCCCGGTATGACGCCGCCGGGATCATCCTGCTCCTGCTTGGCCTCTGGCTGATCCACTGCCTCTGTTCACTTGCCCTATGAACCTCACGCTCAGCGTCAAAGAAACCACCCGCCGACATCAGGCCAACCGCCGCCTGCACGCCCTAACCCGGAACTGCTACTTCGAGTCCATTCCGGTTGCCCAGGTCCAAGCCATCCTGGCCAAACACGGCTTCCAGCCCGAACCACTGGACGGCATCTACTGCGGCGCGCAGGGCCAGATCGATCCGCCGGCCCAGGTTGGTGAGCGCACCTGGTGCTGTCTCTCATGGTATCGGATGGGCTCCGGGCGCTACGAAATCACCTGTTACCTCTCATGAACCCCAATTCTACCTCCGGAGACCTGGCCGTCGTTTACCGCCGCGTCTCCACCGATCACCAGGACAATTCGATGGAGCTGCAGGAACATTTGAATGCCCAATACTGCCAGCGCCTGGGCCTGGTCGCCCTTGACCGGACCTACGAGGACCCCGACGTGTCCGGCAGCGTCTGGTTCCGGGAACGCGCCGGGGGCCAGGCCCTGCTCGCCCGGCTGCAGTCCGGCGACGTAAAGCACCTGGTCACGGCCAAGCAGGACCGCCTGGGCCGGGACACCCTCGATACCATCGCCACCATCCGCATCGTCTGGGAGTTGGGCATCATCCCGCATTTCACCGCCGAAGGCGGGGCCTTCCCGCGCACGGCGCAGAACGAGCTCCTGTTTGAGATCAAGGCCAGTGTGGCCCAGTACGAGCGCAATCTCATCCGGGACCGCACCCGGGCCGTCATGCGCCATAAGTTCAACCAGGGACAGCTTACCGGCAACGTCCCCTTCGGCTTTGATTGCGTTTATACCTTCACCGACGGCTCGACCCTGGTCAGCGCCAAGGCGTTGAGCCTGGACCCGGAGAGCCGGAATTTCTGCCCCGAACTGGCCCAGCGCGGACGCATTGTCAGCAAACTGCTGGCGGACAATCCCTCAGAACAGGCGGTCATTCACCAGATGCGGGCGTGGCGCGACCAGGGTTGGAAGCTGGAGCAGATTGCCGAGGAGCTGAACGGCCGGGGCATCACTTCCAAGTTCGGTTGCCTTTGGCAGGCCGGAAACGTCGCCTCGGTCCTGGCTTCCCGGCACACCGCCAGAGTCCTGGGGACCGCCCAGCCCATTTCTCAGGCGGCGTAGCGCCGGCCGGCGCCTCCGCCGGACTTTCTCCCTTTTATGCCCTACATCTCTCCCTATATCGGTCGGACCGGCCTTGTGGACGCCGTGATCCGCTCCAAAATCCCCATGCTCCAGAGCGGTCAACTCGAACCGCTCGAACGGCGCCTCCTTTTCAGCGGGCCACCCGGGCTTGCCAAAACGGAACTCGCCGACCAACTCGCCCACGCGATCGCCGGTCATCCACTCAACGTCGAGTTCCGCATGGGCACGCAGGTCAACGTCGAACTGGTCCGGGACTGGCTGCGCTCAGCACCCTACCGGCCCATTTTCGGCGGCCTGTTCGTCAAGATCATTGACGAGGTGGACACTATACCGCCCACGGCCATCACCGAGATCCGGCAGTATCTGGACTTTCTGCCGCGCTGGGTCGTCATCTTCGCCACTACCAACAAGCTTCCCAACGACCTTGCCCCGACTCTCCAGACCCGGTTCAAGGTCTACAAGTTCCAGGGCGTGCCGACCAGCCAGGTCGCTGAGTACCTGACCCGCCGCTTCCCCGAGGTCCCGCCGGCCGTTCTGGCGGACATCGCCACCCAGACGGCCGGTAATGTCCGGGCCGCCATCACCGACGCCTCTGCCCACTTGGACGTCATCCGGTTCAAACAGCTCGCCGCCTGATTTCATTATGAAAGCCAAACCGAAGATCCCGCAGTTTGAACTCCCTCAGGCTGAGACCGTTTTCAACCTGGCCCCGGAGACCGCCACTGATGGTGAACGACTCCGCCGCGAGGCGGAAGCCAAAGCCCAAGCCCAACTTCAGCAAGACCAAAAACAGCCAAACCTCTTATGACCACACACACCGCCGTCTGCCGTTCCTATGGCATCCGCCTCCGCTCACCCAAAGAAGTCGCGGCGCGGGCTGCCTTGAAGGCCCTCGGCCAGTTCATCGGCCCCGTCCAACGCCGTTGCCTGCTCGCTCTGTTCCGAGGCGAAGAACAGGAATGGTTTTTTGATAAGGTCCTGGAACTGCACCAGCGCATCACCAGCATGCCCAGGACTTACGAGCAGGACGGTAAAGGCGACCAGGCCGTGGCTTATCTGCATTACTTCGCCGGAGGCCAGGCCAACGCCTACATCACCGAGCGCGACCGGGAACCGGAGCAGCACCAGGCGTTCGGCCTGGCCGACCTGTTCGGGGACGGTGGCGAACTGGGCTACATCTCCCTGGTGGAGTGGCTCGCCAATGGCGCCGAACTCGATTTCCACTTCACCCCCTGCACCCTCGGCGAATTGCGCCGCAGGCGTGACTCATAATCCGGCTCGGCTGGCCAGCCGTGCGCCTCCTTACAAACCATCGGATTTTCAGTCCCATTAACCATCAACTCACAACATCAATCGAACATGCAAACACGTCACGATCCACTGAGCGCCGTCGCGACCGTTCCGGCCGCCACGGCCCCACCAACACCAGCCACCCCGGCGTCGCCTGCACCCGCAGCGCCGCGCAAGGGCCTCAGCAAAGTCTCCCTCGGGGGCATCGCCAAAAAGGAGACTAACGCCAGCAAGTACCCCGTCTTCCCCGATGAGACGGGCGCCGTCGGCGAATTGGCCGCTCGCATCGCCGAGCGCCAGGACCAGTTCGATGCTCTCAAGTCTGCCCTCGAGACCTTATGTGGAGCTCCACATAAGGTCTCTTATGTTGAGCGTTCATTTATGTTGAGTTGAACCCGGATCAGCCTGATTTTCCGGCCTCTTCTCAAATTCAACTTCACATTTTTGAAAGCCGATTGCCGGGGGCCTTGTCTAGCCTCCGGCGATGAAAACAAAATCTTCACTCACTCAAGTTTATCCCAAGGCTCACCGTCGGTATCGGATGTTGCCTTTCTTCGGTCCCATCATCGAACGTTTTACTTCGTGGTGGCTTGGCAGCGGTTTCAGTCCGTTGACAGTTCGGGCGCATCTGGCTGGGCTGAAGCGGTTGGACCCTTGGTTCTTGGGCAAAGGGAAGCAGCGCCCGGAGGACTTGTCGGTTCATGATATCAGCCATACGTATCGACTTCATCGCGAGCGGGACCCATACCCTGCCCGCGCGATCCTGGCGTTTGGCGACTTCCTGCAAGCCACCGATGGTTTGAAGCCAGTGCCTGCGCTCCGTCGGATAAAACCGCGAGCTTATTGGCACTATCGGGACTTGCCCATTTTTGGTGATTTCGTTGAGGATTTTGTTGATTGGTCGCTGGCCTGTGGCTATCCGGTTCGCACAACGGCTCTCCATTTGGACACGTTCCGGTGGCTCATGCCCTGGTTTCGCCGGAGGCGCAAACACTCCATTGGTGAGCTGACGGCTGACGACATTTCAGAAGCCTGGCAGTTTTGCCAAAAGAGAAGGCCGTTCTCTGCCGGAGCGGTTCGAGCTTTGGGCGAGATGCTGAAGGCGCAAGGACGTTTACGACCAGGGCGACCAACCCCGCCCACGAAGTCTCAGGCGGAGATTGCCCGCTTTGCGGAGCACCTGCGCACGAACCTTGCATTGGCGACAAAGACGGTTTACCGGCACTGCTTATGCCTTCGGCGGTTTTTGGGCTTTCTGAGATTCGACGAAGGCAAGACTGCCTTGAACCGACTTCAACTGGCCGATGTTCATCGGTTTATTGGCTTGATAGCTCGCCATTATTGCCGGCGATCAATGCCGCTTGTAGTGGGATCAGCTCGTGTTTTTCTTCGGTTCAAGTTCATGGAGGGGGTGTTACGTGAGCCGTTGCATCTGTGGCTCGATTCAGTCCAGGGCTATCGCGGAGAGCGCCTGCCACACTCCTTGCCATGGTCGGAACTGCAAAAGCTCTTGCGTTCAATGGATCGTTCGACACCCATCGGCGCCCGCGATTTCACGATCTTGCTGCTGGCCGCATCATACGGCCTGCGCCGTTCGGAAGTGGCAGCATTGACCCTGGACGATATTGACTGGCGCGCTCGGACCCTGCGGATCGACCAGATCAAGACACGCCAGGACCTGCTGCTGCCATTGACCGACGAAATCGCCCATGCATTGGTGGATTACCTGCGACACGGACGCCGAGCCACAACTTGCCGTCAGTTGTTCTTGCGTCAGCCCGCACCAGTCCGCCCTTTGAAAGCGACCGCAGTGTATCACTCCTTGGAGCGCGCCATTCGAGCCACGGGAGTGGCTATCAAGACCACGCGCTTTCATGCCTTGCGCCATGCCTTTGCTTTGCGCTTGCTGCGACAGGGGACCCCCCTTCCACACATCAGCCAAGTCATGGGGCACCGTGACTTCAATTCCACTTCGGAGTACCTCCGGCTGGACGTTGAGGATTTGAGGCAGGTGGCTTTGCCGGTGCCGAGACTCAGCCGCAACAGCAGCGTTGAGTTTGGCTCGCATCCACAGCCGAGTGATTCCCTCTCGTCAGGGCGAAGGATGCGTTCGACGGGCTCCGTGACTGCGCCAGCATGGAACGGGTTTCGCAGCTTTCTTTCCAAGCCGATGGAGGATTTCCTTGCTCTCCAACGTGCCTTGGGTCGGAAGTATGAGGCGCAAGGGTGGATTCTGCGCAATTTGGATCGTTTTCTCTGGGAGCGGCACCCGAAGGGGCGCGCCTTCACCGCTACAATGTTCGATGGATGGGTGACGGCAGAAGCCGCTACGGTTTCACCCACCACGCGGTGCCACCGAATGCGGCTGGTACGGAAGTTCTGTGTCTATTTGGGGCGAGTTGCCCCAAACACGTTCATTCCTGATTCCCTCAGCTTTCCAAAGGAGCAACCTTATCAAGCGCCTTGCCTGCTTTCGGAGGATGACGTGGCCCGGCTCGCGCTGGCGGCCGTCCAGAAGCCGAGGCCCACTCGGACGCCGGAACACCCGTTGCGACCCCACACGATGCGCCTGGCCATCCTGCTAATATATTGTTGCGGATTGCGTCGTGGAGAGTTGCTCAAGCTGCGCTTGGCCGACATGGATAACGAAGAGCAGGTGCTGCGGATCAATCAAACGAAGTTTAATAAGTCGCGGTTGATTCCCCTATCGCCCTCGGTGGGCACGGAACTGCGAAAGTATTTGCAACTGCGCCTCGATCACAGGACCCCAATGGAACCCTCCGCACCGCTCTTGTGGAGTGGACGGCCAAACCGGATCGGCGGTGCCTTTAGCGCGACTGGCCTGCGGTTCAACTGGGATCAAATTTGTCGCTATGCCGGCGTTCTCAACCAGCGAGGACGACCACCGCGCATCCATGATCTGCGCCATAGTTTCGCAGTGGCCGTATTGCAACGGGCCTACCAAACCGGGGACCCCCAAGCCGCTCTGCCACGGTTGGCTCGGTACATGGGACACCTTGGCTTCCAGTTCACATACCATTACCTCCACCTTACTCAGTCGGTCGGCGTAAGCGCCAATGACCGCTTCCGCCGCTTTCTGGCCGCGGCGGTGAGCCCGCAGAAAGGAGGGGCCTTATGAGTCGTGGCACGACTTCCACGCTGGCAGCAGCATTGAGGGCATTCTTCAGCGAGTATTTGCCACACCAAAGAGCCTACAGCACCAATACTATTTTTAGCTACCGCGACAGCTTCAAACTCTTGCTCCAATTTGCTGCTGGAAAACGAGGCCGCGTTTCCGCGTTGTCACTAGCCGACCTCGATGTACCAACGGTCACGGCCTTCCTCAACTACCTCGAAGCCGAGCGCGGCAATGGGCCGACCACTCGCAACGTGCGGCTCAGCGCCATCCACAGCTTTTTTGAGTATCTCAGCCGCTGCTATCCCGAGCACATCGAACAAGCGCAGCGTATCTTGAGCATCCCCTCCAAGCGAAGCGCCAATCGCACGGTCGAATATCTCGAAGCCGAAGAAGTCCGCGCCCTGCTCGAAGGCATAGACCAGTCTAGCCCTGCCGGGCGGAGGGATTTCGCCCTCTTGAGCGTGATGTTCAACACGGGGGCGCGTGTGCAAGAAGTCGCATCACTCAAGGCGACCGACTTTCGACTCGCGGCACCGCCCAGCGTGAAGTTCTTTGGCAAAGGCCGAAAGGAACGAATTTGCCCGCTCTGGCCGGAAACGGCCCGGTTGCTGAAACAGCATTACCAGGACTGTGGACTCGAACCCCACCAGTCAGAGCCGGTGTTTCGGAATCGGCAGGGGACGCCCCTCACACGTTTCGGCGTACGTCTAATCTTGAAACGATACGTCCAGCGCGCAACGGAACGTCAGCCTAGCCTCAAACGCAAGCGTATCCATCCCCATAGCCTGCGCCACAGCACTGCGATTTACCTGCTTAAATCCGGTGTGGATCTCAGCACCATCGCCCATCTGTTGGGCCATTCCCGAATGAATACCACTACCCACAAATATCTAGCCATTGATCTCGACTCCAAGCGAGCCGCCATCGCCAAAGCCAAACCGATTCTTGCCGGCCGCGCCAAACCACTCCGCTGGATACCCAACGAGGACCTTCTCAAGTGGTTGGAGTCGCTGTAACTCTAGAAGGCAGGGTGCAAAAATGTGGAGTTGAGTCCGTGAAAAAGCCGGAAAACCACGCTGATCCGGGTTCAACTCAACATAAATGAACGCTCAACATAAGAAACCGACAAAGCCGAACTGGCCCGGGTTCATATCCGGCCCTGGTATCTCCGCCACTTCCACCGCAAGACCGACGTGCCCAGTTCGGTCCTGGTGCCCTGGAAGGCGCCGGCCGGTGCAGAGGGCCAGCCCGCCGCCAGCGGAACGGTCCGGGTCACTGTGAAGGAGCAATACTACAGCTTCCCCACCGAGGATCCTTTCATCCCCATCCTGGGCGAGGAACTGGTTGCCAAGTACTTCCGCCAGGCTTTCGAGTTGAAGATCAAGGGCGACAAGCTTCCCAGCGATAAGGCCGGGGAGTTGGTCGAGAAAGTCCAGGCCCTCTTCGCTGAGTACGGCTGCAGCGATGCGCTGGAAGCCAAGGAGTGCGTCGTGCCGGTCGAGAACTTCAAAGCGCTGCGCTTTGCCGAAATGGACCTGGCCCACTCGCTTGCCTTAGAAAACGTGGGCGACAAGGGCCTGACCGAATGCTCGGTCAGCACCAGGAACACCCGCAAATAAGCAGGCCATGCACTGGCTGACCAGCCGTCCTGATTCACCGCCCGATTGGCAGGCCAAAGCCGCTGCCGAAGCCCGCCGCCACACTTTCGGGCCGGGCGGCCCGTATCCCCTCACCAAAACCGAACGGCTCGAATGGGATTACACCCCCGAGGACTCGTCACAATCAACCCGCAACGCCCGCCACCCTCAACGCCTATGGGACAAATGAAGAACTACCTGCTCACCCTGCTCGAACATTGCTCGGAGGAGCAGTTCGGGCAGGACGCCGTCGAATGGGCCATCGTCACCGGCTTCATCCAGCTCTCGTACGACCTGGAGGCCGATTTGCGGCTGATCATGGGCGAGCCTGGCAGACCCGAGACAGGTCGCTATGACGACATCGTCGAAGCCTACCAGCGCGTCGTGCGCCAGAATTACCAGGCCCTGATCGAGAGTTACGGGCCGGTGCTCGAAGGACTCAATCGTCCCGGCCCTCTGGTCGCATGAACGATGCCACTCCTGAGGCCGCTGCAGCCATCCAACTCCTCAGCTACCCGGCTCGGCCAGCGAATGGCGGTCGGTTGGGGCTGGTTGCCAAGCCTGGGCTCCATCTGTGGAGCGCCAAGCTCAATGGGTGGCGCGCTCCCGTCCATGCCCCCACTGGCGATATCTGGAACCGGCTGGGTCAGCGCCTTGCCATCAGTGACGAGTTCAATGCCGCCCTGAAAGATCTCGGCCGCTCCCGGTTTGCGTGGCTGGATTGCGAGGCGCTGGAGCGGCGGCACCGCGTCGGCCAAGGGAGCCTGATCCTCCTCGACGTAATCATGCCGAACGAGCCGGCCCTGGACCGCTATGACTCACTGCTGGCCGAAGCGGCCCGCCTGGGCTGGCCCCTGCTGCGTATCGGCGACCAGCCTGAGCCGTGCCGAGTGTATCTCCTGGAGCAAACCGCCCTGACGGAAACCTCTCCCGCCGACAACCTGCGGCTCGCAGCGCAATGGAACGCCATGCAGGGCCTAAATCAGCGATGGGGAGCGCCGTTCTACGAGGGCCTGGTCGCCAAACGCGCGGACTCAACCTACCCCATCCAACTCCGCGACCCCAAGGCGCAGTGCCCCTGGTGGATCAAACATCGCTGGGCCTGGTAACAGACAGCTGGTTTGGGTATCCGCATCCGCCGCAGAATCAGTCCGCTTTTCCCAATGCAGAGAACCAACATTGCCCCTGAAATCCTCCAGCCCTTCCTTGAAGCCGTCCCCAATGCCGCTGATGAGGGCCAATCCCAGTTCGACACACCTGTCGAATTGGGCCGCCGGTTGGCGCTCCCGCTCGCTCGCGCACGCCCCACCGTCGTGGACCTCAACTGCGGCGCAGGCCATCTTCTGCACGCCACTGTAGGCCGTGACACGACCCTGCTCCTGGGCGCCGACATTGATCCCTGCCGCGGTCAGCGCGTCGAAGGCGCCAGCCTGCCCATCAATCGCATCACCGCTGATGCCTCCCAGCTCCATGCTTGGCTTAAGGAAGTAGGCTTCCTGGCCGACTGTTTCGTCCTCAATCCGCCTTGGGGCCTGTTCTTCCGGCGCGAGCGGCTTGCCGCCCTGGCCGAGAGCGAATTGCCCGCCGTCCGCCTGGCTTTCAAAGGCATCGAGGAGCGCCTGCCCAAAGGCACAATTGATTCCACCATCGCCATGCTCCTGGCGGCCCTCGACCTCTGCACGCCCTACGGCGAGGGCCTGCTCATCGGCAACGACGCCACCCTCCAGCGCCTGCTCTTTGATCCCGGCGCGCCGCACGGAGCCGCAGCGGCCCACGTCTGGGCCCACCTGGTCATCCCCGGCAATCCCATGACGGCCCGCAACCACTGCCAGTGGCAAACCGACAAGCCGTTCCAAACCGGGGTCCTGTACTTTGCCCGGGACCATACCGCCGGGTCCCGCCGCTTCGACTGGCCCAATCTTCCCGACCGATCCTGGCGGCAGGGCGTCGAACTGCGCAACGCCTGGCTGGCCAATAACACCAATGCCGAGCGGTGGCACGCCGCCAGGGAGCGCGCAGGCGAAGCGGCTGGGAGCAAACCGAAGGTCCCCTGGAACCTGTGGCTGGCCGAGGGCACCATCCATACCGGCCTCTCCCTGTTCCAGAAGCACAGCCGAAAGATCGACAAGAGCCAGGTCCGCCGCCTCTTCGCCCTCAACGGCAAAACCCCGATGGACCTCGTGATCCAGCGCCATACCCGCGATGAACTGCTCGTGGTGGCGGAGCAGTCCGGCTGGCGGGTGCAGCCTGAGTTACTGGCCGCCGTCCGGTCCGCCATCCAGCAGTACCATGCCGCCCGCGCTCCGCTCTACCCCTTGCCCGAAATCCAGCGCTTGGGCTACCTCGATGAGGAGGACATTATCGAGTGCAAAGCCGACCTCGCTGATGCCGACGGCCAGGTCATCTTCCACCAAGGCCAGCGCTACGCGCTCCGTTCCGAGACGGTCGGCTTTTCGCGCCTGGTCACCCGGCCCAACTCCTTCACGGGCGAGGAGGAAGAACTGCAATACTCGGGTCAGGAACTGGCCTTCCTCATCTCGACACCGGACGGGACTGAATGGTGCTTCATGGACGCCTGGCTGCGAGATGACCCCACCACCACCGTGGGTAATCCCAAGCGCCTCAAAGCCAACCGCAACGACCGGCCGCCGGTGGATTTCACCTTGCAGGACTTGGTTGCCCACTTCGTGATTCCTGAGGTGCCCGACGTGGCTGCCGTTCAACCGGAAGCCTATGGCGCGATGGTGACCAGGCTCGCCGAACTGGAAACCGCCTTGGCCTGATCGCCACGGCTGTCTCTTCGGGAAAAAAGGGCTTCGGGTTACCGGGCTGCCGGAGCCCGACTCCTCAGCAGACCCAGCCTGGCGGCCAACGCCAGATGCAAGCACTGCCCCAAAATCCTTTATGCACCTGAAAACGTTCCAAAAACAAGACCTCGCTCGTGCGGCCCTCAAAGACGGCCTCATTCTCGCCTGGGACACCGGGCTCGGTAAAACCTGGGCCATGTTCCTCTGGCCGCTCCTGAAGCTCGGCTACGAAAAGGTCGCTTCAGACCCAAGTCGCTTAACCGGTCTGTCGGAACGGATTCGGCCCAAGGCGCCGGTCCTGATCATCGCCCCGGGCGATCTCCACCAGCAGATCAGCGATGAGGCCATTACCCATTTCGGCATTGTTACTCACGCACTGGACTCCCAGGAAACTTTCGAGCGGCTGACCCGTATGCCGGGGTCTCGGCTCACCAACGCCGATGCCGAAGGCCGGCCTATCGTCCCACCGGGTTTCTATCTCACCAGCTACACCCAGCTTACCACCAACGGAGTTGCCCCCATCCCTGATCCCTATGACTGGGATCCGTTCACTCTGCTCGGTTGGCTTGCCCTCGGCCAAGGCGTGCACCAGGAAGCTCACGAACCACCGGATGAACCGCCCGAATCCTTTGCGGATGTTTGCGCCTTCTTCGCGTGGCGAGCTGTGCGCTGGCAGGACGAGTTCGCTCTATTGGGCCTCACCTGCCGCCACACGTTCGCCGACCTCGACCAGGCCCTCCAGCGCGAGGAGAAGGCGCTGACCTATTGGCACGACCAGAATGCTGCCGACAATCAGAGGAGGACGCTCTTGGCCGCCTATGACATTCTCAAGAACCTGTTCACCTATACTCCCAACCCCCGCTTCACTGACCTGGACCGATCGCAACAGGACTTCGTCGTGAGGGAGTTTTGCGCCAGCAAGATCGCGGAATTCAGCGCGGGCATCGGTACGGCGAAGGGCTACCCGGTCGGGGCCCCGCCTGCCGGCTATGCCCCCGATAAACCCGAAACCGATACCCGGCCCAAACGCTATGTGAAGTGCGTGTACTCCCCCTCCCTGGCGGACCTGTGCTACAGCGCCTTCGACTGCGTGGTGATCGATGAGGGGGTCAAGATGAAGGGCGAAACCACCCTGGTCGGTCGCGGTGTCCGTTCCATGATCCCGCGCTACCGACTGGTCCTCACCGCCACACCCGTCAAAAACCGGTTGCCCGACGTCTTCCGTCTGGCCTGGTGGGCAGTGGGTGGCCATGCCGAAGCCACTCCCGTCTTTCCGTACCGCGACGATCCCGCCGAGCGCGCCCGCTTCGCCACCACCTTCATGGTGACTGAGCGGAACCTGACCAGAGAAGCCGAGGCCCGGGATCAGGGCAAGAAACCGGGTGGTCGGTTCAAGAAGCTCACCCCGGAAGTGTGTAATGTGCACCGGCTCTGGAAGCTCTTCGGCCCCATCATCCTGCGCCGCCGCAAGCAGGATGCCGGGGTGGAGATTGTGCCCAAGATCCGCAAGGTGATCCGCTGCGCGATGGGCACGCTCCAAAAGAAGGTCTACCAGTATCACTTGGAGGCCGATTACCGAGATGTAAATGGTCGTCCGGCCATTGGCGCCCAACTCCAGGCCCTTCGCATCGCGGCTGCCGATCCTTCCAGTGAACACCTGGTTTCCCAGCCCGGTCAACCGGTCGAAACCTGCGAGTGTAGTAATGCCGGAGCCGTTCACATCGGCCTCTGCCCCGCATGCAAAGGGCACGGCGTCATCCCGCTCCCCCACCGGGCTGGCACCGCCTACATTCCCAAAGCGGCCACTGTCCTGACCCTCATCGCCGAGATCCTGGAGCGCCGCGAGCAGGTCGTTGTGTTCAGCGCCTTCAACGACCCCCTGGATCATTTCTCAGGCTGGCTTACCCAAGCCAATGTTCGCCACGTTGTCCTGGATGGGCGCGTCAGCCAGACGCGACGGGGTGACAAGGCTGCCGTTTTCAAGCGGGGCCGTGCCGATGCCTCTTCGATTCCGGTGATGCTGGCCGGTGTGGAATGCATGGCCGAGGGGCACAGCTTCCACCTGGCCAACAACGTCATTCTCATGGCGTATTCCTGGGCTTACGACAAGTTCAAGCAGGCCCTGGACCGCGTCCACCGTATGAACTCGGTCAAGCCGGTTAACGTCTATGTCGTCATCTGCACCGGTTCCATTGACCTGCGTCTGGAATCGCTGGTGCAGGAGAAATCCGACGCCTCCGAGCTGGTCCTCGATGGGCGGCTCATTGGCGAGCGCACCGAAGAAGTGAACCTGGCGGAACTCCTCAAGGTCGCCAGGCGGGAGTTCAACGCGGCGGATGCGACGCTGGATGAAGGACTCCTGCAGGCCGAGTGGCCCAAGCTGCGCCACCGCCTTGACTGTGCCATGCGGCATTGGATTGATCTGCCGCCCGCTGCGCTCACCGTGCAACCGGCGACCCAGACGCCCAAGACCATCGCCGTCGCCCGGGCCGTCCCCGAGTTTATCACAGTCCGCCCGCTTGCCACGCTGCCCGCGAACCTCCAGTGCCGCGGCCCCGATCGGCACGATCCGCTCGCGGCCCTCACCCTGGACGCGGAACCGGTCGCACCTGCCCGCCCGGCGGTTACTCCACCGATGCCGCCCGCGCCGGCAGCGCCGAACGTCCCGGCCTGGAAGCGCCGCGCCCAGGCATTCGCCCGGGGTTGTAGTCCTAATGTCTGATCATCCATCTAAGCTTGTGCCCCCCAAGCACCGCGCTCGTCTTCGCCGCATCATATGCCGCCCCCGAGAGCGCCAACTCGCCCGTATCCGGTTCCAAGCCTGGCTCGCTTACCTGCCCAAGCCGACTAGCCCCTGGTTCATGGCTCACGCTTCACGTATTGACCGACCAGCGCCGCCCGATTGGAACAGGGGAGGTGGCGACTGGCCCCACAACTGAGATCTTATTTGCGACCATCGTCCAGGCCTTTGTGATGTAGGCGCCAGGACAGCTCATGCCGGCGCCGTGCTGTCGCTCACTTGGAAATGGGCGCTGCCTGCCTGGATGCGGTTTCC
>DATKNZ010000483.1:0-10709 GCA_035541055.1 Candidatus Acidiferrum sp. | reverse complement strand
GGGTTGCAGGTGATGTGCGTCCAGGCCGACTCGATGTGCACATCGAGGGCCGTTGTGTCGCCGCCCAGCCCCTGGGGCCCGATGCCAGTCTGGTTGATGGCATCGAGCAGCTCGGTTTCGAGCGCCGCGAGCTGCGGGTCGGGATGGCGCAATCCTATCGGGCGGAGCGTGGCCTTCTTGGCCAACGTCATGCAGAGGTCGGACGAGCCGCCGATGCCCACTCCCACGATGGTCGGGGGGCACGGCTTGGCGCCCGCGCCGATGACCTGTTCGAGCACGAAGCGTTTGATGCCGGCGATGCCGTCGGCCGGCACCAGCATCTTCATGAAGGACATGTTTTCCGAGCCTGAGCCTTTGGGCATGAACAGGATCTCCAGCCGGTCGGAGTCAGGCACGAAGTCGTAATGGATGATGGGGATGCGTTCGCCGGTGCTGGTCTGGCGGTTTTGCCGCGTAATCGGGGAGACGATGCTCGAGCGCAAGGGATGCTCGCGCGTGGCCCGTTCGGTGCCGCGCACGATGGCCTGGCTCAGCCGCGCGCCGTCCAGCCGCAGCTTGCCGCCGATGTCCACCCAGTAGATGGGGATGCCGGTATCCTGGCACACGATCATGTTTTGCTTGCGGCCCAGGTCAATGGATTGGAGGTAATGCGAGAAGATGCGCCGGCCAACCTCTTTGGTCTCCCGCTGGGCCGCCTGGCGTATGGCGTCAACAATGTCAGGCGGGATTTCTTTCAGCGACTGGATATAGAGGTCGCGGCAGACGTCTTCGACCTGTGCGTAGAATGTGTCCGGGGCTTCCATACGAGGCAACGAGGGGACGTTACCCCGGGTACAGAGAGGGCGCCAGTGTTTTTGGAGTCTTGAGTCTTGGGTCTAAAGTCTTGAGTCCCCGGGGGGCGGGCGACTCAAGACTTTAGACCCGAGACTCAAGGCTTGAGTGCGTCCTCCCGGCTTTCGGCCTTCATTGCATAACGACTGAAGTCGAGCGAGAGGACGAAATCGGCGAGGGCATCGAGGTCGGCCTGCGGGAGATCGTATTTGGGCATAATGGCCGTGGGTTTGATGGCCTGCGGGTCCTTAATATAGCGTGCCAGGTACTCCTTGCTGCGGCGCTTGGCTGCCATGTTGGCGAGGTCGGGGCCGACGCGGTGCCCGCCCACGCCGTTGATTTGGTGGCAGTAGGCGCAATCACGGTCGGCATACAGGAACAGGCCGCGCTTCTCGGTGGCTGACAAGGCGCGATTGGGGACGGGAATAACCTGTCCGTAGGCCCGCACGCCTGCAAAGCCCTGGGCCGTGAGGTAAACAACTCCCACAATGCCCGTGACCCCGACTGCCAGCGCCAGGGGGCGATTGGCCACACCGAGCCGCCGGTTGCGCCCCAGGAATGGCAGCGCGAAGAGCAGCACCAGGGCGAGGATGGGGACGACCAGGCTGCCGAGGACTTCCCATTTGCCGGGGAAGTAGGTCAGCAACTGGAACAGCCACAGGTAATACCATTCGGGCCGGGGCAGGTAATCCGGCACGAGCGTCCCGGCAACGGGCTCCCGGGGTATGTGCCCGAAGAGAGACAGGGCGATGAGCCCAAGGAAGACGACGGCAAACAACACTGCGCTGCGCCAGGCGTGCTCGGGATAGAACCGATACTGCCGTTCGGCAGGCTTGGCGTCCTTGCTTCTCAGGATCGGCGCGCCAGGCACGGACCCCTCACCCCCTCCCTCTGCCCATCGGATGGGGAGAGGGTGCCCTTCAGGGCGGGTGAGGGGTCCCGAGGGGGAACGGGCAAGGTCTGGCTTGGTAGAATTCTCCCCAGGCACAACCTCTGCCGGCTCCTCCGCCAGCCCATGCACACGGACCAAGTAGATGTGGGATACCGCAAAGATCAGCAGCAGCGCCGGCAGCAGCATGGCGTGCACGGCATAGAAGCGCGTGAGCGTGGCGCCCGATACCGTGTCGCCTCCCAGGGCGAGGTGCGTGACGAAGCCGCCGACGACGGGGACATCCCGGGGGATATTGGTGCTCACCACGGTCGCCCAGTAGGATTTCATGTCCCACGGCAGCAGGTACCCGGTGAATCCCAGGCCAAGCGTGAAGAGGAGCAGGCACACGCCCCCAATCCAGGTTGCCTCGCGCGGGGCCTTGTAGCTGCCCGCGAAGAAGTTCGACAGCAGATGCAGCACGACAGCTATGACCATGGCCGAGGCGCCCCAATGATGCAGCCCGCGCAAGATCGTGCCCAGCGGCACATCCTGCATGATGTAATCCACGGACTGGTAGGCCTTGTCCGGCGAGGGATTGTAATACAGCGCCAGGAAGATGCCCGTCACCGCCTGCACCAGGAACAGCATCACGCAGAGGCTGCCCAGCGTCGCGGACCAGCCGGTCTTCGCTGAGAGCTTCTTGAACAGGAAAGGCTGCAGCGCCTTTTCCCAGCCAATGCGTTCGAGGACCGGCTTGAGGGACATATCAGGTCACCTCGACCAGCAGTCGGCCGCCTTCAATTTTTGAGCGGTAGCGGTCCAGCGGCCTGGGCGGCGGCCCGGCCAGCACCTTGCCGCTGGCGTCGAAGGTCCCTCCGTGGCAGGCGCAGCGGAACTGGTCGGCCCTCTCGTCCCAGCGCACGAGGCAGCCCAGGTGCGGGCAGCTTGCGTTGTAGCAGATGGTCTCCTCGCCCAGGCGCGACACCAGCACGGGCCTCGAGACCGGCTGAGTGTAAATGCCGCTTTGCACGTCGTACTTGAGAAGCACCGTGGTGATCTGGCTCGCGGGCAGGTCGCTGACTTTGGCGACCGGTATCCATTGGGCGGGCTTCTTGCGCAGGGCCGGTCCAATCGCCGCCACCCCGGCCACGCTCAACAGTGCTGCGGCCGTGCCAGCTCCCAGCAGGCCCGCGCCCAGGTGCCGGAGAAAGGTCGCGCGATCCATATCCGCCCAGGGCCAGCGCGCGGCGGCAACTGCCTCCCGCGGCTCCTGGCTGCGCTCCGGCGGCGCTTCGGGCCGATGCGTCAGCGCCAGCCGCTGGATGTACTTGATGGCCCGCGTGCCGCTGATCTCTTTGGGGCAGACCTCCGTGCAGTTCACCTCCGTGCGGCAGTTGTAGCACGAAGCCAGCGCCTGGGTCAGCCGCGGTTCGAAGAGGGCGTCGCGCTTGTCCGCCAGCAGCGCATAGGCCCGCGCCAGGGCCGCCGGGCCGGCGTAGTCCTCGTGGTAATGCGCCATGGTGCAGCTTGAGACGCAGCAGCCGCAGGCAATGCAGTCGGTGGCATTGCGGATCTCCGCCCGCTCGGGCGCGTCAGGCCGGATGAGGGCGGGTTCGGCTGAGGCATCCTTGGGCTCGTAGAAGGACAAGGTCTGCTCGAATTGCTCGAACAGCGGCTGCATGTCCACCACCAGGTCCTTGATGAGCGGAAAGTGATTCAGCGGGCGGAGCGTGATGTCCTTGCCGGGCGGAATGTCGGAGACGTTGGCGCGGCACGCCAGGCGCTCCCTGCCGTTGATGACCATGCCGCATGAGCCGCACATGCCGACCCGACAGGCGAAGCGGAAGGAGATGGTCGGGTCCTGCTCGCGCAAAATGCGCAGCAGCACGTCCAGCATGGTGGTGGTCGTCTCGTTTCCGATGCTCAGGACGTAGCTGTCGAAATGCCCGTCGCCTCCCTCCTCCGGGTTGTACCGGAAGACGCGGACATTGCGGGTCGAGGCGGCGCCCATGGGTCAGTAGATGGCCCGGTAGATGAAGGCGGCAACGACAACCCCCACCCCCGTCAGCACCCAGATCAACGCGCGGTGGTGTTTCACACTAACGAGGTTGAAATCCAGCAGCATGACCCGCAGGCCCAGCGCCGCGTGGAAGGCAATGGTCAGCAGGAGCAGCAGTTGAATCAGCCGCACGTAGGTCCACAGCAGGTGCAGCGCCACCAGGACCACGAGCGCCACGGCGGAGACGCGTTGCGCCAGCCACGCCCACATGCCGATCATCGTGTTCTGGCGCCGGTAGGGATCGTGCTCACCCCATTGGAGGCGCTTGCGGTATTCGAGCGGTTTATCGTCTTCCATGCGCGACAGGAGGCTGAAGTCTTGAGTCTAAGGTCTTGAGTATAAAGTCTGAAGTGCGGAGTGCCGTCGGTTGTGGCGCATCTGGAGACTGCCCCTCACCCCAACCCTCTCCCCATCCGATGGGGAGAGGGAGCAAGCCGAGCGCGCCCTGGCAATTCTCCCTCTCCCCATCGGATGGGGAGAGGGTTGGGGTGAGGGGGGCTTGCAGCGGTAATAACACGGTGCGCCCCGTCGGCTGGCGACGACTCAAGACTTTAGACTTTAGACGCAAGACTCTCATTTCCCGTATTGCTGGCACTCGGCGAGCGACTTGTGCTTGAAGACCACGGGGCGCTTCTCCAGGACGGGCAGGCCGTTGGGGCCGCGGCGCAGGTAAGTGTTGAACAGGCCGTAGTCGTCCCGCTGCTGCGGGAAGTCCTGCCGGAAATGCGCGCCGCGCGTCTCCTCGCGGGCGAGGGCGGAGGCGGCGACTATGCGCGAGACGTCTATCATGCTGAGCAAGTCGAGCGCGGTAGTGTACATCATGTTATACGCCTGGCCACCGACGACGCGCATCTGGCTCGCCTCGGCTGCCAGGGCCTCGAGCTCGGAGAGCGCCTGCGACAAGGCGGGCGCATTCCGGCCCACGCCGGTTTTGTTCCAGTTCAACTCCTGGACGGCTTGCCGCAGATCGAAGGGGCTGGGGCCTTTGGTCTGCTTGTAAGGCCGGCTCAACCGCTCGACGGCTTCCTCGACCTGCCCGCGGCGCGTGGGCTGCAGCTTGCGCTGGCCATCGACCAGATACCGCGCCAGCGCCTTGCCCGCCTGCCGGCCATACACGCAGGATTCGGCGATGCCATTGCCGCCCAGGCGGTTGGCACCGTGCACGCCGCCGGCATCTTCGCCAGCGACGAACAGCTTCTCCATGGGCGTCCGGCAGTCGCTGTCAATTACTGCGCCGCCCATCACGAAATGCGCTGTCGGGGCCACTGGCACGCGGCCCCGCGCGAGGTCGTAATGGAACTGCCGGCAGCGCTCGGCCATCCCGGGGAAGTTCTTCAGCACGAAGTCTGCGCCCAGGTGCGACGCATCAATGTGCACGCCTCCTTCCGGGCAGGCGCGCCCGGCAATCATCTCCAGGTAGCTCGAGCGGCTGACCACATCGCGCGTCGCCCGCTCGGCCACGTCCGGCGCGTAGTCGAGCATGTAGCGCTCGCCACGGCCGTTGAACAGGTGCGCGCCCGCGCCGCGCAGCCCTTCCTCCAGCAGCGCCCCGGCCACGAGGCTGCCCGGCACGATCAGCCCGGTGGGGTGGAACTGCACCATCTCCATGTCCTTGAGCAGCGCCCCCGCCCGGTAGAGCATGCCCAGGCCGTCCACGGACTTCTCCGGGCCGGGCGCATGGAAGCGATACTGCGTCGGCCCGCCGCCGGTGGCGACGAGCGTGGCGGCTGCCTCGGCCACGATGAAGCGCCCCCGGCGCATATCCAGCAGCAGCGCGCCGGTCACGGTCCGGCCTGCCTCATCGAGGAGCAATTCCACCGCGCGGCATTCCTCCATCACAGGGATGCGCCGCTTGATCACCTGCTCGGTGAACCGGCTCATGATTTCGATGCCCGTTAGGTCGCCTTTGTGCACCGTGCGGTCGAAGGCTTGTCCGGCGAAGGCTTTTTGGTGGATGGTTCCGTCGGCGTTGCGGTCGAAGCAGCAGCCGAACCGGGTCTCCATTTCCTTGATGGTGGGGGTGGCCTGCTCGACCAGCGTCAGCGCCAAGCCCTGGTCGTTGAGGTATTGCCCGCCCTTGAGGGTGTCCATCAGGTGCTTGTCGTGGGAGTCGTTCGAGCTGAGCACCACGTTGAAGCCGCCCTGCACCATGCGGCTGCAGCCGCCCTTGCCCTTGAGCGCCTTGGTAACGATCAGGATCTTCAGGTCGGGCCGCGCGTCGTAGGCATAGAGCGCGGCCATTTGCGCGGCGGCGCCCATGCCAATAATCAGGAGGTCGGCTTTGACGGTGTCGGGCATATCAGTTCAAACGGCCCGGCGCGTTCCGCCACCCCTTCGAACCACCGCGGTCGCCCCGCCGCGGCTGCGCCCGCCGACCGGAGAATGCATACTGCAATCCTATATCAGCCCGCACCCGCTGGGAGCAAGCGGCAAGAGAAGCCGGGCTTGGAAGTCGACACGCAAAGGGCGCGGCCCTGGCCCACGAACCTGATCCAGATCCGGCCTATCTGTGATCAGTCAGAGACACGCCGCACGAGCGAAAGTAGATTTCCGGGAGTGGCGGCCAGAGGTTATTGCGAGCGGACGCGGTAAAAGCCCGCGGTGTTATTGGTCCACTGTGGATCGCCGAACCAGGAGAGTCCGTTGGTGAAGGTATTCGTGCCCACGGCCGACCAGGATTGAGAGAGCGGATTGGCGCAGGCCTCAACCACGGCCGGGACGTTTGTGTTCCAGGCGATCGTGAAGCCGAAGCCGTTGGTCTGCCGTCCAAGCCCAACCGTTCCACCCAGAATGACGGGGTAGGGCAACGGCCAAGGCGCGATTGGACATCCGCCGAAGTTCGTGCCCCACCAGCCGCGCATGCCGGGGAGGTAATAGACCGTTGTATTGGTATTACCGGAGAACACGACGGGGCCCGGGGCGGGAGCGTTGCCGGTGAACCAGGCCCCCGTCAAATTACTGCACGCAAAGAACGCGCCGCTTCCGATGTTGGTCACGCCCGTGCCGAACAAGACATTAGTCAGGTCCCAGCAACCGTAGAAGGCATCCGCGCCTATGTTGGTCACATTGTCAGGAATAGACACCGAGGAGAGGTGAATACAGAATTGGAAGGCGAGGTTTCCGATGCTGCCGGCTCCCTCGGGCAGAGCGACACTCGTCAAATTGCTGCATCTCGCAAACGTGAAGTCCGGGATGGAGGGCGTGCCTCCGGCCAGAGTGACGTTAGTCAGGCCGCTGCAATACTCGAGGATGCCGCGGCCGAGGGTAGCGCTGCTCGCGGCCATTGAAAAGCTGCCCATGCCGGAGCAGTATCCGAAGGCGTAATTCGAGACGTTGGTGACAGTATCGGGCACGGTTACGCTGCTCACCGTCGCCTCGTGCGCGAAGGCACTGAGACCGATCATGGTTACCGGCAAGCCGTTCGTTTCTGCAGGGATGACGACGTCACCGCCTGGCCCCGTGTAGCCCGTTATCGTAATCGCGTCGCTGTTGGTGGTGAACGTAAACTGGGCCTGACTCGCGGTCAGCGTGCAACCCAGCAATACCGTGGTCAGAATGTGTTTTGCAGGACACCTCTTGGTCTTCATGTGCTTCCTTGGTTCCGGTTATGCGCGGCCTCTGACTAAGATCCGCGCGCGCAGAACCCACTGGAGGCTCAGTCTTGCCCTTGCCCCGTTCCCGCTCCGGACCACCCGAAACCTTACTGATCGCATACCCAGGCAAGAGAATTTCCCCTTGCTTGCCGATCATCGCAGAAGTAGCCCGCCTTGTCAAGTCCCGCATCATCTTTGTCCGGAGCGTCGGCAGGACCCAGCAAGACAGCCCATCCCTTGCGGGCCGACGTGGAAGTCGGCAGCGCGGCGGCACGGGCCACATGGGCGAGGGTCAGGAGGTGGGCGAGCATGGTCCGGGATGTTCCGTCCCGGCATTGGGGCAGGGCGCCATTTTGAATTTCGGGCTTCGGAATTCCTTCGGCGTTCGGCCTTCGGATTTCGGCCTTTCATCTGCCCGTCCAAACGGGCGCCAGCCAGGCCACCGGGATTTGCGGATCGGCTTCCGGCGTGTCGCCGCCGCCCGCGCGCCACACCCGGACAAAGAAGTACTTGCTGGTGGCATCGGTCACCGTCGGGCTCCACGTAACCGAATAGTCGGGCGTTGGCTCGTAGCTCTGCACGACCTTGCCGCCGTCCTTCACGATATCAATCTTCGTGATCTTATCCTTGGCTTTGCCGGTGTCCGGTTCGCTGATGGCGATGCGGAAGTTGAAGACATTCGTGGCCGGCAGAGTGGACCCCATGATGGCGCCATTCACGGTGTATCGGCATTGGATGTTCTTGTCCAGGGCGGCGTAGGTGCGCCGGTGCTTCATGGCATCGAGGATGGCCACTTTCGTCTTGTTGGTGGCCAGGACAAACGTCCGGGAAGCATACTGCTTGATGCCGCCGAACCCGTGATTGTCGTGCCCGGCGACCGGGGAGACCTTCCAGCCCTTGTCCAGGGCGGCCAGGAACGCGTCGTAATGCGACTTCTTGTATTTGTTCGAGTTGATGACCTCGAGCATGGTGATGATGTCGGTCACCTCGGGATCCCGGTAGGCGAAGTCGTTATAGTTGTGCGGGCCGGGGTGGTTGAAGGAGACGACCACGGGACCCTCACCGTTTGGCGGGACCGTCTTGAGCCACTTGTACAGGTACGGGAGGTCAATGCCCTTTTCCAGGGCATTGAGGTACTCGGCGCTGTTGATCACGTTGAGATGCCCCTTTCCGCCCGGGCCGTTATTCTCTGAGTGCTCATAGGCCGCCAGGGCGACGAAGGTGCTGTCCGTGGCGGCGGCGGCGTCGCGCTTGGCGGCGACCCACGCGGGATTGGTCGGGCTGGTGGGATGGAACGTCTCCTCCTGCGAATGGTCGGTGGTTACGTAGAAGTCGTATCCGCTGGCCTTGGCCAGGGCGAAGTGCGCGGAAGGCGGGCCTTGCAGCTTCTGCCAGTTCGGCTTCAGCGCCCGGTTCTTTGGGGCGTGGCTAACGCCGTCGGGAGTCATGTTGAGCCCTTGTTTCTTGCCCTTCTGCTCGCCCTCCTCGGATATGGGGCCGCCCCACTGCACACCGTGCGACCACGTATTGGAGGTGTGTGAATGCGTGGTGCCGGCGTAGATGTGGTAAACAGGGACGGGTTGGTTGGCGGGTCCGGTCTCGGGGCTGGCCAGCATGAGGTCGCCGGAGAATAAGACTGAGGCCAAGGTCAAAGTGGGGAAGGTTTTCGCGTAGTTCATAGCAGCGCTCGTGCTGAATAGACGGAAGCGCACGGGCAAGGTTACGGGCGTCCACTGCAATTTCGGGTTCACCCGCCTGTTACTGCTCGACCCACTGGGCATTCTCGCATAGGCTTGGTTGAGCGGATAGCATGACTCCCGAGGGCGCATGGCAGAAGCAGATTGAGGCTTACCGGCGCATGACCGGCGAGCAGCGCCTGGTCATTGCCCTGGAATTGCACGAGTTGTCCTGCAACGTGGCACGCGAGGGCATCCGACACCAGCACCCCCGCGCCGACGAAGCGGAAGTGGAACGTTTGCTGCGGCAGCGACTTCAACTGGCCCGGCAATGACAGAGCAGGAACTGCTGGTGGATTGTCTGCGGCGGCTGAATCGTGCGGACATTAGCTCATAGAGGCGCTCTTGCGGGTTAGCCGCCGATCGTAGCCCAAGGTGACGCTGAACCATGCGTGCATTCGGTCCGTGTCTCGAAACGTATCGCCTTTTCCCGCGCCCTCGGCATAGTGCGCGTCAATATGACATCTGCAGACACCGTCCGTTTCGGCCTTATTGGCTGCGGCGCCTGGGGCTTTCAGCACGCCCGCGCGATTGCCAAGACGCCGGGGGCGCAACTTGTCGCCATTGCCGAGCCGGCTGAGCAGAACCGCGCCACGGCCAAAGAAGCGCACCCGCAGGTCCAGTTTTATGACGATTACCGGGCCATGCTGGCCAAAGAGAGATTGGATGCGGTGGACATCGTGCTGCCGCCGCATTTGCATTACGAGGGAACGCAGGCGGCGCTGAAGGCGGGCTGCCACGTGCTGCTGGAAAAGCCCATGTGCCTGAAGCTGGCGGAGTGCGACAAGCTGATCGCGCTATCGCGCGAGAAGAAGCTGCATCTGGCCATCGGACACGAGTTCCGGTTCTCCTCGCTCTGGGGAGGCATCAAGCAGATGGTGGACGATGGGGCGATCGGCGACCCGCGCTATTGCCTGATCGAGCTCTGGCGCAATCCCTACCGGCAAGGCACCGGCGGCTGGCGCTACAACATCCGGCAGGTGGGCAACTGGATCCTGGAGGAGCCGATCCATTTCTTCGACCTGGCGCGGTGGTATTTCGGCAAGGCCGGGCAGCCGGTCTCCGTGGTCGCGAGCGCCAGCCATAAGCGGGACGATCATCCGGAGTTGCAGGACAACTTCAGCGCCATGGTGCGCTTCCCGAACGGCGGCTACGCGGTTATCTCGCAGACGCTGGCGGGCTACGAGCATCACCAGATGGCCAAGCTCACGGGCACCAACGGCGCGCTCTGGGCCACCTGGAGCGGAGCGATGGACCGCACGTTTCATCCCACGTTCTCGCTCAAGCACTTCGACGGCGAGAAGACGCAGGAGGTGCCCATCACCAGGATCACTGGCGAGGTTTACGAGCTGGAAGATGAATTGGCAGACCTGACAGCCGCCGTGCGAAGCGCGCCGCTGCACTGCGCGACGGGTGAGGACGGGCGCTGGGCGGTGGCGATGTGCTTGAAGGCGCAGGAGTCGGTTACGAAGGGACGAGTGGTGAAGCTGGGCTTAGGACGGGAAACCACAGATGGACACAGATGAACACAGATATTCCGAGCAGCGTATTTCCGGACCTGCAGAGTGGCGCCAGCCCGTCGTTCCTCCTGAAGAGCGAGACGCATGCAATTATTGGGT
>DATKNZ010000482.1:0-16829 GCA_035541055.1 Candidatus Acidiferrum sp. | reverse complement strand
GATGCTCAGGAAGACAGGCTTGCGCTCGCGCTGGGCCTTGGCGAAGGCCTCGTCGCCCCAGGCGAACCAATCCACCGGGTTATGCTGGTGCTGCAAGAGGTAGGGCGATTTCTCCTGCGCGAGGCGATTGCTTCGCGCCGGCATCGCAGCGGCGGTGTTGGCGGTCACGTTATGTCTCGTCTTCGGTTGAACTGCTTCCTGTCGGCACGAGGGCCGGTCCCGAGCCCGCAACAAGCCCCCGGCTCGGGGCACTCCTCGCACCATAGCCCGTGAAAAGTTCCGGGCAAGGGGCCGCGCGGCGTTTCTTGCGGCCGCTGGCTCGGGCGCAAACTGACTGCATTACGTACGCGCCCCTCACCCCAGCCCTCTCCCCATCGGATGGGGAGAGGGCCGGGGTGAGGGGCAACTCGCGCGCTCCAGTCCCGGATTGCGCGGATTCGTCTTCTTTCATATAAGCCGAGCGAAGCCATGTTCGCCATTCCAAGAACAATGCGGGCGGTCGTGTATCGCGGGGCCAATGACCTGCGCGTCGAGACGGTGCCGGTGCCGGCCATCGGGCGTGGGGAATTGCTGGTGCGCGTGGCCGTCTGCGGCGTCTGCCCCACCGACATCAAGAAGATCCAGTACGGCACATTGCCCCCGCCCCGCATCTTCGGCCATGAGACTGCCGGCACGATCGTGCGCGTCGGCGCCGGTGTCCGCCGGTTGAAAGTGGGCGAGCGCGTGGCGCTGCACCATCACGTGCCCTGCGGCCAATGTCACGCCTGCCGGCATCACGCTTTCGCGCAGTGCGCCCAATACAAGCGCACCGGCATCACCGCCGGGTTCGAGCCGGCCGGGGGAGGCTACGCCGAATACGTGCGGGTGATGCCCTTCGTGCTCGATGGCGTGGTCAGGATTCCCCGCCGCAACACGTTTCTGGAAGGCGCGATGCTGGAGCCCGTCAACACCGTGTTGAAAGCAGTAAAGCGCCTCGCCCTCCTGCCCCGGGACTGGGTGCTCGTGGCCGGCCAAGGACCCATCGGCCTGATGTTCACGCGCCTGTTGAGCCTCGAAGGGATGCGCGTCCTGGCCACGGACCTGATTCCGGAGCGGCTCAAGCTGGCGCGGAAGTTCGGCGCAAAGCGGGCGGTGGAAGCCCGAACGCCGAAGTTCGCAGGCGAAGAGGCGGAAACGGGAGGAGCATGGGCAATGCGCCCCAGCCCCGGCATCCGCCAGCCCCGAGCGCAACCCGTGGGCACGCCGCTCGGTGCGCTCGTTGCCCAACTCACCGAAGGGCGCGGGCTGGACGCCGCCGTCATCGCGGTGCCCTCCGACGCCGTTGTCCGTGAGGCGCAGGGCCTCGTGCGAGGGGGCGGGCAGGTCCTGCTGTTTTCGCACACGCGCCGTGGCGACCACGCGGCCCTGGACCTCGCTACGGTTTGCGTGGACGAGAAAGACCTCATCGGCAGCTACTCCGCCGACTTCACCCTGCAAAGCGAGGTGGCGCGGCTGGTATTTTCGCGCAAGCTGGACGTCAGCCGGCTGGTCACGCACCAGTTCCCGCTCGAACAGACCGCCGCGGCGGTCGAGTTGGCATCCCATCCCACGCCCAAATCGTTGAAAGTGGCTGTTATAGCTGCAAATGAGGGACTTACATCGCGATAAGCCGCGTGCAACCCGCCGCTCTCCGCCCCGGCTCCTCCAGCCCTTCACCGGAGTCTCACCGGATACACACCGTCGTACCTCTGCAAAGCTTGCAGAGGTACGACGGTGTGTATCCGGTGAGACCCTGGAGGGACTCCGGCGCGGTGCCGGGAGGCTGCTGGCTTGCAAGGTCACGGATTCGTTTGCGCGGGGGGAGGGGGGCGTGTAACGGTTTGGCGCATGAAGTACCGAAGGTTTGGGCGCACGGGGATTGCCATGCCGGTCTTTTCCTGCGGAGGCATGCGCTACCAATACAAGTGGCAGGACGTGCCCCCGGGGGAGATTCCCGCCGAAGGCCAGGCCAACGTCGAGGCCTGCATTCAGCACGCCCTGGAGCTGGGGATCAATCACATCGAGACCGCCCGGGGCTACGGCACCTCGGAGATGCAGTTAGGCCGCATCCTTCCAACGTTGCCGCGGGACAAGATCATCGTGCAGACCAAGGTCAGCCCGAAGCCGACGGCGCGGGAGTTCCTGAGCACGTTCGAGACCTCGATGAAATACCTGCGCCTGGAGCACGTGGACCTGCTGGCGCTGCACGGCATCAACAACCGCCAGCTCCTGCAATACGCCTTGCAGAAGAACGGCTGCCTGGCCGCCGCCCGCAAGCTGCAGAAGGAGGGGCGGGCGCGGTTCGTGGGCTTCTCCACGCACGCGACGACGGACATCATCCTCGAAGCCGTTAATAGCGGGGAGTTCGACTATGTGAACCTGCACTGGTATTTCGTGAACGACTTGAACTGGCCGGCGGTGGAGGCGGCCACGGCCCGGGACATGGGCGTATTCATCATCAGCCCCAACGACAAGGGCGGGAAGCTGTATGAACCGCCGCGCAAGCTGGTGGAGCTGTGCGCGCCGCTGACGCCGATGCAGTTCAACGACCTCTACTGCCTGGCGCGCCCGGAAGTGCACACCCTGAGCTGCGGCGTAGCCCGTCCGGGCGATTTCGACGAGCACGTGCGCGCGCTGGAGCACTATGACCGGAGTGCCGAGACAATTGCGCCGATCGAGGCGCGACTGCGGGCGGAGATGCGGCAGGTGCTGGGAGCGGATTGGTGCGAACGGTGGGCGGAGGGGCTGCCGCATTACGTAGATGTGCCGGGGCAGGTCAACGTGATGGAAATTCTGCGGCTGTGGACGTATGCCAAATCGCTGGACCTGGTGGGCTGGGGCAAGATGCGCTACAACCTGCTGGGGCAGGCCGACCACTGGTTCCCGGGCGAGAACGCAGGCCGGGTGGACGGTTCAAAGCTCGACGGGGCGTTGGCCGGCAGTCCATTTGCCCGGCGCATCCCCGCCGTGCTGAAGGAGGCGCATGAGATGCTGTTCGAGGCGCCCGTCAAACGGCTGAGCGAGAGCTGAGGGGCGGCAGCCCTGGTAGGGACGCCTCGCCGAGGCGTCCGCCTGCGCCCGAAACGGTCGCCTCGGCGAGGCGTCCCTACCCAGTCGAGCGCCGCCCGCTACTTCTTCTTCTCGTCCTTCTTCTTGTCGCTCTTGGTCGCGGAGGTCTGGTCCTCCGTGTTAGGCAGGTCCTGCGGGGCGTTGGCGTTAAGCTGGTCGAGGACGGTCTGGGTCATGTCGTTCTCGTTGTTTGTGTAGAGCACGACGGGGGTGTTGTTGGCGCTCTCGGAGGCGGTATCAATCACGAGCGAATAGCCGGCGGACTTGGCTTTGGCGGTGAGGGCGGTCTTGATCTCTTCGAGGATGCTGTCGCGCATGCGCTTGCGCTGCTCGTCGAGGGTGGTGCGCGCCTGGCGCTCGTACTGCGCTATCGTGTCCTCGGTTTCCTTGAGCTGCTTGAGCTTGTCCTCGGCGGCCTTCTTGCGCTTGTCGCGTTCCTCGGGGGAGAGCACCTGGTTGTTGGCGTCGCCGAGCAGCGAGGAATACTCCTCTTTGCCCTTCTTCCAATCGTCGAGCATGGTCTTGTGCTCCTTCTCCATGTCGGCGGCGCGCTCCTTGAGCTGGGCGTCGGCTTTCTTGGTCTTCCAGTAGCCGTCAAACACCTTGCGCAGGTCCACCGTCGCGAGCCGGCTTTGCGCGCACGCCGAGCCGGTCAGCAGGGAAACCAGCAGCAACCCGGGAATAATCTTGCCTAACAATCGATTCATGTTGAATGGAGCCAACCAGAATTCACCCCTTTAGCCAAACCAAAACTGGCGCTGATCGCCAGGACGGGGCGGGAGCACAGCCGGCGGAAGCCAACACCCGAGCCGGCGCGTTCGAGATAGAGACACCGGGGCGGGGGCGATGTTCAGTATTCGTGCTAGAACGGCCGCTCCCAGCCGACGCTGAACTGGAACTGGCCGTTGCTGCTGTTGAACTGGTCGTGCGTGATGGGGATGCCGTAGTCGAGCCGGATGGGGCCGATTGGCAGGTTCAGGCGAATGCCCACGCCCCAGTTGTCATCGAATACGCCCGGGCTGAAGCTGTAGGCGTTCTGGCCCACGCCGCCGATGTCGAAAAACACGGCGAAGCGCACGCCGACGCCGTGCTCCTGTTCGAATATGGGGATGCTGTATTCGGCCGTGGCGGTCCACATGGAGTCGCCGCCGATGGGTTCCTGGTAGGGAATCTGCCAAGGCAGCCAGGCCGGGTTGAATTCGCGCGGGCTGACGTTGCGGTACTGGAATCCGCGCAGGTCGTACATGCCGCCCAGGTAATAGCGGGCGAAGAAGGGCACCTGCGAACTGCCGCCGAAAGCCTGCACCACGCCTGCCCGGCCATCCAGTTCGATCACGTGTCCTTTGGCGAAGCCCTTGAAGAACCACGAGCTGCGGAGTTCGAGCTTGTAGAAGCTATCACTGCCGCCGAAGGGGCCGCCGGTGCCGGACACGTTCAGTTCGGTGTGCTGGCCGGCATCAGACAACTGGGTGCTGTTGCGGGTGTCGTAGCTCAGGCTGCCGCCGACCGTCGAGAGCAGGTGATAGCCAACCTGGCTTTGAATCGAGGGGGGAACGTTGACCAGCTTGGGCTGGTAAGGGGGATGCGTGATGGCATCGCTGGTGAGGTTGATGCCGACGTCTTCGAGGGTGTAGTTCAGCCCGCCACGCAGGAAGTCGCTGCCCAGCGCGCGGGTGATGCCTACTTTGCCTCCGGCCTGAACTTCGTCGTAGAGGTTGTTCGGGCTGAGGTAAGCCAGGTCGCGGTAATAGAGGTTCACGCCCAACTGGAGCTTCTTGCCGAGGAACCACGGCTCGATGAAGGAGATTTCGTAGTCCTGCTGCTCGGTGCCGACGGCGAGGCGCACGCGGAGCTTTTGGCCGGCGCCCTGCCACCAGGGATGCATGGGGAACTTCGAGATATCAAAGTTGCTCTCGGTGTATTCCACGTAGCCCACCAGCGACTCGGCGGAGCTGAAGCCGGCGCCCAGCGTGGCGTTGCCGGTTTTGCCTTCGTCCACCACCACGACGAGGTCGCGGGCGTTCTGCACGTCGGTCGGCTCGGGGTAGGTGTCCACCCGGTCAAAGTAGTGCAGCCCCTCGAGGCGTCCCTTGCTCAGCTTGACTCGCACCATGTCGAAGGTCTCGCCCGGTGAGACGGCCAGTTCGCGCCGGATGACCGTGTCACGGGTCTTGGTGTTGCCCCGGATCTCGATGCGCTCGATTCGTATCTTTTGCCCTTCCTCTATCTGGAACTCCAGGTCCATGGTGCGCGTCTCGATGTTCGGGATGCGCACCACCTTCAGGTTGCGCGTGGCGGCGGTGACGTCAATGTAGCCCTTGGCCCCGTAGAAGTCCTCCACCTGCTCCGTATCGGTGGTCAGCCCCTTGGGGGTGAAGATGTCGCCCACGTCCATCGACAGCCCATTGGGGCCGAGCTTGGCCTTGCCGCGCTTGGCGATGTGCAAGGCGCGCAGTCCGCTGATGATCTGGGGCGTGGTGAAGAGCTTGTTGCCGGTGAACTTCACCGCCCCCACGCGATATTGGACGCCCTCGTAGATGATGAACTTGATGATCATCGTCTTGGGCGTGGGGTTGACGATCTGGACGTCCTTGAGCTCGAAGTCAATGTAACCTTTATCGCGATAGAACTCGGCGAGCTTGTCCTTGTCCTCCTGAAGTTGCTCGTCCTTGAGGAACCCGTGGCCGGTGATCCACGAGAACATCCAGTGCTTGCGGGTCTTGACCACCTTCCGGAGCTTCTTCTCCGGGAAGGCTTTGGCCCCGACGAAGTCCACCTGGATGATCTTGATCTTGGGGCTCTCGGTGATCTCGAACGTGGCCGTGGCGCGCCCGCTCTCCTCGATGACCGACGAGACGGCTTTGACCTCCGTATTGGGGTAGCCCTTCTTCTGGTAGAGCTTCTGGATTTCCTGCGCGTCGTTGAAGAGCTTCCGTTCGTCCAGGGGCTCGCCCACCTTCGAGGTGAGCTTGGCCTTGAGCTTGGCGTTCGAGAACTTAGTATTGCCGTGGAACTTGATGTCCATCAGGCGGGGTTTGCCCATCAGGGTGTAGGTGAGGATGAGGCCGCTGGCGGAGTTGGAGGCGGCGACGTGGATGTTGTAGAACAGGCCCGTCTCGTAAAGGTTGCGCACGTCCTCGTCCACCGCGGTCGGCAGGTAAATGTCGCCGGGCTTCACGCGGAGGTTGCCGCGGATGAGTTCCTCGCTGGCGGCCGGGGGACCGACCTGCTTGATGTCAATGCGGGCGATCTTGAGGGACGACGTCTGGGCCAGCATCATCGGCAGGCAGGCCAGCAGCAGACAAACTCCGCAAAGGCGGGGCGATAATTTCATCGTTCTGCGTCAGATCGGCACGTCTTCGTCGCTCACTTTTGCTTTGCTCTCAAATCGTGTATAAGGCCGCAGAAATGTCAATTCGACATCTCCGGTCGGGCCATTGCGCTGCTTGGCCAGCAGCAGGTTCACCGACACGGCCTCTTCCTCGGCCACACCGCCGCCGTCCTCGTCGTCGCCGCCCGCCTTGGGCTTATACAGCAGGCCCACGACGTCGGCATCCTGCTCGATGGCCCCGGACTCCCGCAGGTCCGAGAGGCGCGGCGGGCGCCCTTTCTCGCGCTCGATCTCGCGGTTCAACTGGCTCAGCACCACGACGGGAACATCCAGTTCCTTCGCCAGCGCCTTGATGCCGCTCGAGATATCGGCGATCTCCTGCTGCCGGTTTTCGGCACGGCGCGCAGTAGAATGCATGAGTTGCAGATAGTCAACCACGAAAAGCTTGATATGGTGCTGCTGGTACATGCGGCGTGCCTTGGCCCGAAGCTGGAGGATGGACAGGCCGGACGAGTCATCAATAAAGAGGGGGGCGCCGGCCAGCTTGCCGGCGGCGTTGGTCAGCTTGGGGAAGTCGCGCTCCGCCAGGAAGCCCTCGCGCACGCTGCGGAGGTTGACCCGTGACCGGGAGCACAACATGCGCAACACCAGCGAGTCGGCGCTCATTTCCAGGCTGAACACGCCCACCGGCAGGCGCTGCTCGAGGGCGACGTGCTCGGCGATGTTCATGGCCAGGGAGGTCTTGCCCATCGAAGGCCGGGCGGCAATCACGATCATCTCGCCGCCGTGCAGCCCAGTGGTCATCTTGTCGAGGTCCGGAAAGCCGGTGCCGACACCGGTGAGCTGGCCCTGGCCCTCATGGAACTTCTCGATGGTGTTGATGGCCCGGTTCACCAGCTCCCTCATGGCCGCCGTCTGGCTCTGCACGCGGGATTCGCTGATGCGCAGGATGTCGCGTTCGACCTCGTCCAGCAGCGCCTCCACCTCGCCTTCATGCTGGTAAACGCGCCCGACCACGTCGGTGCAGGTGCGGATCATTTGGCGCAGCAGGTGCTTCTCCTGAACGATCTCGAGGTAGTAGCGGAGGTTGGCCGCCGAGGGTACCGCGTCCGGCAGGGCGCCGATGTACGCGATGCCGCCGACCTCTTCCAGGAGCTGCCGGTCTTTGAGCCGCTGCTGGAGCGTGATAATGTCAATGGCCTCACGGCGCTCATACATCGCCGTCAGCGTGCTGAAGATGGTCTGGTGCCGCAGGTCGTAGAAGACCTCCTCGCCGCTCTTGAACTTCTCGACGCACTCATTCATGCAATCGTTGGGCGAGAGCAGGATGCAGCCCAGCACGCCCTGTTCGGCCTCCGGCGAGTGCGGCGGCAGGCGGTCCACCTTGGCGGGGTCGGGCAGCGCCTGTTTCCGTCGCGGTGTGTGTTTTAGATCCGGCGCGGGGCCGGCGCCGTCCGGTATGGAGTTGATCATGGCACTACCAAACGCAATGTCGCCGGAACTTGCAATGGTGAGTTATTCAAACTTGATCGCAGGTTCTTCACAAGCGGGAACTGCGCCGTGCACCGACTTGAGCGCATGTCGGCAGTGCCGGCGCGCGCTCACCGCCCAAACCCGAAATCCGAAGCTCGAAATCCGAGACAACTCACAATGCTGCCAAATGCTCAAAACCCACGCCGGGCGCAGGTTTGGGTCATTGCTCGTTCTAACATTTGTATTTGTTTCGGATTTCGGATTTCGGATTTCCGGCTCATCCCGGCGCTGCCTTGATCGGCCCCTTGCCCTCTGCTACGGTCACCGGAATGATAACCGCCCGCGGCCGCCGCCGCGCCCCATGAATGCCGAATTGCTGTCCCGAGCCAAGTCGCTCGGGTTTTCCGACCGGCAGATCGCTCATCTGACGGGCACCACCGAGGACGCCGTCCGCGCCGAGCGCAAGCGCCTTGGGCTGCAGCCCAGCTTCCGGCTCGTGGACACCTGCGCCGCCGAATTCGAGGCCTACACACCGTATTACTACTCGACTTACGACCGCGGCGACGATGAAGTGCGCCCGGGCGACCGGAAGAAGGTGATGATCCTGGGCGGCGGGCCGAACCGCATCGGCCAGGGCATCGAGTTCGACTACTGCTGCGTGCACGCCGCTTTCGCGCTGAAGGAGGACGGCTTCGAGACCATCATGGTGAACTCCAACCCGGAGACCGTCTCGACCGACTACGATACGAGCGACAAGCTCTACTTCGAGCCGCTGACGCTGGAGGACGTGCTGCACATCTATGAGCGCGAGAAGTGCTGGGGCGCCATTGCCCAATTCGGCGGCCAGACGCCGCTCAACCTGGCGCTGGGCTTGCAGAAGAACGGCGTGAACATCATCGGCACCTCCCCGCAGAGCATCGAGATCGCGGAAGACCGCAAGCTCTTCGCGGCCATGCTGAACAAGCTGAGCATCCCCCAGCCGCCCAATGGCATCGCCACCAGCGAGGCTGAGGCGCTGGCGGTGGCCAAAACGCTGGGCTACCCCATCCTCGTGCGGCCCAGCTTCGTGCTCGGCGGGCGCGCGATGCAGATCGTCTATTCCGACGCCGAACTGCAGCACTACATGCGGTTCGCGGTCGAGGCCTCGCCCGAGCGGCCCGTGCTCGTGGACCAGTTCCTCGAGGATGCGACGGAGGTGGACGTGGACTGCATCGCCGACATCGGCCACTTCATGTATCCAAACCAGGGCACGATCGTCATCGGCGGCATCCTCGAGCACATCGAGTTCGCGGGAGTGCATTCGGGCGACGCGGCCATGGTCCTCCCCCCTCACACGCTTTCGAAGCGGGTCATCGGGCTCATCCGCGACTATACGCATGAAATGGCCCGGGAGCTGAAGGTGGTCGGCCTGATGAACGTGCAGTACGCCGTGAAAGGAGAAACGGTGTATGTGCTGGAAGTGAACCCGCGGGCCTCGCGCACCGTGCCGTTCGTCAGCAAGGCCATCGGCGTGCCCCTGGCCAAACTGGCCGCGCGCGTGATGGCAGGCAAAACCCTCAAGCAGCTTCACTTCACGCAAGAGGTGTGGCCGGAGCACTGGGCGGTCAAGGAATCGGTGTTCCCCTTCAACCGCTTTCACGGGCAGGACATCCTGCTCTCGCCCGAGATGCGCTCGACAGGCGAAGTGATGGGCCTGGACAGCGACCTGGGCATCGCCTACGCCAAATCCCAGATGGCAGCCGGCGGCCCGCTGCCCAAGGCGGGGCGAGCGTTCATCAGCGTAAGCGACGCCCACAAAGACGAGGTGGCAGAGGTCGGCAGGGCCTTCGCGGCGCTGGGCTTCGAACTCATCGCCACCGGCGGCACGAGTGCCGTGCTCGAAAAGGCAGGGCTGAAGGTGCGCCGCATCCCCAAGCTGGCGGAAGGGCGCCCCAACGCGGTGGACCTGCTGAAGAACCGCGAGATTCAGATCGTCATCAACACTCCCTCCGGCGCGACGCCGAAGGCCGACGGGGTGAAGATCCGCACCACGGCGGTTTATACGGGCACGCCGATCATGACCACGCTCAGCGGGGCCAAGGCAGCCGCGCTGGGGATCGCCGCGCTGCGCCAGAACGGCTACGAGGTCAAGACCCTGCAGGAATACCACTGAGTAGCGTAAGCCTCCGGCTTGCGATAGTCCCAACAATCCTCTGGATTGTTCGGATCGTGCGTTGTGTGCGGCAACCCAGAGGGTTGCCGGCACGGGCGCAAGCCGGAGGCTTACGCTACTACCTTACCTTGATCCCTTCGCGAGTGCTGGTAAGCGTATAGAACCGTCCATCCTGCCGCACGTTGAGCAGTTGGCCTTCGAAGCCCCGTGGCCGGGGATCCGACACCAGCGTCCCCTTCAGCAGGTCCGGCTGATAGCCAAAGAACCCACGGATGATCGTCTCGGCGAAGGAGCCGCCGTTGCTTGCATTGTAGGTCTGGCTTGGCAGGCCGCGCCCGCCACGCTCGGCGATTCGCACCGGGGCGTCCGGTGTCCTGCCCATCAGCTCGCGGCATTGGCCGAAGGGCCCTTCGTACGTAACGGCGGCGCAGCGGTGCAGGAAATCCAGCGCCCTGCCGAACTCGCCGAACTCGCAGAACGTAGCCAGCGTCTCTCCCGGCCACGCACAGAACGCCCCCATTGGCCCATGGTCCGGGCGGTCCGACTTCGAGGCTGCCGGATCGCTCAGCGACTGCGCGCGCATCCAGTGGTCGGTCAGCAGCTCACGTTCAACAAAGCCTGTCATCTCCTGCCGCATCGCCGGCGAAAGGTCGCCGCTGATCGTCAGGCCAATCGTCGTGAAGTCGAAGACGTGGCGCATTTGCACGCGCGTGCCGTCGCGGTGGAGCGAGTCCCAGACCCCCTGTCCTGGCTCGTAAAGCGCGAGCACCGCCGGCAGCAGGCGGGCGGCATCGGCGCGCAAGGCTTCCGCTTGCGCCGGCTTGCCCTCGGCCGCCATCAGGTCCGCCGCGCGCCGCATCATCCAGACATTGGCGGCGTTGAAGGAGGCCACCTCGTTGATGTAAGTCGGGACGCACTCCAGCAGGTTGCCGGCCTTACCGTAATCCGCCAGGGTCCGCCCCGGCCTGACCAGGGTCTTCCAATGCGTGGCCAGGGCGGCCAGGTGTTCGAGGACAGTCTGGCCATTGATCTCCTCGGACAGGAAGGCGCGGTCGCCGGTCACGTCCAGGTAGGCATTGAGCAGCACGAACACCGAGTAATCGTTCGCGCTGTACCAGGGACCTTGCAGGGTGCCCGTGAGGTATTCCTCGGCATAACCGTTGGAGACGCCCTTGGCGAGCCACGAGCGGAGGCATTCCTTCAACGTAGCCGGGTCCAGCAAAGCGAACACCGTCGCCCACTCGCGCGTGTCCCAGAAATACATCATCGTGCAGTTGCTCTCGGGGGTGTTGCTCACATAGACGCGGGGAGCCACGGGGAAGCCGGTGCGATACACGCTCAGCAGCGAGACGGCGCTCATGTAATACACGCGGCGCATCTTCTCGTCTGCCGTCACCAGCACGGGCAGGCTGCCCGAAAAGAAGGAGTTGCCCGGCGTGAACATGGCCTTGAACCGCTCCTCCCAATCGCTTTGCACCTGGCGAAACGCAGCCGGGAAGTGCCTCGTCCATGCGGCGGACAACTCCTCAACCTGCTTGTCGCTCTCGCCCACAGCCAGGACGTAGTTAATGCTGGCAGCTCCGTGCGGCTTCAGCTTGAGGTGCCAGGCTGCCTCGCCCGAGCCGGCGCCCGCGGAGAGTTCGTCCGGCTTGCGGGCGAAACGGAAGCAGTTGGCGAGGCGGTTGGTGGGGTCTTGCAGCACGAGCGATTGCTGGTCTCCGGTCACTGCTGAAGTGAAGCGGCTGCCCGCGTCCTTGTCGCGCGGAACGCCCCAGCCCCAATGGCTGTGGCGCGAAGTGGCGGCCGACAATAGGATCCTCACCTCGCAGTGCTGCGGGGCCGCGCTGTGGTTCGTTATCACGAGCTGAAACAACACGCCCCTCGCGCCATAAGGCATTCGCGTGGCGGTCTCGATGCCAAGGTCCCCGGCGGTCCCCCTCCGCAGGACCTGGTAGGGAAACCACCGTGTCTGCATGAGGGTCGGCGCGCTCCCATTAATGAGCAGGACGCCGGTGTTGCTGGTCATCGTGATCGGAGGGAAGCTGAGGTTCCCGATCGCCAGCACGTCGCGCACTGCCTGCGCCGAGCCCTGCGTATTATTCAAGGCCGGTAGAGACCGGACCTCGGAAGCGGTCTGCCAGTCGCCGGCCAGGCTTTCCAACGAGGGCACCTGTGCGGCGGCGTACGGGGCCGCGAGCGCGCACCCGCAAAGGAGATATAACCACACAACCCCGCCAAACCGTTTGCCCGCCAGGGCCGACTGGGCTGAAAGGCAATCACCATTCGGGCGTTTCATGGCGAAAGCCTGTCCGCGCCCGACCGGAATTGCAAGACCCCCAGCTCTGCCCATGCATACGATCCCGCAGTTCCGGTCAAACCGTCCCTGCACCGCGCCTTTTCTGCCGTCGCTGCCCCGGAGCCTCACCGTCACCTCACCGTCACCTCACCGTAGTACCTCTAATAGGCTATTAGAGGTACTACGGTGAGGTGACGGTGAGGTGACGGAGAGGCTCCGGTGTGGGCAGGGCGGGATTAGCGCGCTGAGAGGGTGCAGGTGGCCGGAAAGTGTCCTGAAATGGGACAGCCAGCCAAGTTCGAAGCCGGGAGCCGAGTGCCTTTGAATGCGGTGGTCCTGCGGCTCATCCTTGAGAACGTTCTCCGCGCGGCGTGTGTACCCGGACCGCGGCCGAGCGGATTCGGGCTTCGGATTTCGGCCTTCTTTCGGTCTTCGGGTTTCGGGCTTCGGATTTCAGCCGCCATGCCGTGGCTCGCGGACGCAGTTTGAGTGTCTCGCCAAAGCGGGCTCGGCTGCTATAGTGCGGCCATGTTGCCGCCGATGGTGGAACGGGAGCTGCGCGTCGCGTTGCTGCGGCGCAAGGCGCGGCAGCAGTGGATGCGGGCGTGCTGGATCGCCGGGGCCGTGTGCATGGTCCTCATGCTCAGTCTGATCCAACGGCATCACGATGGCCGGAACCTTTTCCTGTTCCTGTTCGCTTTGGGATGTGGCGGGGTGGTGTCGCAGGGGTTCGGGCTGACGGCCGACCTGTTCAGCGAGGAGCGCCGCAACGGCACGCTCGGGTTGCTGGTGCTGACGGGCTTGACGCCGCTGGAGATCTTCCTGAATAAACTGCTGGGGGCGGGGATGCTGGCGGTTTATTCGCTGCTGGGGGCCCTGCCGTTTTTCGCCATCCCGTTTCTCGCGGGCGGCGTGTCCGTGACGCAGTTCCTCTGCGCGCTGGCGTTTCTGGCGAACGGGCTGCTCTTCTGCGTGGCCATTGGCCTCTTCGCCTCGGTGCTCCACCGGGAAGGAGGGCAGGCACACGTTACCGCGCTGATACTGACGGGTCTCCTGAGCCTCGCCACGCCGCTCGCCTCCTGGGTGCTGCCGGCATTCCGCGGAGCCTTCACGCTTCCCCGTGAGTGGCTGACGCTCAGTCCGGCGTATCCCCCTTACCTGGTGTTTGTGAATTTCGCGGGCGGCTCGCCACACCTGTTCTGGATCGGGTCCGGGCTCACGCTGGTGTATTCCCTGACGGCCCTGCTGGCGGCGGCCGTGGTGCTGCACTACACCTGGCGGGAGGGGACGGATACGCTGGCGCCGCGAGGCTGGCGCGAGCGCTGGCAGCGGTGGACCGGCGGCGGCGACGCCTGGCGCAGGCGCCTGCGCTGGCGCTGGATGTCGAGGAACCCGTTTTGCTGGCTGGCCGCGCGCGACCGGCGCCCGGTGCTGTTCGCGCAGGTATTCCTCGGGCTCGGCGTGCTGGTATGGCTGGCCGGCTGTGCCGCCGCGGGCGCGCGCTGGCTCAGGCCCCAGAACGCTTTCGCCTTCTCGACTCTGATCCACGCCGGCCTGAACTGGATTATGGCTTACGGCGCGTGCCGCCGGATCGCCGAGGAACGGCAGACCGGGGGCTTCGAATTGCTCCTGACGGCGCCGCTCGAGCCGAGGACGATCGTGGAAGGCCAGTGCCGGGCGCTGCTGGTCCAGTTCCGGAGTGCCTGGGTAATGGTGTTCCTGCTCGATGTGCTGCTGTGCCTTGGCGGGCTTACGCTGCCCGGCTGGAACACGGGCCTGGTGCTCTGCTACCTGACGGCCTGGGTGCTGCTGGCTACCTACTGGTTCGGCGTCCACCTGGAGGCGGGCTCTCGGGCGATGTGGATCGGGGCATGGACCGGTCGGGCCGCCTATGCCGCTCTCCAGGCGGTCCGGCGCATGCTCTGGCTGCCCGTCTGGCTGTGGATGGTTTCCGGCTGGAACTTTGGGTCACGTCCGGGGATGGGCACGACCGGGATGCTCTTTCTGCTGCTCGCCATGCTCTTCTTCGGGGCGCTTACGGGCTTTGCGCAGCGGCGGTCTCTGCGCGAGAAGCTCGTCCGCGAACTGCGGCTGATCGCCTGCGCGCCCATTCCCGCGCGGGGCGACAAACGCTTCAAGAAATGGGACCCGGCCCTTATCCATCCGCCTGGCCGGTGGGGTGAATTCGAGCTGAAACCCGCCGTGCCGGCTCGGCATCTCCGGCGGCACCGCGCGCACAGCCACCGAGCACTGCAGGCGCAGGGCTAGGTCCAATGTCTTGCGCAAATTGATCGGCGCCCTGTCCCGGAGGGACACTTGAGACTAGCCCAGCGCTTTAGCGTTGGGTTCACGGCAAGCGGGCCTCAAGTCCCGAAGGGACGGCTGAATCCGAATGCCGGCACAATCCGCTCAGCCGTCCCTTCGGGACTTAGGCGACACCGCACCGTTTCCCCAACGCTGAAGCGTTGGGCTATGCTCGCCTGTCCCTTCGGGACGGCACGTTCCCGGTAATCCGTTGAATGTGCGAAAGGCATCGGGGCTAACTCCCGGCTATGGAACCCTACTTCTCATACTCCACCTTCAGCAGCTCGTAGTCCTTGAGCAGCGGCAGGGTAAGAGTGCAGCCGGCGGGAATAGCCTCGCCGGAGCGGAGCGCCGTTACCTGGGACGGGACGCGCCCCGCCGGGAGTTCCACCTGGATGTCGCGCACGGGCACGAGACTCCGGATGGGCCGGGTCATCTCGCCCGTGGCATTGACCAGGTGGACCAGCCACCGCTTGCCGCCGTCCTGGGAGCGCACAACCACTTCCACCGAGCCCGGGACGTTGGACACCGTGATGGGCGACGCGAACCACGGCTTCAGTAAATCGAGATGCCCCGCGAGATGGAACTCCTGGATGGTGTTGCCCAGGTCGCCGCTAAAATAAACGGCCCGCCCTTTGCCGCGGGCATTCACCAGCAAGGCCGGGTCTTCGCCAGGCTGAGGCAGACCGTCATAACGCCCGGCCAGCGGCTTCATGAATTGCACCCGCGGCTGGGCGGTCGTCGCTTTGACCGGCACGTGATACAGGCTGGCCTCCAGCAGCGGCGCGGTGGCAGGCCCCGGGCTGCCGCCGTCGAGCGGTTGCATGAAATCGTGCGGCATGGGCCCGGCGATCTTGCCAGAGGCGTCGGCGCCGAGCGTGTCCGCCAGCGCACACTTCACGCGGCGGATGCCGGTCTGGTCGTAGAGGCCGGTCTCGAAGGTGGCCAGCAGCGTGCCGCCGCCTTTGACCCATTGGTCGAGCCGGGCAGCCACGGCGTCGCTCATGCAGGCCACGTTGGGCAGCACGATGGACTGGTAGCGGTCGAGGGGCTCACGTTCGAGGGCTACATCGTCGAGCACGTCGAAGGGGGTATGCGAGCGAACCAGCGCGTCGGCCAGGCCCGCGAACTCGCCATCCAGGTTGCCGATCTCGCTGCGCGCCGCCACGCGGTCAATATCAATCATCTGCCCGGCGGCGCCGGCGTAGAAGTTGGCTGTCACATCCGACCACACCAGCGCGGTCCGCGCTTCGGACCTTGTGCCCCGGTAGAAGCTTTCGTTTTTGGCGAGGTAGCCGTTCAGCCCTGCCACGAAGTCCGCCCCGGGCAGGTTGAAATCATCTGGCGTGAAAGCAAACGAGCACGCCGCGCCATTGGCGATGGACTCGAAGAAGCTGAGCCCCAGTTCCGGTCCCGGCAGCAGGGAGAAGGTCCAGGGCTTGTGCGAGGCAGCGGTGAAGATCATGCAGGGTTTGCCGCCGGATTGGGTTTCGAGCAGGCGCGCGGTCAGCCCGGGCTTCCACAGCGTGAGGCGGGTGAGGTCGCCGCTCAGGAAGCCGCCTTCGCTGCCCAGGATGTCTTCCTCCTGGATGAGCACCCGGTTCATGCGCCCGGAGGGCCAGTTGGCGCCGCGCACACCGCTGTTCATGTAGAGCACCAGTTCCGGGTTGATCTGCTTCAGGGTCCGGTTCGCATCCCGCAGAAAGTCGGCCACGCTATGCGACTGAAAATCAACCAGCCGCGCGAAGCCTTCCCCGGTGTGCTGCTTCTTGGAGGGCATGGGCACTCCGGGATGCTGCGCCGCCCACTTCTTCCGGCAGTAGTCGCAATAGCAGGAGTCCGGGAAGAATATGGGGCCGTCGAAGAAGACGCCGTCAATGGGGTAGGCGGCCAGGTCGCGCAGCACCTGGAACACCCAGTCCCGGTACGGGCTGTTCATGCAAGGGCTGAGGCCCGTGTCGTAGATAGTCGGCTTCGAGCCGTCCTCGTTGCGCTGCATCCAGTCGGGATGCTGGGCCGCGAACTGCTTGTTGTAATGGTGGACATCGAAATGGATGACCACCCGCAGCCCGCGCTTCTTGGCCTCAGGCAGGTAGCGGCGCAGGTAATCCTCGTTGGTCTTGCCAGCGGCGCTGGTGATGAAGCAGAAGCCCTGGTCGTCCATGCCCGCGCGCCGGCTCATGATG
>DATKNZ010000481.1:0-10860 GCA_035541055.1 Candidatus Acidiferrum sp. | reverse complement strand
CGGGCTGGACTATTTCGACGCCAGCATCAACCGTGTGGCGGCCTGGGTGATCGGCGCGCGCAACATGCTCAAGGCGCTGCTGCTGGCCCTGGTGACGCCGATCGAGAAGCTGCGGCAGTTCGAGGCCGAGGGCGACTACACTTCGCGCCTGGCGTTGATGGAGGATGCGAAGCTGCTGCCGGCGGGCGCCGTTTGGGATTATTACTGCGCCAGCCAGGAGGTGCCGGTGGGCGAGGCGTGGCTGGCGGAGATCAAGCGTTACGAACGCACCGTGCTTTCTAAGCGGCACTGAACCCGAAGGCGACCGCACACTATGATGACTCCCAACCCATTCCGTGGTGTCGTATTTCACTGGCTCGGTGGTCTGGCCTCTGGCAGCTTTTATGTGCCTTACAAGGGCGTCAGGAAATGGGCTTGGGAAGTCTATTGGCTGGTCGGCGGCTTCTTCTCCTGGATCATTGCGCCCTGGGTGCTGGCTTCTCTCAATACCAAGGACCTTTTGCACGTGATCGGGTCGGCTCCCGGCTCAGCGTTGTGGTGGGCCTATTTCTGGGGAGCCATGTGGGGCCTGGGCGGATTGACGTTCGGCCTCACGATGCGTTACCTCGGCATGTCACTGGGCATGGGAGTGGCCCTGGGCTACTGCGCCTTTTTCGGCACGCTGATGCCGCCGATCTTTCACGGCGAGTTCGTCCCCAAGGTGCTGCATACGACATCCGGCCAGGTCATCCTTATCGGCGTGCTGGTCTGCCTGCTGGGCATCGCGGTGGCCGGCATGGCCGGCATGTCCAAGGAGCGCGAGATGACCGACGAGCAGAAGAAAGCCACGATAAAGGAGTTTAACTTCTTCAAAGGCATTCTGGTCGCAACCTTCTCCGGCATTATGAGCGCCAGCTTCTCCTACGGCCTCGATGCCGCCTCGCCCATAGCGGAGCTTTCACGGCAAGCAGGGACTACGGAACTTTGGACCGGCCTACCCAAGCTCTGCGTTGTGCTTCTCGGCGGCTTCACGTCGAACTTCATCTGGTGCGTGCTGCTGAATTGGCGCAACCACACGGGGTACCAGTATTTCAGCAGCACCTTGCGCCGTGACCCGCCCAGCCGAAGCGACGAGACGATCATCGAGACAGCCGTCGATGCACCCAGCGAGGAAGTTGTCGAGCATGCCCCCCGGGCTGTGGCTGTGAAGGACCTGCGTGTGCCCATGCTCAGCAATTACCTCTTCAGCGCGCTGGCGGGCAGTACCTGGTACATGCAGTTCTTCTTCTACACGATGGGCGAGACCCAAATGGGCCAGTACAAGTTCTCGAGCTGGACCCTCCACATGGCTAGCATCATCATCTTCAGTTCGCTTTGGGGCATCGCCTTGAGGGAGTGGAAGGGCTCCAGCGGCTTCACCAAGGTCCTGTTGGCCATGGGCCTGTTCATGCTGGTCTTCTCCACTGTGATCGTGGGCTTCGGCAATTACCTGGCCGTGAAGTAACGCGCTCGCATCCATGCCTCAACGCGTTTACCTCGCCATTGACCTCGGCGCCGAAAGCGGGCGCGTGGTTGCCGGGCTGTGGAACGGCAAGACCATCCGCCTGGAGGAACTGCACCGGTTCCCCAATGGGCCGGTCTGGCTGGGGGAATCGTTGCGCTGGGACGTGGTGCGGCTTTGGGCGGAGATCCAGACTGGGCTGGGCCTGGCGGCGAAGAAGTACGGCAGGGCCGTGGTCTCGGTGGGCGCGGACACCTGGGGGGTGGACTATGTGCTGCTGACCGAGGCCGACGAGATGCTCGGGCAGCCTTACGCTTACCGGGACGCCCGCACCAATGGCATCATGGAGAAGGCCTTCCGCAAGGTGCCCCGCGCCGAGATATTCGCCCAGACGGGGCTGCAGTTCATGCAGTTCAACACGCTTTTCCAGTTGCTGGCGCAGAAGCAGGCCGACCCGGGCTTGTTCGAAGCCGCAGGCGTGCTGCTGATGATGCCGGACTTCATCCACTGGGCGCTGTGCGGTTGCCGGGTGGTCGAGTTTACGAACGGCAGCACCAGCCAGTGCCTGAGCCCTCTCACGCGCAACTGGGCGACCGGGCTGCTCAAGAAGTTTGGCCTGCCCGCGCATATCTTCCCAAAAGTGGTGCCGCCCGGCACGCGGCTCGGGTCACTGCGGCCCGGCATCGCCGAGCGCACGGGGCTGCGCAACGTAAAGGTGGTCGCACCGCCCACGCATGATACGGCGTCGGCTGTGGCAGGCGTGCCCACCGCGCGCACCGGCAAGGCCGACTGGGCGTACATCAGCTCGGGCACGTGGTCGCTGATGGGGGCCGAGGTTCAGCAGGCCTCTCTGTCCGCACGCACGCAGGAACTCAATCTCACCAACGAGGGCGGCCTGGACGGCACGTATCGCCTGCTCAAGAACATCATGGGCCTGTGGCTCGTGCAGCAGTGCAAGCGCTCGTTCGACGCCCGCGGGCGCCCATACGAGTACGGGCAGCTTGCGCAGATGGCGGCCAAAGCGCCCGCTCTCCGCTCGGTGGTCAATCCCGATGACTCACGGTTCCTCAACCCGCCCGACATGCCCAGGGCCATCCAGGACTATTGCCGCGAGACGAAACAGCGCGTGCCGCGGACGGAGGGGGAGCTGGTGCGCTGCGCCTACGAAAGCCTTGCGCTGAAGTACCGCGTAGTGCTTGGCTGGCTCGAGGAGCTTACCGGCAACCGCATCGAGGTCATCCACATCGTGGGCGGAGGCTCGCAGAGCAAGCTTCTCAATCAGTTCACCGCCGATGCCTGTCAGAGGTCGGTGGTGACCGGTCCCGTGGAGGCCACCGCCACGGGGAATGTGCTCGTGCAGGCGCGCGCCAGCGGCGAACTCTCGTCGCTGGCGGAGATGCGAGAGGTGATACGCAACGCGAGCGACGTTGCGCGTTATGAGCCGGGCCGGGCTGAAGCCTGGAACGAAGCCGCCGGGCTCGCCAGGCTGCGGGGGTAATCAAGTGAAAGATGGCTGCCGCCCCGCCTATGGGGTGCTGCCGGTCTGAGTTGTGTTGTGCCGGTCGCGGTGCGATAATCAGGGCAGTGATGCTGCTTCCGTGATGGTTCCCGGGACGGCATCCTTTAATTATGCTAGACAACGTTCCGATTCTGTTGGCAGAGGACGACGAAAACGACGTTGCCCTCATGGGTCGCGCCTTCAAGCGAGCGTCGGTGCCCAATCCAGTCTTCGTCGTGAACAACGGCCAGGAAGTCGTGGACTATCTGGCGGGCAAGGGCAAATACAGCGACCGCAAGGCATATCCCATGCCGCGGCTGCTGCTGTTGGATTTGAAGATGCCGTGGATGGACGGCTTCGATGTGCTGGCCTGGCTGCGCGGCCAGACGAAGTTCAACGCGCTGCCGGTGGTTGTGCTGACCTCCTCCAAGCTGCAAAAGGACATTGATCGCTCCCGCGAGCTGGGGGTGTACGATTACCGCGTCAAGCCGCAGTCCTTCGACGACCTCGTGCGCCTGGTAGATGATGTGCGCGGCTGCTGGCTGGACGAGCAGTTCAACCATTACCGCGCCTGACCGCGAGAACAGGGCCCGCATCTGCTTCGCGGAGCGCGGACCTTTCAATCCGCAGCCGCAGCCACCCTCGGGCGCAGCACGCCAGAGAAGCTGTGCGTGCTGCCGGCATCGGACGCTGTTGCGCCCGAGCACAGCGCGCTCCAAGCGGTGCCTTCCTGGTTGCGCCTTGAGGTGTATTTCTCTATGTTGCCGTCGCTTGTCTGAGAAAGCCGGGCATGACCGAGGTGGTTGGTGCCGGCGCCGAGAGCGGGGTACTCCTCCCTTCAGGTACAGCGCTGGGTTGGTAGCTCAGTCGGTAGAGCAGCGGCCTTTTAAGCCGTTGGTCCTGGGTTCGAGTCCCAGCCAACCCACCAGCCCGTCCCGCATGGAACATTTCCCGATACCCTGCAAAGCGGAACGCGACCGTGGCGCTGTCCCGCTGCAATAAGGGTAAAAGGATGCAGGGACGCCAGCGGGAGCCGATAGGCCTGCCCGCCACTGCCACGGCTAATTGGCAACGGACAATACGGGGCAATTATAGGAGACATAACCAGTTGTTTTAGGCCAGCCAGGCGAGCTGAACCAGTTGCATGACGGGCATGACGAAACATCCGAAAGGGCGCGAGCCGGAAGGCGGTGCAGGCCGGCTGCGCTCCAGCCCTGTGCGCCGATTCATGCGAGCAATCGCGGCCGGGTTGCGCCTGGGCGGCTGTGCCCTGGCACTGGCCGCACGCCCGGGCGTGGCGGCAGACCGGGATGAGTGGCACGTCGAATACAAACAAAAGCAGCGCGTCTCGGTCACTTACTCTTATCACCGGTTTACGCCCAGCGCCGGTGTGGTCGAGTACGAAGCCTGTGCCGCAATCGCGCCGGCACTCGATCAGCAGCGCCAGGTTAGTTCCAGCTTTGCTGTGGACAGCCACGCGTTCCCGGTGCAGGTGGTCAGGGAGGGCAGCCGATATCACCGGGTGGTCATGAAGGCGACCATTCCGTGCACCTCTCCACAGAGCCGGAGTGATATCACGGTGTCCGCCACATACGAGGTGACGTTGTATGAGCGCCACTTGCGCCGGGGCCCGACACTAGGGCCGGCGCCCGTGCTGGCGCCCGACGCCCGTGACCTGGACATGCTGGAGCCAAAGGGTGTGATTTCAAATCCCCCGCCTTCGTTGAGTGGCTGCGCACCAACCAATTGGTACGCGGGACGCAAGAGAGCCCGATCACCTTCGGTCGCCGGGTGCAGCATTTTATTCAGGAGCACATGGTCTATGCGCCGGAGAGGCACTCACGCCTGAGCGGAATTGCCCAAACCATGCAGGGCTACTGCGGCGGTTTTGCGGTGGTATTTATCGGCACAATGCGGGCGAACGGCGTGCCGGCGCGCAGCCTGGTCGGCCACTGGGTGGACACGACTCCCGGACACACCGCCACGCTCCCGCACGTTAAGGCGGAGTTCTTTGCCGAGGGCGTGGGGTGGGTGCCAGTCAATCCCCGCACGAGTTTCGGCGAGGAGAACGGTGACTTCATCACGTTTCACGTCGAGGGGGGATTCCAACTGCCCACGTCGCATTGGGGAATCCAAGAGCAGGGCATCCTGCAAGGAATCTACTTGCCCGCCTTTGGCCGCGACACTGGCCGAGGCATTGTCCAGCAGGACTGGATTGTATCGCGCCGAATCCCCATTCCCGCCGCGGCGGCCCGGACGGCGAGCGCGACGTTGCCGCGGGAGGCAAACGACTGAGCCGGAGGCGCTCGACCCGGGCGGCTGGGTGAGTCGGCGCCGCCGCAGGAGTTGGGACGTTGGGTTGACAGCGGTCTCAGCCGCTCTCATGGTCAGGCTATGCAGTGTCGTTGCGCCGGTAGTGAAAGGTGCCCACGGTGAGCAGCAAAGGCCTTTGGGCGCGGGCAAGGCTGCCGGTGTGGGCGGGCCTGGCTTTCGCGTGCTGCCTGCCTTGCCCGGCCCAGACCGCCGCCGAGTATCACCGGCGCGCGGACGTGGCGTTGCAGAATTTCCTGGTGCACTTCTGGAGCGGCCCCAGGCAATACCTGCAGCAGCAGTATCCCACCAACGGGGCGCTCACGGGGTATTGGACGTTCGCGCAGGGCTGGGACGTCCTCGCCGACGGCGTCGAGCGCACCAGCGGGTTGCAGTATTATGGGCTGCTCGATTCGTTCTACGCCGGGCAGAACGCCAGCGGCTGGCTCTCGGGGTTCTATGATGACGAGTGCTGGATGACGATGGTGCTGACGCGCGCCTACGACCTGACTGAGGATCCCAAGTATCTGGCCCAGGCCCAAACCATTTATGCCGACGTTATGCAGGCCTGGGACACCAACTGCTGCGGCACGCCGGGCGGCGGCGTCTGGTGGGACAAGGCGCACACACAAAAGGCAACCGCCGCCAACGCGGGAGCGGCCCTGGCCGGCGCGCGCCTCTATGAACGAACGACCAATGCCAGCTACCTGAGCTTTGCGCAGCAGGTCTATGCTTTCTGGAACGCCAACATGGTCAACCCCGGCACCGGCGAAGTGAGTGATCACATCACCACGAACGGCACCCGGGTGTGGTGGCACTTCACCTACAACGAGGGCCTGATGGCCGGCGCCAGCCTGGAACTCTACCTCGCCACCGGCACCGCCAGTTACCTCGCCAATGCCAACCGCATTGCCGGTTACCTGGTAAACAACGAGGTCACGTGGACCGCCTACGGCCCGGTGCTCTATGATGGCGCCAACTCGGGGTGCAGCGGCGATTGCCACGAGTTCAAGGGGCCGGCGATTCGGTACCTAAGCCGCCTCTACGCGCAGGACACTTCCAAGACCCAGTACTATACCGTCTTGAAGGCTTGCGCTGACGCGGTGTGGAACCTGGCGCAGGAGACGAACGACGTCATTTTCTCCGTGAACTGGGCCGGGCCGCCGCAGAGCACGGTGGACGAGGCGCAGGACAATGCGGCTTGCATGGCGCTGAACCGCTTTGCCGAGGTGGCCGGTCCTTACCCGGGCACGGGCCAGCCCGCCAACCAATACGAGGCCGAGAATGCCTCCATCCATTACATCACCCTCGAGGCGCTCTACGGCGGCTACACCGGCTGGGCCTACCTGGCGAACTGGAAGAGCAATGGCTCGTGGGTTGATTTCACGATCCATTGCGCGACCCCGGGCGTGCACCAACTCGTGTTCCGCTACGCCGCCGGCGCCGGCGATGCCACCCGTGTGCTCAAGACCAACGGCGTCGCGCTGGTGTCCAACCAGGTCTTCACGAACACCGGCGCCTGGAGCAACTACAGCACCGCCTCGGTTTCCTGCAACCTGCCGGCAGGCGTCAATACCGTTTCGCTTCTGTTTGATTCGAGCCAGCACAGCGCGAATTGGCTCAACCTGGATAGCCTCACGGTGCTGGGAGACGCGCCGGAACAGATTCGCCTCGAGGCCGCCGCAGGCAGCCGCGGCTCGGTCCTGCTAAGCTGGAATGCGCGCGTCGGCGAGACCTACACAGTACAGAGCAAGGCTCCGCTGCCGGGAACAGAGTGGACGAACCTGAGCGCGCCGCTTGTCGCCGCAGGCACGAACCTGAGCTTCACCGACACGCTCGGCACAACCCAGGCGCGGTACTATCGCATTGCCACACCGTAGAGCGGATCCTTCACGCGGTGCTGGAAACCGCGACGGGCTGCAGGGTAGGGACGCCTCGCCGAGACGTCCGTCGCCGCCGCAACACGGACGCCTCGGCGAGGCGTCCCTACCAGCGTTGAGTATTCGGCCTGCGTGCGCCTGCGGGCTCAAGCGCCCTGCTCGACGATGCTGATCTCCTCCTCGGTCAGCCCGTAGAGATCATATACGAGTCGGTCAATCTGGGTGTCGGCAGCAGCGGTCTGCCGCTCCAGCGCGGTTTTTTCCTGCGGCGTTTTAGCCGCGGATAAGCTTTGGTGGAGGGCGAGCATCTGCTCGACGAGCTGGACCAGCCGGTCGTGACGGTTCTTCTCGGCGGGATCGGAGAAGTTGATCGTGCGGATGGGCAATTGTCCAAAGTACTGCTTGGTGCAGGTTATCCAGCCGCCGCGGAACACGTTGCTCAAGGTGCGAAGGCGCCAAAAGAGCAACTTGGAGTTGAGCAATCCAAGAACGTACTCGGGTTTCAAGGAACATGCGCCCGAGAAAGCTATGGTGAACCCACCGCTGGCCATCGGGCAGAGGCGACCCCGCTTGCGAGGCGGGATCAGGCAGAACAGCCCACGGTCGGCAAGCAGGGGGACAGCGATTTGGGCGCGATCATGCAGTGCCAGATTGCGCGGTGCGCTGTAGCCGAACCATTCCGCGTATTGCTTGCGCTGTTTGAGCAGTTGGTGCTTCTCCCGCAGGTAGGCGAACGCGCGAGGGAACTTGCTTCGGAGTTCCTGCTCGGAGTAGAGCCGGTAGGCACCATCATGGCAGACATACGGAAAGATCACCTGCCATCGGCCCGAAGGCGCAAAGCGGTATCGGCCAAAGTCGCTGGCGAAGAGCGGTTCGCGAGTGAGGCTCTCCTCGAGGCGGAGCGCTCCGGCTTCAAAGACGAAGATATTGTCGTCCCCGGTGCTGCTGCCACGACTCATGTCGGCAGGCAGGTCCAACAGCCGCTTCGTGCCTCGGGCGAGCTTGTCCAGCAAAGCAGCCGTCTCTTCGCTCTCGAAGGTCCAGGGGCCAGAGCTGAGGCCGGCTGCCGGTCGGCTGGAGAACGCGGTTTGGCGCAGGTCCTTCGGATCCGCCTGGCTCTTGGCATACTCGAAGTTGGCCACGCCGCCCTTTTGTAGAAAGAGCAGGCAGGTATATGTGGTGGCGCTAAAGACCTGATTAGCCCCGAAGTCAACGATGCGGCTGACGGCGGAGGCGGTGGACAGCAGTCGGCGTAGCCCTTCTCCGTAGTCCGTCCGGAAGAACTTATTGGGTGCGATCATTCCCAACACTCCGCCTTGTCTTAGCAGAGCGTAGCCTCGTTCCACAAAGCTGACGTAGAGATCACAGTTGCCGGTCGCGGAGCCATAGCGGTGGGTTAGATAGGCGATTTGATCTCTTGGGAAGCCCTGAATGCGCACGTACGGCGGGTTGCCGATTACTGCATCGAAGCCTCCTTCCCACTCGGGGAGGCGGGAGACTGGGGCTGCCGGTGCCGGCTTCGGGTTCTTGTATGCGTAGGCGCCGTGCAGCGGCACGCCAGGCACCATGTAGTCCAGCGGCGAGGCAACAACACTGTCCCGAAGCGCGTCTCCGGCGGGAGCGCCTCGCTGGAGGATGTGGGGGAACTCGGCGGCCCAATCGAACACGTTCACGCGATAGCGTTCCTCCTCATCAAGCAGGGCCATTTGCTGCTGCTGGTAGAAATCAGGGCCGATGAGCGAATTGCCGCACTTGATGTTGTCGCCCAGATCCGGCAGCGCCCGTTCGTGGAAGAGGCGCAGGACGGGCTGGAGGCTTTGCTGCGTCTCGCCTTCCAGCACCTTGAGCAACAGGGACAGCTTGGTGGTCTCGACCGCCTGGGCGTCGATGTCCACGCCGTAGACGTTGTCCAGTAGGATGCGCTTGCGCTCGGCGATGGTGAGCCTCCAGTCGCCGGGGCCGACCTGGACGAGCACGGGTTTGGGGCCTTTGGCCCATTTGGCGGGATCGTGTTGGATATAGAAATCGCGGTGCCACCTGAGCAGGTGCTCGTAGGCGCCGATGAGGAATGAGCCTGAGCCGCAGGCGGGGTCGAGAATGCGCAGCTTGGCGGCCTGGCGCGGCGTTTTGCCCTCCAGCAGCTTGCCGACGGTGTTTTGGACGATGTAGTCCACGATGTAGGTGGGCGTGTAGTAAACGCCGCCGGCCTTTTTGACTTCTGGCTTCTCCTCGACAACTGCGCGGTGGCCGTCGGTCAAGCGGATCACCTTGCCGAGGAACTGCTCGTAAACCTGGCCCAGGATGTCGGCAGGCAGGGCGGAGAAGACGTAAGGCGATTCGGGGTAGTAAATACTGCGGATCAGGTCCCGCAGCAGCCTGTCGTCCACCTCCAGCTTGAGGGTCAGCTCATCGGGGGCTTCGTGGCGGTCCTTCTCGGGCTGGAAATGGAACAGGCCCGAGTTGTAGCGGGCGTCGGCGGCCTCGAAAAGCTGGCACAGCCGGGGGTAAATGCGGTCGCCGTTGACCAGCGCGCGCAGCCGGCCGTAGTCCTCGATGCCACGGCCCTCGCAAATGCGCAGGAAGATAAGGCGGTCAATGATGCGCTGGACCGAGAAGTTGAGCTGGCGCTGGGTGAGGCTGGGGTTGCGCAGGGCGAGGTTGCGGGCCAACTCGGCGCGCCAGTCCTCGATGGTCTTGAGGAACTCGTCGTCCACGTCGGCGGTGCCGCGCTTGGCGCGCGTGGAGTCGGCGAACTGGTCGAAGGCGCCCTTGAGGACGGCCTCCCGGGAGAAGACGCCGGCGATCTCGTCCCAGCGGGCGGCGTAGTCGGCATAGGAGAGATAAAGAATGCGCCCGCTGGCGGCATCGTCACGATGGTGGGGCTTGAAGCGGCAGTCATATACCGCGAATTCCTCGAAGTCGCTCAGGATGCTGAGCGGGAGCTTGGTGGTCCAGGCGTAGCGGCGGAGTTGGAAGGCGGGGCTGGCGTCGTGCTTGATGTCCACCGAGGGGCGCTTGGCTTCGAGGAAGAACTTGCGCGTGCCGCCGATGCGAAATGAGTAATCCGGCGCCTTGGTCGCCTCGCCGACCTTGATGGCGTCCTCGTGGACAACGTCCTTGTAGGCTTCGGCGTAACCCTGCTCGTTCTCCATGTCCCAGCCCAGGGCCTTGAAGAGGGGGTCGAGGAACTCGCGGCGGAGCTGGGTTTCGTTGTAGTGGGGCGAGCAGTAGGCATCGTGGTTTCGATCGAACCGCTCGATCAACTCCAGCACGGGTGCGGGTGGTTGAGCCATCTGGGAGCGGAGTGTCTTGCCGGGGCGAGGGCAATTCAATCCGAAAAGCAAGCCTTCAGGTGCAGGGCCCGACGCTACAGGCGGCGAGCGGCTGTGGCGGGGTGAGCCCTTTGCGTTCACAGGTACGTAAATCACCTTTCGGGAGCAACAGGTTATGCTAGATTCCAGCGTGCTTCACCGGAGCAGGCAGCCCTTAAAATGCTAGCGACTGAGCAGTTGATTCAGGAAGCGGGCCAGGCGCGGCGACTCGAAGAACTCTTGCCGCGCTGGCTGCGCGAGGTGCCGCTGTACCGGCGGAGAGGTCTTCAGGCCCCCGACGGATCGTTCGCCAGCGCGGACCTTGGCCGGCTGCCGCTGATTACAAAGCAGGACATCCGCCAGGGTTTTCCGGACAATTTC
>DATKNZ010000480.1:0-17925 GCA_035541055.1 Candidatus Acidiferrum sp. | reverse complement strand
CGGCATGTGCAGGCTTGCGGCAGCCACGCCGGCATTGGTGATGGCGAACATCCCGTCGAGCTGCTTCACATGGCCGTCGGCGAACAGGACGTTGCCTGCGTAGTGGTGCAACTCCTCGGTCCACATCAGCCGGCGGTAGGTGCCGACGCGGGCAATGCTGCCAAAGGCCGGAAACACGTTGCGGTTCCCGGCCAGGGGTGAGGATGGACTGCCGTACTCAGGCGTACCCGCCGCAAAGTAGCTCAGGTTGTCGTTCTGAAACCCGGCGAAGTTGGTGGCTGCGTGGCGGGTGTCGGCCGGGCAGTTCAGCACTTTGGGCGTGGACAGCTCGTTCGAGAGGGGCAGGAAATACTTGTAGGAGAAGTAAAAGGCGCCGGTCATCGAGTTGGCGGCCTGGACCAGCTCGAGCACGCCGCCATCGTTGGTGGAGACCTCGGTGGGATAGCGGTCATGGTGGTCGTGGGCAAAGCTTTGGTAGCCAAACCCGGTCTGGTGCAGATTATTGACGCAGTAAAGGCGCTTGCCCTTGGCATAGCCGTTGCGTAGTCCCGGCAGCGCCAACGCCGCGAGGATAAGCACAATGGAGATGCTGCACAGGAGTTCAACCAGCGTGTAACCCCGCCTGCTCCACGCGCCCCCGGGAACTTGGAAAGACGCCTTCATAATTCCCCGATCTGGGCGGCATTGTAGCTAATTACCGCTTTCGGTGTCAACCGGGAAACGGACGGGCGTCGTTGGCGCGGCGCATCCGGGAGAAGCACGAAATCCGAAGCACGAAACCCGAAACAAATTCCAAGGCTCAAAGCTCAAATGCTCAAAGCTCACGCCGGCCGCAGGTTTGGGTCATTGCTCATTCGAGCCTTGGCATTTGTCCCGGATCTCGGGTTTCGGGTTTCGGGCTTTCGTATTCACCGGGCGGGCTGCTGCACGCGCGTGTGCTGCCGCGAATCGGGTCGCCGGGAAGCGCGGCCACTGATACCTTGAGGTCAGGCATGTTAGTGGCCGAAGGTATCCGCAAGAAGCTGGTGACCCTGCCGCATAAACCGGGCATCTACCTGATGCGCGACCGCTTCGGCACGGTCATTTATGTCGGCAAGGCCCGCGACCTCCGCAAGCGCGTGAGCCAGTACTTCCAGCCCTCCCGCAAGCTGGGCTGGGACCTGAAGTTCAAGGCGCTGGTGGACGCCATTCATGACTTTGACTTCCACGTGGTGCGGAGCGAGCCGGAGGCCTTGCTGCTGGAAGGGAAGCTCATCAAGGAGTTCCACCCGCGCTACAATGTGAGTTTCCGGGACGACAAGCGATTCCTGATGGTGAAGGTGAACCTGAACGATCCCATCCCGCGGTTCACCCTGACGCGCCTGCGGCAGGACGACGGGGCGCGCTACTTCGGGCCGTTCCCGAACTCAGGGGCCTTGCGCAGCACACTGGCGCTGGTGCGCCACCAGTATCATTTGCGCGGCTGCCGTCCGCTCACCCCGACGGAAAGGGATTACCGGCATTGCCTTTATGCGCACCTGAAATACTGCACGGCGCCCTGCATCGGCAATGTGAGCCGCGAGGAGTACCTCCAGCAGGTGAAGGCGGCGTGCGACTTCCTCGAAGGGCAATGCGCCGAGATGCAGGAGAGCCTCGAAGCCGAAATGAAGAAGGCGGCGGCGGCCCAGGATTACGAGCGGGCGGCGGAGCTGCGGGACATGCTGGCCGACCTGCGCAGCACCACTCGGAAGGTGAACCGCTTCGAGCGGGTTCCGTACAGCCTGCCCATTGCCCTTGACCCGGAGAAGGACCTGGCCGAGCTGGCGACCGCCCTTGGCCTGGAGGCCCCGCCCGAGCGGATCGAGGGCTTCGACATTTCCAACATCAGCGGTACCTTCAAGGTGGCTTCGATGGTGAGCTTCCGTAAAGGCCGCCCGGACAGGTCGAACTACCGCCGCTTCAAGATCCGCACGGTGGAAGGGCAGGACGATTTCGCCTCGGTAGCGGAGGTGGTGCGGCGCAGGTACACGCGTGTGCTGAAGGAATCGACCGCGCAGGGCGCAGTATCTCCGGTTGCCGCGCTTGCGGACGACAGCACTGCGCCGGCGGCCAAGGCCAGCCCCGACGCTGCGGTGCGGCTGACGCCGACTCCGCCCGCCGCCCTCCCTGACCTCATCCTGATCGATGGTGGCAAGGGTCAACTCAACGCGGCTTGCGCCGAACTGGAGAAACTGGGGCTGGCGCACATACCGGCGATTGGCCTGGCGAAGGAGTTTGAGGAGATCTACCAGCCCGGCGAGAAGGAGCCCCTCCGGTTGTCGCACGAAAGCGGCGCGCTGAAGCTTCTCCAGCGCGTGCGGGATGAATCGCACCGGTTCGCCAACACTTACAATGCGCAGCTCCGCCTGCGCAAGATCTCGGAAAGCATTCTGGATGAGTTCCCCAATATCGGCGAGCGGCGCAAGGCGGCCCTGCTGAAAAAGTTCGGCTCAGTGCAGCGCATGCGCCTGGCCAGCGTCGAGCAGATTGCCGCCGTGTCCGGCTTCGGCGGCAAAGCGGCGGCTGAACTGAAGGCGTTCCTCGAGGCGCGGCAGCAGGAGCCTTGAGGCGCCCAGCGGCGCGGCACTATCTAGTAGCGCAAGCCTCCGGCTTGCGGCTGTCCCGGCAAGCGTCCCGCTTGCCGCTGGGAAGCGTAACTGACGCCAACCTGGCAGGTTTGCGGCGGCAACCCAGAGGGTTGCCGGGACGGGCGCAAGCCGGAGGCTTACGCTACTACTCAATGGCCGCGCCGCCAGGGCCGATTTAGGGCGTGCCAAATCGCCAAATCCGTGGCTACCTAGTAGCAGGATGAACATTCAAGTGGCGGTCCTATGCGACGCGGCGACGGACGACAATGGGAAGCTCAACCTGCTGGGGGCGTTCGACACGATCTATACCCAGAAGCTGCCGGCCATTCATCCTCAGTGCTCCATTGCCCTGCGCGTGACCTTCTCCAGCGATGACGAAGGCAAGCACATGATCACGGTCAATTTCGTGGACGCGGATGGCCATCCCATCGCCAAGTTCCCTCCCATCCCGGTCGAGGTGGCGCTGCCGGAGGACATGCACTTTGGCACGCGCAACTTCATTGTGAATATCCAGCAGTTGAAGTTCGACGAGCCCGGGCTCTACTCGATTGACGTGTTACTGGACGAGGCGCCGCAGGCCAGCATCCCGCTGCTGGTGCGGCACAACCCGCCGGCGGCGGCGACCTAACCCGCATTTCCCGCTTCTTTTCCGGTGCCGCGGTGCTAGATTGCGCGACATGCGCACGGCCATTTACCCGGGCAGCTTTGATCCTATTACCAACGGTCACCTGGATGTCCTGCAGCGGGCCGCCAAGCTGTTCGACCGGGTCATCGTAGCGGTTGCCCAGAGCGATCCCAAACACCCGTTGTTCAGCCTGGAAGAGCGGATGCAGATGGTGGCCAAGGCCGTGCGGACGATGCCCAACGTGGAGGCGGATTCCTTCCAGGGTCTGCTGGTGGCCTACGTGGAAAAGCGCTCGGCGCAAGCCATCGTGCGCGGGCTGCGGGCCGTATCGGACTTTGAGTTTGAATTCCAACTGGCGCTGATGAATCGTAGATTAAACGAGCGCGTGGAGACGATTTTCATGATGCCGAAAGACACTTACACCTTCCTCAGTTCCCGGATCGTAAAAGAGATGGCGCAACTGGGGGGTGACGTGAGCCCATTTGTGCCGGCGCACGTCCGGACGGCCCTGGCGGCGAAATTCAGCCGCGCGCCGGCCTAGAAAGGAGCCTTATGCCATTATTGGTTAACCTGCGCCATTTGCAGGCGCACGATGCCCATCTCAAGGGCGAGCTGTCAGTCGAGGATTTAGATATCGACTCGCGGGACGAGGTCATCCAGGTAACCCAGCCGCTCCGCTACGACCTGGAAGTGCAGAAGGTCGAAGGCGGCCTGCTCGTGCAGGGGAAGTTGCACCTGCTGCTGGACTGCCAGTGTGTCCGCTGTTTAAAGGCCTTTCAGCAGGCACTGGATCTTAAGCCGTGGACGATCCTGGTGCCGCTGGAGGGCGAGGAGAAGGCGCCTGTGGTTAGCGATTGCGTGGACTTGACGCCCTTTGTGCGGGAAGATATTCTGCTGGAGTTTCCGCGGCATCCGCTTTGTAATGCGCAGTGCCGCGGTCTGCCCAAAGCGCCGAGCGGCAACAAACACAAGCCCGGTGGGCCCGATCCGACGGATGTCGGTTCGCCGGCCTGGGCTGAGCTAAACAAACTGAAGTTCTGATAGGAATTGACTTATGGGTGTCCCGAAGCGAAAGCCGTCGAGAAGCCGCCAACGCATGCGCCGCGCGTATAACAGCGCGCTGACCTTGCCGCAGCTCAGCACGTGTCCGCAGTGCGCCGCGCCTTACGTGCCGCACCGCGTCTGCCCTGCCTGTGGGTACTACAAAGGCCGCCAGGTCATCACTGTGACCGCCGGCGCTTAAGCGCCGCGGTCTGCCCCTTCAGCCTGTCGGGGCCGGTTCGTCTATGCGAATCGCAGTGGATGTGATGGGTGGCGACCACGGATGCGGGGTCGTCATCGAAGGTGCCAAGCGTGCGCTGCAGACCGAACGGCGAATCACGGCGCTTTACCTGGTAGGCAACCGGGCCGAAATCCATTCTGCCCTGCCCCAGAGGGGGTTCCGCGACCATCGGGTGCGGGTGATCCATGCCAGCGAGGTGGTGACGATGACGGACAAACCTACCGCCGCCCTGCGGCGGAAGAAGGATTGCTCGATCTGGCGGGCCATGGAACTCGTCCACGACGGCAAGGCCGACGCGGTGATCTCGCCGGGCAACACCGGGGGTATCTTCGCCGCCGCCACCCTGAAGCTGGGGCGCATTCCCGGCGTGGACCGGGGGGGCATTGCCACCGTCATTCCGACAGCGGACCACGCCTTCGTGCTGCTGGACGCCGGTGCCAATATTGAATGCAAGCCCATCCACCTGGCCCATTACGCGATCATGGGCAGCATCTATGCCCGCGCGGTCCTGCATTACGAGAACCCGCGGGTCGGCATTCTGAGCATCGGGACGGAAGAGGGAAAAGGCAACGAGCTGACGCTCGAGGCCTACAGGCTTTGCAAGCAGCTCGATCTGAACTTCATCGGCAATGTCGAGGGGCACGACCTCTTTGGCGGGCGGGTGGATGTGGTCGTGTGCGACGGCTTTGTGGGTAACGTGGTGCTCAAAACCGCGGAGAGTCTGGCTGCGGCAATATTCACGATGCTGCGGAACGAGTTGGCGGTCAGCCCGCGGCGCCAGTTGGGCGCGCTGCTGGCGCACAATGCTTTCCGCACGATCAAGCGCCGCCTGGACCCTGAGGGCGCCGGCGGCGCGCCGTTGTTGGGCTTTAACGGCGTCGTCATGAAGGCACACGGTTCCTCCCGCGAGCGCGCCATCGCCAACGCCATCCGGGTCACCGCCGAGACCCTCCACCACCATGTGAACCAGGTCATCGCGGAAGAAGTCGCCAAGGCCAATGAGCGCCTGCAGGTCGCCGAGACGCCGGTTCCGGCGCCCGCGCCCGCATGAGCGCGCACGTGCCGGCCTTCTCAGGAGCAGCCTCCAGCCCGAGCGGCCGGGGGACACCCCTGCTTGGTCCTCGGCTTCCCAAACCCCCGCGCGGATTGTGACGTCCGCGCCCCAAAGAGGCTCCAGATGCCAACCCCATGACTCCAACCTCCACTGCTCGGTTCAGAAATCCCAGAGCCAAATACAACTTCCAAGGCCGCACCTGCTCGATTAGCGGAGTCGGCTCCTACGTCCCGCCAAAGGTCCTGTCCAATGCGGACCTGGAGAAGCTGGTGGATACCTCGGACGAATGGATCACCACGCGCACGGGGATCAAGGAGCGCCGGCTGGCGGCCAAAGGTGAGTACACCTCCGACCTGGCCGCCCAGGCCGCCGTCCGCGCCATGCAGAAGGCGGGAGTTACCGCGGAACAGATTGACCTCATCGTCGTGGCGACCATCACGCCCGACATGCCCTTTCCCTCAACCGCCTGCCTCGTGCAGCGGAAGATCGGCGCCTACCGCGCGGCGGCCTTCGACCTGGAAGCCGCCTGCTCGGGATTCATCTACGGCCTGGAAATCGCCCAGCAGTTCATCATGTCGCGCACCTATGACACGGTGCTGGTCATTGGCGCCGAGAAGCTCTCGTCCATCGTAGATTGGAAAGACCGTAACACGTGCGTGCTGTTCGGCGACGGTGCCGGCGCGGCGGTGCTCCAGAACCGGCCCAATTCGCACGGGCTGCTGACCGCCGTGATGGGGGCGGACGGACGCAAGGCCGACCTGCTGTTTATGGCCGCCGGCGGCAGCCGCTGCCCGGCGAGCACGGAATCGGTTGCTGCCCGCCTGCATTACCTCCGGATGGAGGGCCGGGAGACCTTCAAGAACGCCATCCAGGCGATGCAGACCGCAGCCGAGGAGGCTTTGCGGCGTTGCGAGATTGATATCACTCGCATCAAATGCATCATTCCCCACCAGGCCAACCGCCGGATCGTGGATGCCGTGTGCCAGCGCCTCGGGGCCAGACAGGACCAGTTATTCGTCAACCTTCACAAATACGGCAACACCTCGGCGGCTTCGGTTGCCATCGCCCTGGATGAGGCCGTGGCTTCCGGCCGAGTGCTGCGCGGGGACCTGATCCTGCTCATCGTCTTCGGCGCGGGCCTGACGTGGGGTGCGGCGGTGATTGAGTGGTAAGGCCGCGTGCGAGTTCAACTCGCCACGCCGCAACAAGTCGGCGCTCGCGAGCGGCGCCCCTGGACCGCAAGCCGTCCTCGGCTCGCAGCGCTCGCCTTAACTTATCGCTGCGAGCCGGGGACGGCTCGCCGCCCCGCCGCACAGATGGCAAGCTTATAAGCCCCACTTGACGACTTTTGCTAATGTGGTATTCTCCTGATGCAATATGAGCGCGAGAAAGATCGACCACGCGGGCCCGCTTCACCAACTCACCGTTGAAGCGCGCCAGATGCGGCTCAACCTGTCCCCCAACTCGGTAGTCATCCATAAGAACGGCATCGAGTTTCGCAGCGCGGCTCCCTTCGCGGCGTGGACCGAGATGACGGTGACCTTGCAATCGCCGCTGGGCGGCGGCCCGGTCCATTGCACCGGAGTAGTGATTGCCTGCACGGGCAACAAGCACGCGGGCTACCATGTCTCCATGGTATTCACGAGCGTCTCGAAGCACGCACAGGCTCGCTTGAGCACGCTGGCGCACTCCGAGCTTGGTTAGCCCCGAGCGGCCCGCAAAACCACCGGCAGCTTCGGGAAGCAGCCCGGCTGCTGGGCGGGCCCCGCCTTCGGAGCCGGTCCCGAGTAAAGATACTTCGCTTCTTATCCTGAACAGTTCTTGCGGTGGCGCGTCCAAGATGTGCTATCATCCCGGCACTGCGATAACTCATGATTGAACGTATTACTGCCCGCGCTCTCCTGCTGCTGCTGAGCGCCACTCTGGTTCTGCCGCTGCGCTCCGCCGAACCGGCAAAGCGCGACTCCGTCCCCGCCCTCTGGTCGGACGCGGGTCAGGCGGCCGGCACGAACTGCGTCCGCCCTATCGCTCCCGGTCCGATTGACGGGCGGGTAGCCTTCCTGACGGCAGCCATGCTGGAGAAGAACCATTACCTGAGGCTGCCCTTCGATTCGGCGCTCTCCAGCAGGTTCTTCGACACCTACCTGGACACGCTCGATCCGCAGCACATGCACTTCACGCAGGGCGACATCGCCGAGTTCGAGCACTACCGCACCAACCTCAACCGGCTCACCCTTGGCGAGGGTCGTGTGGCCGACGTGCGCCCCGCCTGCGAAATCTATAACCGCTTCTTCGAGCGCCTGTCTCAACGCACGGCCTACGCGGAGAAGTTGCTCAACACCGAGAAATTCACCTTCGACAGCAATGAGCGGATCGTGTTGAACCGAAAGGGGCAGCCCTTCCCCCAGGACCTGGCAGCCGCAAAGAGGATCTGGCGCGAACGCCTGCGGTTCGAGTACCTGCAGGAGCTGCTCAGCAAGGAGGCGGCCCGGAAGAAGAAGGAGAACATGGCGGCCGTGAAGGCCTCCGGTTCGACCCGGACGAGCCTTGATTCTCATCCCGCCGGGACGCCGCCGGCCCCGGGAGGCGCAGTCGCCAGCTCAACCTCAACAGGCACTTGCCCGCCAGGCACGATTTTGCAGATGGCCGCCGCTGCCGCCAAAGAGCAGCGTTCCAGGCTGCCATTGCAGTCTCCCAAAGAGGCTGCCCAGTGGAAGCCGGCCCCAGCCGCGGCGCCCGGTGCCGCAGGTGCCCAGGCTGGCCCAACCCCGTCCGCCGAGGCCGCCGCGCCCTTGCGGGCCGCCGGCCCCGCTCCCCGGAAGACCGAGGCAGAGGAGATCGTTGCCACGCTCAATCACCGCTACCATCGCAACCTGCGCTTCTTCGAGGATTGGAACAACGAAGATGTCCTCCAGATTTACCTGACGGCCCTGGCCCACGTTTACGACCCGCATTCGGACTATCTCGGCCGGCAACAGTTGGAGGGCTTTGCCATGCAGATGAACCTCAGTCTGTTCGGCATTGGCGCCGAGCTGACCCTCTCCGACGATGGCTATTGCACCATCCGGCGGCTGCTCCCCGGCGGGCCGGCTATCAAGAGCAACAAGCTCAAAGAGAACGATCGCGTCGTGGCGGTCGCGCAAGGCGACCAGGCTCCCGTGGATATCGTGGACCTGAGCCTGAACAAGGCCGTGCAGCTCATCCGCGGTCCCAAGGGCACCGAGGTGCGCCTGACGATCATCCCCGCGGGCGGCAGCGATGCGGACCGGCGCGTGATCAGCCTGGTTCGCGACGAGATCCCGCTGGAAGAACAGGCGGCCAAAGCCAAGCTGATCGAACTGCCGGACTTCGAGGGCCGGAAGCTCCGCCTGGGTGTTATTGACCTGCCCTCCTTCTACTCCACATTTGACCCCGTCAATACGAAGGACAAGCCGGAGCAAAAGAGCACGACTGTGGATGTGGCCCGGCTGCTGAAGAAGCTGAAGCAGGAAAAGGTCGAGGGGGTGGTTCTTGACCTGCGCCACAACGGCGGCGGGTCCCTCGAGGAAGCCATTAAGCTCACCGGATTGTTCATCAAGACCGGTCCCGTGGTGCAGATCAAAGAGGTGGACGGCACGATCCAGGAGGCGGACGACACCGACCCTTCGGTTCTCTACGACGGGCCGCTGATCGTGCTGACCAGTCGCGGCAGCGCGTCTGCGTCCGAAATCGTGGCCGGCGCCTTGCAGGATTATGGCCGCGCCTTGATCGTCGGGGATCGCTCCACCCACGGGAAAGGCACCGTGCAAAGTGTCAACCAACTGCGGCCTTACATGCGCATGATGGATTCGTCGGTCACCAATGATCCGGGAGCCCTGAAGCTCACCATCAAGAAGTTCTATCGCCCCAGCGGTGCGTCGACCCAGTTGCGCGGCGTCGTGCCGGACATCATCCTGCCGTCCCTGGCAAACGAGTCAAAGGACGTCGGCGAGAGTGCGCTGGAGAACCCGCTGGCCTGGGACGAGATTCCCAGCGCCAAGTACGACCACCTGAACCGCGTGGACCCCTACCTGGCTGAGCTGCGCCGGCGCTCGGCCGAGCGCGTTGCTTCGGACAAGGAATACTCTTACGTGCGGGAAGACGTGCAACGCTTCATCAAGCAGCAGGCCGACAAGACCGTCTCGCTGAACGAGCAGGCGCGGCTGAAGGAAAGTGAGGATCAGCAGGCCCGCAACAAGGCCCGAGACAACGAGCGCCGGGCGCGTCCTGAGCCTTCGGAAAAGGTCTATGAGCTCACGCTTAAGCTGGCGGACGAGCCCGGCCTGCCGGCGCCGGTGCCTTGGACCAATACCGCCGTCGCCGCCGCTTCGCCGCACCCGGCGACCAGTGCGGGGGCGAGCACGAATTCTGTGGCCGCGGCAGGAACTCCTATCCCGGCGGAGGACCCGGAGGATGCGGCTGAGCCGCCCGCTCCGGCTTTCGACGCGCCGCTGCTCGAAGCCGAGCACATCCTGGTGGATTATATTGGCCTGACGAGCAAGGAGACCGTGGCGACCGCCGGACGGTGAGGTACAGGAGCGCGGCCATTCGCGCCGCCTTGGGTTGTTGGGGCGCCCGCACGTGACCGCCTGCGCCTGCGGCGTTGACACCCTAACGACGACGTTGCAGGTTCATACGCACATCGCGCACCGCCTATGAAAACAACCTTTGCCCTGACGCTTGCCGGCACACTGCTGGCCGGGGAAGCCTTCGCTCAGTCCGACATCATCATCAAGCAGCACGCGAAGGACATCCGCGATCGCAACAACGCCGCGCAAGGTGTGACCCCGCCCAGCGCGCCGGCGCAGCCGGTTCGCCCCGCCGCGTCGACCGCATCGCCCACCCCCATTCAACAGAGCCTGGCCAAGGTGCGCGCCGACCTGGCCGCCATTCAGCCCGGGGGGACCGTCACGGTGGAACAGAAGCACCAGCTTGCGCAGGACCTGTTGGCCACCGCCCAGGGCGCCAGCAAGCCCGCAGCCGCCACGGTTGCCACCCTGGCGGACCAGTTATCGGCCACGCTGGCGCAAAAGCCCCTGCCGGAGAAGGACCGCAATCGCCTCCTTACAGACCTTGCCGCCGTGCTCAACCCGGCAAACATCCAGCAGTCTCAGATGCAGGCCATCTTCAAAGACGTGCAGGCTATCTTCCAATACAATGGCGTGGCAGCCGAAGATGCGGCCAAAATCACGGATGCCGTCAAGGCCATCGCCGCCGAAGCCCGGCACTGACCCGAATGGCGCTCAAGCAAGGCGTAAGCCGCTGGGCCACAGCCACACTTTTCGCGCAAACCAGCTAATCAACTCCCACCAGGGTTGCCGCCTCTTCGCCCGTGTGCGAGGGTGACAGGGTTCAATGTGGCGAGAACGCTTCCCAAGAACTGCGTCCTGCCCGGTCGCATTGCTCTTACTGGCCTTGCTCCTGGGCACAGGTGAGCCGGCTCCCGGGCAGCCTACAAATATGAATAGCTCCACCAACCACCTTGAGTATGCGACCCTGGGCGGCGGCTGTTTCTGGTGCACCGAAGCCATTTTCCAAATGCTCCCCGGGGTGAAGTCAGTCACCAGTGGCTACGCCGGCGGCACTACCGAGAACCCTACCTACAAGCAGGTCTGCTCGGGCGAAACCGGCCACGCCGAGGTGATCCAGATCGCCTACGACCCGAGCGTCGTCTCCTACGAGAAGATTCTACAGACGTTCTGGGACGCGCACGACCCAACGACGCTGAACCAGCAGGGGGCGGACACGGGAACACAATACCGCTCGATCATCCTCTACAGCAGCCCGGCTCAAAAGGCAGCCGCGGAGAAGTCCAAAGCCGAGGCGCAGAAGCACTTCAGCCGCCCGATCGTCACCGAGATCGTGCCCCTCAAGCACTTCTATCCCGCCGAAGGCTACCACCAGGATTTCTACCGGAGTAATCCCAACCAGCCTTACTGCCGCGCGGTGATCCGCCCCAAGGTAGAGAAGTTTGAGAAGAAGCTGAAGGCCGAGGAGCACTGAGCAAAGCAAAACGGCGGCCCGGAGAGGGGCCGCCGTCTCAAACGAAGCCGTGCCAGGGGCTAGATTCCCTTGCTGATCATGAAATTGAGAAGGTCGGCCACGCGGCAGCTATAGCCCCACTCGTTGTCATACCAGCTCACCAGCTTGAAGAACCGCTTATTGAGCTCGATCCCGGAGCCCTGGTCGAAGATGGACGACGACTTGGAGTGGATGAAGTCCGAGCTGACCACCTCATCCTCGGTGTATTCGAGAATGCCCTTCAAGTAGGTCTCGCTGGCTTTCTTCATGGCCGCGCTGATCTCCGCGTAGTTGGTCTCCTTTACCGTCCGCACGGTCAGGTCCACGACCGACACCGTCGGCGTGGGCACGCGGAAGGCCATGCCGGTGAGCTTGCCTTTGACCTCCGGCAACACCAGGCCGACTGCCTTGGCCGCGCCGGTGGTGGACGGAATCAGGTTCAAGGCCGCCGTGCGGCCGCCCTTCCAGTCCTTCTTGCTCGGGCCGTCCACGGTCTTCTGCGTGGCCGTGTAGGAGTGCACGGTCGTCATGAGGCCCTCCTCGACGCCGAAGCCTTCCTTGAGCAGCACATACACGAGCGGCGCCAGGCAGTTCGTGGTGCAGGAGGCATTCGAGACGATGCTGTGCGCCTTGGGATCATACTTGTTCTGGTTGACTCCCATGACGATGGTGGGGCAATCGCCCTTGGCGGGCGCGGTGATGATCACCTTCTTCGCTCCGGCTGCCAGATGGCCTTTGCACTTCTCGACGTCCGTGAACAGGCCGGTGGACTCGATCACGACTTCCACCCCCAACTGCTTCCACGGCAACTGCGAGGGGTCTTTCGCGCTGACTACCTGCATCTTCTGGCCGTTGACGATCAGCACGTCGTCGTCCGCCTTGTCGGCGCTCGACTTCTCGGAATCAACGGTGCCGGTGAACCGGCCCTGAATGGAGTCATACTTGAGCAGGTAGGCCAGGTTATCGGCCGGCACGATATCGCCAACCGCCACGACCTGGACGTCCTTGCCCACGAGACCTTGTTCGACCATCGCCCGGAACACCAGGCGACCAATGCGGCCGAACCCATTAATTGCAACTTTAACTGCCATACGTGTATTTCAGATTAAATGTAAAATCGGAGAGCGCATATTATCCAGTCCGCCCTCAGGGTCAATCAGTAACTTGATGGGTGTACACCTCTCGAGCAGGGTGTTGGGATGAACGAACGAGCAAGCCTCGGTTTCGACTTTGAACCCGGCGCCCGGAGCAGCATATTCCAGGCATGGATAAGGGACAAGTCGCGGAAGTGCTGCTCGGCATCGCCACGCTGTTGGAGTTGAAAGGTGAGAACCCTTTCAAGAGCCGGGCGTACGAGAACGCGGCCCGCGCGGTCGAGGGCCTGTCCGAGCCTCTCGAGAAGGTCGTGGCCGAGCAACGCCTCGGCGAGGTGAAGGGAATCGGGGACAGTTGCGCCAGGAAAATCACCGAATTGGTCGCTACCGGCAAGCTCGGCTATTACGAGGAACTCAAGGCGGCCACTCCGCCCGGCCTGGTGGCGATGCTCGATATCCCCGGCCTGGGGCCAAAGAAGATAAAGGTTCTGTATGAGGAGCTGGGCATCAAGAGCGTCGAGGAGTTGGAGCAGGCCTGCAAGGACGGGAAGGTCGGCGCGCTCAAGCGCTTCGGAGAGAAGACGCAGGCGAACATACTGGAGGGCATCTGCCGCCGCCGTGCCTATGCCTCGCGGCATCTTATCAGTGAGGCGCTCCCCCGCGCGGAGCCGCTGCTAGATGCGCTGCGCACGCATCCCGACGTCATCCGGTGCAGCACGGCCGGCAGCCTGCGGCGGCACAGGGAGATCATCGGAGATATTGATCTGCTCGCCTCCTCCAAGCATGCGAAGAACGTCATCGCGTTCTTCGTCTCGCAACCAGGCGTGCTGAGCGTGCTGGCCCAGGGCGACACCAAAGCCAGCGTGCTGCTGGAAGGCGGCATCCAATGTGACTTGCGGGTGGTGACGGACACCGAATATTCATCCGCCCTGATGTATTTTACGGGCAGCAAGGAGCATAACATCGTCATGCGGCAGCGGGCGATTGACCGCGGCCTGCGCCTGAACGAATACGGCCTGTTCCGTTCGAAGGAGGAGACGCGCGACCCGAAGCTGCTGGTGAAGTGCCGGACGGAAGAGGAGATCTTCGAGAAGCTCGGCCTGCATTACATCCCTCCGGAGCTGCGCGAGGACATGGGCGAGATTGCGGCGGCAGAAAAAGGGGCGCTGCCGCGGCTGATCGAGTGGACGGACCTCAAAGGCTCGCTGCACAACCACTCCACCTGGAGCGACGGACACCAGCAGCCGGCGGAGATCGCCAGTAGCATGAGCGAGTTGGGGCTGGCGTACTGGGGCGTCACAGATCATTCCAAGTCTTCCTTTCAGGCCAACGGCCTCGACGTTTCGCGAGTGCGGCAGCAGCTCAAGCAGATTGCCGCTATCAACGCCCAGTTGGCGAAGGAGGGCACCGCCTTCCGCCTGCTCACTGGCGCGGAGGTGGACATCCTCAAGGACGGGCGGCTGGATTTCCCGGACGACCTGCTGGCGGAGCTAGACGTGGTCATCGCCAGCATTCACCAAAGCTTCAACCAGACCGAGGCCGAGACCACGCAACGTCTGATTGGCGCGGCGCAGAACCCGTTCGTGCATATTTTGGGGCACCTGACCGGCAGGTTGCTCCTCGAGCGCGAGCCCTACAAGGTGGACCAGCGAGCGGTAATTGACGCGTGTGCCGAGACGGGCACATGGATCGAACTCAACGCCCATCCAAAGCGCTTTGATCTCGACTGGCGCCTGTGGCCCTACGCCAAATCCAAAGGGGTGAAGTGCGCCATCAACTGCGACGGCCACCGGGTGGAGCATGCGGGCTTCCTGCGCCTGGGGGCCGGCATCGCGCGCAAGGGCTGGCTCACCAGGGAAGACGTGATGAACACGCTGCCGCTGGACAAGCTGCGCAAGGAGTTGGGACGCAAGCGGGCGCGCGGGCGCTAAGCCGGATACCATACACTCTGATTGACACCGCGACGGACTGCAGGGTAGGGACGCCTCGCCGAGGCGTCCGCCGCCGCCACATCACGGACGCCTCGGCGAGGCGTCCCTACCAGTGCGTCAGGGCGCTTCTGGCGGGAAAATCGGGCGGTAATGTGCTAAGCGGTCCAGCACCGCTTTCACGTACCTCCTGGTGCCGGGAAACCCGATCTGGGCAACGAACGCTTCGCTATTCGTCGCCGCCGCCCCACCGATCCACTTCAGGACGTTGCCCCGGCCCGCGTTGTAGTCAGCCAGCGCGTAGGGGAGGGGGTCGTCTGCCCGCCCGTAGCGCGCCAGGAGCTTCTTAAGATACCAGGTGCCTGCCAGGGTGTTGGTGGCCGGGTCGAAGCACTGCTCGTGTGTAAAGCCGTCCACGTGTTCGGCGTCGGCCCACTCCTGAGCGGCGGTCTCCCTGATCTGCATCAGGCCGATTTCCTGCGCTCGCCCGCGTGCGCGCGGATGAAAATGGCTCTCGCGCCAGACAAGGGCTTTGACCAGCGCCGGTTCCATGCCATAGCGCCGCGCGGCTGCGCGAATCGGGACATCTTGGCTCCGTTCCAGCCAGCCTTGCCACCACAAATAGCACGCCAACCCGCCCCCCAGCACCAGCACGAGCGCCAGCGGGAGCAAGCGGCGCCAATTTCGCTTCACGCTTCCTTTTAGCGCAGGCGCAAGGCCCCGTCGAGCCTAAGGCCTGGTAGGGACGCCTCGCCGAGGCGTCCGTGTTGTGGCGGCGGCGGACGCCTCGGCGAGGCGTCCCTACCCTGCAGTCTGTCGTCACTTCAGGCGCGGCATTCTGTAATCGACTATTCAGGCACCCTCTGCCATAAGTCACGCCGTCAGATCACCGCCGCGGCAAGCCGCCCATGAAGAACATTGTTTACTTTGACCTGGAAACCCAGCGTTCCGCCGAGGAAGTGGGCGGCTGGAATAACATCAGCCGCATGGGCATGAGCGTCGGCGTGACCTACAGCGCCAGCCAGGGCACCTACCGGATCTTCAGCGAGAAGCAGGTCAGCGACCTGATCACCGAGCTGCAGCGGGCCGACCTGGTGGTGGGCTTCAACAACCTGCGGTTCGACTACGAAGTGCTCCACGGCTACACCTCATTTGACCTGCGCCAACTGCCGACGTTGGACCTCATGATCGAGCTGCAGAACGAACTGCGGCACCGGCTTTCGCTCGACGCCATCGCGACTGCCACATTCGGAGTGGAGAAGACAGCCGAGGGGCTGCAGGCCATCGAGTGGTTCCGCCAGGGCAAGCTGCTCGAAATCGCCGAGTACTGCTGCTACGACGTGAAGATCACCCGGCTCGTGCACGAGTATGGCGTGCAGCACCGCCAGCTCCATTACCACAACCGCTTCGGCAAGAAGCTTACGGTCCCGGTCCGGTGGTGAGGGCGGCTTTATCGGCGAGTGCGCGCGGCCGGCTCCGGCCCGGGCCCGTCCAATTGCTTTAACAGTTCCTCGGCGTGGGCGCGGACACGTGCGTCCACGTTGGGCAAGCGCAGGGCGGTGAGCGTGCGCCAGGCAGCGGCGGAGTCGCGGCGCGCCAGTTGCACCTGCGCCAGGGAAAGCTGATACCCCGAATTCTCCGGCTCCAACTGCACGGCCCGCGCCAGGTGCTGTTCTGCCCCCGCCAGGTCATCGGCCTGCACCAGCTCGAGGAATCCCAGCAGATCGTGCGCAGGCCCGAAGTCCGGCATGAGCGCCAGAGACTTCTGCAACTCGCCGCGGATTTCCGCCGCCTGCTCCTTGCCCAAACGGGTGAAGTGGTCGGGTGAAGGCGAAGTCAGCGCATACTTCTCCTGCGCATACACGTAATGCGCCAGGAAGCTGACCTGCCCGTGTTGCATTGCCTGCCCCAGAAACGTCACCGCCTCCTCGGGTTGTTTCCGGACTGCGGCGAGCAGGCCCAGGCCTTCGAACGGCAGCGGGCTGGCCGGCGCCACCTTCTCCGCCTCGCGAAAATAGGATTCGGCCTGATCCAGTCGCCCGATACGAAGCAGCTCATCGCCGAGCCGGAAGCACACTTCGGCCGGCGTGAGCCCGCGCGTATAGGCGAACCGCTGCGCCTCCAGGTTGGCGCCGACGGTCAGATCCAGCGGCAGGAACCGGCCCTGCTCCAGGTAGCGGCGGAGCTGGGCCTCCATCGAGGGCAGCGTGGTGTGCAAGGCGTTGGTGAAGGCCTGCTCGGCGGACTGCCCCTGCCGCAGCAGCGGCGTGAGCTGGCGGAACCCGGCCTGGAGGTAGGGGTTGCCCCCCAGCATCAGGTAATGCGCCAGCAGCCACGACTCAGCGTAGAAGACCCCCTGCTGCTCGCGCTCGTTGTACTCCGGCGAATCGCGCCCGACGGCGAAGAGCTGCCGCAGCGGCATCATCGGCGTATGCGCCAGCAGCTCGAGGTGATGCTCGAGCGGGAGGCCGATGCGGGTGCGGAAAGGACCAACCACCTCGAAAGGCGCATAGATTTCCGCCATGCCCTCGTTCAGCCACATCGGCCAGTAGGGTGCGTTGTGGCGCATGAGCAGGTGAGAATACTCGTGGAAAATGCGCTGCAGGGAATCCGTCCCCGAGCCCGCCAGGTGCAGCACGATCAGATTCTCATCCGTGCCGCGAATGAAGAAGGCCGCCAGGTTTTCCGGCTGGCCCTGGTAGAGCGGGAGGAAGGGCCGCATCGAGTCATAGTCGGGGAAGGCCACGACCATAATCGGCGGCGAAGCCACCGCCTGCGCTCCTGCCAGCAAGGAGTAGGCGTCGTGGAACTGCTCGAGCCGGGTTGCCACACGGACGACGGCTTGCGTGGACCCGCAACTGAAGAGGCGGAAATGGGGGGTACGGGCTTCGAACCACGGTTGGTGAATGAGCCCGCTATTACCCGGTTGCGCAGCCGCTTCGAGAGCAGCCGAAAGCAGCGCCAGGCCCAGAGCGCGAAGCAGGTGCCGCGTCATGTTCGTCCTAAAGCTACGGCACTCCCGGCCCGCAGTAAACCACTGGCAGCCTGGGAGGCCAGCGCGCCGGAGCGTTTCCGGCTTAAGTGCCCCGGATCGGCCTAAGCCGGCACCACGCCGGCGCTCCGGCCTTAGCCGTATCCATGCAGTTGGTTTCGGGTAGCACACGCGCCCTCGCGTGTCCCGGCCGGCGCCCTCGCCGGCCGGAGCCGGGCTGGCATCGGTCACTAAACGGTTAGCCGCGTAAGCCCTGCCTGTTTTCCGCGGGGGCGCGGAAAACCGCACGCGGCGGCGCGTGCGCT
>DATKNZ010000479.1:0-10005 GCA_035541055.1 Candidatus Acidiferrum sp. | reverse complement strand
CAGGAAATCCTCGTCCAGCTTTTGCTGCTCGCCCCCAGCCTGGTGCTCAAGGCGTTCGCGCTGCTCGATGGGATCATTCTGCTCAGTGTAGGCGGGTGAGATTTCCTGCCCGTTAATACAGCACTCGAAGACCTCCACCGTGGTGGGGTCCTCGGGCGAGAGCTTGGCCAACGGGACCAATTCCTTCGGGAGGTGTGTGACAAAGGCAGGTTGAATCAAGGTTGGCTCAATCCAGTCTTCGAACACAGCCTGAGTGACTTCAAAATCTGCAACGCCGTGCTGCACGTATTCTTGCCTTTGGCTCATTTCTTTCTTCAAATCCGCGAGAGCCTTTGAATCATCCCGGAAACGTGCCCATGCCATAGCGAGTTCTATCCCCTTGGAATTCGCTTCAAGCTTTCTCCGAGGACGACCCGCAACATCGATCCCAAAGGCGTGTTCGGCTTCGACCAGCCTCTCCTGGGGGCTCTGGTCAAACCAATCCTTCCCCGTGGCCTCTATAATCGCGTCCTTGTAACGCACTCTTTTCCAGGGAGGCGTTAGGTCAATGCTTTCCCAACAAAGAGGACGCAAACGCCGCAGCGCCAGCGCAACTTCCTGAGAGAATAGAATAATAGTTATTTGAACCTCACGGTCGGTTTGCCTTTTCAGTTGGGATTCCGTGAACAGTGTTTCTCTGAGGCGATTTAGCGCATCGCTCGCTTGTTGTGCCGCGGCGCCCGAAGGGAGCGTTGATGAGGCTTTTTCAGAGCACACGCGAAGCTCATCGATTACGCTGTCGATCTCAGCGAGGCATCTCTGTCTCAACTCCGCATGCGTCATCCCCTCGAACCTCATTCTCCGCACATGCGTCAAACCAGCAATCGCGCAGTTGATTTGGAACTGGACATCCTTAGGCCGCTCGTAAGGCAATTTGAGTGTGCCCAGCACCTTCTGCGCAACCTGGCAGACCATGGATTGCACCAATTCCATCATGCTCTCGTAGTCGCCGTAGGCCTGGTAAGCCTCCAGCATGGTGAACTCCGGGTTGTGCTTGCGCGAGAGGCCCTCGTTGCGGAAGTTGCGCCCGATCTCGTACACCCGGTCCATGCCGCCCACCAGCAGGCGCTTGAGCGAGAGCTCCAGAGCGATGCGCAGGTAAAAATCGCAGCCCAGCGCGTTGTGATACGTCTTGAACGGCTGGGCCGCCGCGCCGCCCGGAATCGCCTGCATCATCGGCGTCTCGACCTCCACGAAGCTGCGCTCGTTGAGGAAGTTGCGTATCTCGCGGATGATCTGACTGCGTTTGAGGAAGACGTCCTTCACTTCCGGGTTGGCAATCAGGTCCAGGTAGCGCTGGCGGTAGCGGATCTCCGTATCGGCCAGCCCGTGCCATTTCTCGGGGGGCGGGCGCAGCGCCTTGGCCAGGATCGTGAAGGACATCAGACGGATGGAGATCTCACCAGTCTTCGTCTTGAAGAGTGTCCCGCGTGCGCCCATGAAATCGCCCAGATCCAAGTGCCGGAAGATGTCGAACTGGTCGTCGCCCAGCATGTTCTTTTGCGCATAAACCTGGAGCCGGCCACTTTCGTCGCGCACGTCAATGAACATGCTCTTGCCCATGTCCCGGTGGGCGGTGATGCGGCCAGCCACGGCTACTTCGCGGTCCTCGACATAATTGTCGCTGGCGTGTTTGCACGTCTCGGTGGGCGTGAACTTATTCCGGAATGGGTCAATGCCCTTGGCGCGCAGGGCGGCCAGCTTGGCCTTGCGCTGCTCGATAAGTGAATGGGTTTCGTCCATAGCCATTTCCAGGCGAGATAGAACACCGGATTGGGGCGGTTGTCCACCCTCCAGGGGCCAAGAGGCTGTCTCGGCCCAGGGCGAGCGACGAGTAGGCCGGAGCGCCGGCATCGGGCCCTAAACCGGCAGGACGCATGGTGCGCGCCGGGCCGGCCGCTGGCTTTGGGCGCGGACCCGGGTCTCAGGTGCCCGAGCGAGTGCGCTTGATGGCCGCGGCGACCAGCGCCTTTTCCTCGGGCAAACCGCCGGCCTTCTGCGCGATTTGCAGGTACTTGGAAGCGGCATTAGTGTCGCCTGCGGCGGACAGCAGGACGCCGTAGTACAGGGCGACGGCAGGGGTTTCCAGGGCTTCGGGCTTCAGCTTTTGAAAGACGGTTAGACAATCGTTGGTTCGCCCTTGCAAGTACAGCGAGTAGGCGTACGTGGAAGCCACCACGGCGTCTGTCGGGTGCTGGGCAAACGTCTCCTTCGCCAAGGCGTGCGCCCGGGGCAGGTTGAGCTTCAGCAGCAGGCACGTCGCCGCCCAGTTGTTTTGCGCAACGAAGTTGCGCGAGTCGAGGCTGGCCATGGTCGAATAGACCTTATTTAGCTGATAGGTGTTGCCGGACGCCACGTAGCGATTTTCGAGTTCGCGCAAGGCCCAGCGTTCGCCGGGAAACCGCTGGGCGATGTGCCAAAGCAATTCGTCCCGGGCATCCTCCCGCCCCCAGGCGGTCGCCATCTTCAGCAGGGACATCAGTGCGCCCAGCCGGTCGCCCGCGTCGCGGACGGCCCTGCGCCAGCGGGACTCCGCGGCCAGCATTTGCTTCTGCTCGGAGGCGGCCCGGGACAGGAACGCCCAGCGCAGGCATTCTCGGTCAGACCATTTCTGCTCCAGGAGAAAGGTCTCCAGCCCGGGCCAATCCTTCCTGGCCAGGTAGCAGTCCACAATCGACAGCGGCACGGGTTGCTCAGAGCGCAGCTTGACTGGGCAGTTCGTGAGCCAGCCAAGCGCGTCGTCAACCATTCCGTGCGTGTTCATCCACGCCGCAAGCCCATACGTCTCCAGGGCATTGGTGAGCACGGAATTGCGCAAGGCAGCCAGGTAGTTGGTGAAGGTGGGGCTGTGGGACTCCTGCAGAATGGACAGGTGCTGGAGGCGGTCGGCGGGCGCCGCTTGCGCTTTGGCCAGCAGCCGCTCCGAAAAGCGCTCCGCCCCGCTGAGGTCATGCGCGGCCAGGCTGGCGGCCACGAGCCAGCGCAGCGCCAAGGCTCCAAGCTCCGGGCTGGCGGCCAACCGATCAAGGCGCGCGCGTGCCTCGGCGGCCAAAGCCGCGTTGGTGGATTCCAACTGCAGCACTGCCAGGTTCAAGTCGTAGAGCGCATTCGTCGGCTCCAGCCGGCTCGCCTGTTCGAAGCGGGCGCTGGCTGCCGTCACGTCCTTGAGATTGAGCTCCAGTCTGCCCCAGGCCGCCTGGTACGCGGCTACGCCTTTGGCTGAATCGCCCAGGTCCTCCAGCGTTTGCCTGGCAAGCGTGTAAGGCGGCCCCTGGACCCACATGGCAGTCGAGGCGAGGACGAGCCTGTTTTGGACGGTCGGCTCGGCCTCCGCCACGCGACGACGCCAATCCAGGGCGCTGGGCGAATGCGACAGATCGGCCAGCTCGGCGCTCACCCGGCAGGCTTCCACGTTATGCGCATTGCGCTGCAGGGCCTGGCGCGCGCTCAGTGAAGCGTTCCGGTAGTCCTTTTTTTCCATGAAGCTCCGCGCCTGTCTTGCGGCGCGGTTCTCCTGGTACTGCCGATATGCAGGCCGGCCATAGAACCAGAAGCCCAGCAGGCCCAGCAACAGCACCAATGCGATGAGAGCTTTCTTCATTCTAACGCTGCGGTGCCATTTAACCGCACGTGGGCGCCGGGCGTCAATCCGAGTCGGCTGCCGTCCCGGCAGCGCCCCCGGCGGCCGGCCTGGGAGCAGCCCCTTTGGATCCTCGAACCTTCGAACGCCACGGGAGCCGGAGGCAGCCCCTGATTTGAGCCCTGTCCGGCGGTATCTAACCGGCTCGAAACCAGGCGCCGAATTATGCACAAATATGTTGACACCTATAGCAGGGCCGATACAATCAGCGCCAAATTAGTACCAGTGCGTTCGTAAGCTCTGATCGGAATGAGACGATTTACAGGTGACATGACAGGCCTTAGGGCAACTGGAATGGTCTGTGCATTGTGCATTGGGTTGACGCTGTCTGTGCAGGCAGATTCCATCTTCGATAATTCCGTCAACGACCTGCTGACCCGATTCGATCCCGGGACACAGGAGGTTGGTGACGAGATTCTGCTCGACGGCACCGCGCGATATCTCACCAATTTCTCCTTCGAATTCTGGGGCACCAATACCGCGAGTCCTTCGAATACCAGCTTCGCCGGCGACGTCCAGGCGCGGGTGCGGTTTTACGAGAACACCGGTGCGCCGTTCAACGGCTACGCCACCCCCGCGAGCACGCCGTTCTTCGACAGCGGCTGGTTCGACGTAGGGGCTCCGACGTCTCGCAGCACCCTCAACTTCTTTGAAGGTTCGGACTTCCCTGCGGGAGGGCTGCTCATTCCCAGCTCGGATATCACCTGGAGCGTTCAGTTCGAGGGAATGGAGGCGACCGACTCCGTCGGCGTGGACATCTACTCCCCGCCGGTTGTGGGGCATGATTACCCCGATTATTGGGAGAACGACGGGGGCTGGGTGTTGCTGACGAACACCGTGCCCATGGATTTTGCCGCGAAGATGGATGCGAGTCAGACTGTGCCGGAACCTTCGGCTGTGGCGCTCTCACTGCTGGGCGGGCTGGGGCTCCTGGGGCTCGGCTACCGTCTCCGCCGAACGCGGTAGACAGACCAACCTGGACCGGAGAGGGCGCGGGCTGCGGTTCGCGCCCTTTTGTTTGGAGACATGCCTTCCGCCGGCGCTTGCCTGCCGCAACCTTACCAGACCAGATTGGTGGCCTGCAGGGCAGTGAAGAATTGGCAATGGCCATCGAGCATCAGCACGTTGCCTGCGGGTTGCGCTCCATGCCAGCCGTGCGGATCGGTAGGGAAAGCTATAGTGCCGTCCGCGAACAGCACGGTCTGTGCGGGCCGCGCTATGTCCGGCGCCAGCAATGAGTCGAGTCCGCCGTTCGTGAACGGCGGCAAGCCCCCGAAGTTAAACAGGTAGGAGTTCCCCACCCAATCCCAGAGCCGGTACTGGCCCGTGTCGCTCCGCCCGGTGTCCAAGGGACACAGGGCCACTTTCTCGGTCAGTCCGTAGTGGTCAAGGGGCCGGTCCATTCGATTGAACAGGCCCGCCTGGCCGGTATAGACATTGCCGTTGGTGCGTCCGGCCCAGACGAACCAATCCATTCCCTCGAGGGCCACCTGGCTCGAACGCGGGTCGCCCCAGAAGAATCGCTCGCTGAAGTCCGGCAAATAGACCTGCATGGCCACGGCGCACTGCCGTAATTGGGAAGCGCATTGCGCCGTCTGCGCCCGCCGTTTCGCGCCTGCCAACGCCGGCAGCAGCAAGGCGGCCAGGATCGCGATGATGGCGATCACCATCAGCAACTCGATCAGCGTAAAGGCCCGGCTGCCTCGACCGCGACGGGCCAAAGGCGTCTGGCGACGCATCCTCCCCTGGAGATAGGTTCCTGGCACTTCTTCCGTTCAGACGCACCACAGCGCCCGCGTATTCAGCGCGGCGCCCCTCGCGGTAGGCCGGTGGGGTTCTCCCCGCGTCAGGGCGGGGTCACCGCGCGAAAGTATCGCCTGCTGAATCCGGCGGTGCCGCTGTTGGTGTACCAGTATTGCCCGGCCACCAATGCGTTCGTGCTGAGCGGGGACCAGTTCGCCAGGTTCGTGCTGGCCCGGATCGAGAAGCCCTGCGGCGCATAGCCGCTCACGCGGAAGGCGAGCTTGCCTCCCGCCAGCCATAAAGGCGAGTCCAGGCGCAACTGCGGCACGTTCACGCTCAGGCCCCACGTAATAACTTGGGTCAGGAGGTTTGTCGGATCATGGCGCACCAGAGGCGTGGGATCATGCACCACAGCCGAAACCCAGTTGCTCCCGTTCGGCAGGCTCTGCGGCAGCAGAATCAGGGAAGAATTGGTGCCCCCGGCGCAAGGGACGCCGTTGGTAAACCATTGCACGGTCAGGCTATGCGTCGCGGGCTGGAGAAGAGTGAGGTTGAAGGCCAGCGCCTGGGGGGTGGTCACCGACAGGTTCTGACTGGCAGGCGCAAAAGCATCAACGGGCCGCACCCGCTGGTAGATCGCCAGCACGAGCGCCTCGCTACACACGGAGCAGAAAGGGACGCCCAGTGAGTTCATGGCACAATTGAGCTCCGGGCGATACCAGCCATTGGTGTGGTAATGGGCGCCCAGGAACAGGCCGACCACGCCATCGCCGGCGGAGTCCGGTGTCGGGACCGGCGTATCGGCAGAGACCCACGTGCTCCATTTCAGCAGCAGCCGGTTCGTCTGCTGCGTCGTATTGGGTTCCTCGGTGTCGGGAAAGCCGGGGTTAGGAGTCGTGTATTCGTCCCCCAGGTTCGCCAGCACATGGCCCGTCTCATGGCTCAGGATGCCTGGCTGGCCGTAGTCCTGCTCCGCCAACAGGCCGCCCAGTGACACAATCGCCGTCTTGAAGAACCCGTCCGAGCCGCCGTCCGTGCCGTCATTGACTACGAGGATGGGGAGTTGGCATTGGGGCATGAAAGTTTGGAGCAGCGTGTCCACCTTGCCTTGGCCGGTGCTGTTGGTTGGGATGGTTATCAGGTAGTCCCCGTAAGGGTCATAGGTGCTCTTGAAGTACGTGTTGTTGGTGACGCCGTAAAGCGGATGCGTCGAGCCGGACTGAGCGGAAGCCACCTTGATAGCGAACGCATTCACGTAGCTTTGGTATTCCCGGTAAGGCGGATGCGAGAGCAGGATGCTGATGGCGTTGGTCGCGTCGCCCAGGAACTGGGAAAGCTGGTTGCTGGTGTAACCCTCCGAGAGCATGACCACGTTCAGCCGGTTGGTGGCCGGGCCGTTGGTAATGATCGTCTGCATCGAAGCCTGTCCACAGGCCTGTAGCAGGCCGCCGGCAAAGAGCAACCACAGCGCGCCGGCGCACAGGGCGCAGTCCCGGCGCGCAGGCGGTCTGAGAACTCCGAGCTCCGTCACGTTATTCAAAACTCAGGACGTAGAAGCGGCCGCCGGTAACCGTGGCGAGGGTTACTATGAAGTGGCCGTTGCTAATGCCGGGAGCGTTGGTAACCGTCGTCCACTGGATCGGCGGTGAGAGGCTGGGGGTTTGCTTGAGCACAAAGCCGGTCGCGGTATTCGTCCAGGCCAGCGCGACCTGCTGGTTTCCGGAGAGCGCCGTGATGCCTAGTGCAGGCACCGGCGTCACTGGAACACATTGGCAGAACTCGGAGGTGTTGTTGGCCACGTCGGTGGCTGTGGCCGTAATGACATATCCGACCGGGACCTCGACCGGCAGGTCGGCCACGAAGCTGTTGGTGCAATGGGTGCCGGTGGCAACCGTCTTCTGCCCGAGGTAAATCTGCCCTTCGCCGTACCCGGAGGAGTCGCAGACCGGGTTAGCGAAGAACTGCAGGACGAAGCTGGCATTGGCGCGGCTGTTAAGGACTCCCCGTATCCCGGTGCCACTGCCGCTCACCGCCTGGGAGAGTACCGGGTAATTCTCGGCCATGTTGGCGCCCGTGCCCGTGCCGCATGACACATTCGGGTTGGGGCCGGCGGTGCCCAGATCTATCCCCAGCGCGCCGTTCGAGAAGATAGAGTTGCCCAGGATAGCGTTATTGGTGCTGCCATCCCGGATGCGCACGCCGGCAAAACCACTCTGAGCCCAAGCAATGGTGTTGCCGGCGCTGCCGGCCCCGCCGATCAGGTTATTGCACGCGCCCACCTCGCATTCCACGGAATGGTCCGTGTTGCCCAGCCCCGTCGCGCCGTCGCGCTTCGTGCCGATCAGGTTCCCCTGGACCACGTTCCAGGAGGAGTTGGTGAACCAGATGCCGCGGGTGCCATTGCCTGAGATCAGATTGCCCGCCCCGGGCGCCGTTCCGCCAATCAGGTTGGTCGAGCCGCGCTCGGCATAGACCCCCTCGTACACGTTGGGCAGAGCGCTGTTGCCCGTGATGTCCGCTCCAATGGTGTTGCCCTGAACGTGGTTCCCTGTCGTGCCGCTCAAGTAGAGAAATACTCCTGCGTCCCCGTTGGCCGAAAGGACATTGCCCGCTCCGGGCGCTGTGCCGCCGACCAGGTTCCCGGCTGCGCTGGTAATGCCGACGCCGGCGCCGCCGTTGCCCAGGGCAGCCGTGCCCGAAGCCGTGGTGCCGATGAGGTTGCCCTGCACCATGTTGTTGGTCGCCAGCGCGCCGGACAGGAACACCCCTCCCTGGCCGTTGCCGGAAACGAGGTTGCCGGCGCCGCTGCCCGTGCCGCCCACAGTGTTCCCGGGCGACTGGATGTAGATGCCCCAATACTTGTTCGCCAGCGCAGTCAGCCCCGTGACGTCCGTGCCGATGAAATTGCCTTGGAAGGTGTTGCTGGTCGCAGTGGCATTGAAGACTTCGATGCCATAGTTCTTGTTGCCTGAGATGATGTTCCGGGCGCCGGGGCTGGCGCCGCCGATGGTGTTCGAGCTGGCGCTGTCAATTGAGATGCCATTGATGGCATTGGCCAGCACGCTCCCCCCGGTCGCATCCACCCCGATGTAGTTACCCTGGACGAGATTGCACATCGAGTTCGTGGACAGGTAAACCCCCGCCTGGTTGTTGGCCGAAATGATATTCCGTGCCGCCGCGGACGTCCCGCCAACCAGGTTGCTGTTGCCCACCAGGACGGTGACGCCGGAGTAAGCATTGCCCAGCGGCAGCCGGCCCGAAGCGTCCGTGCCGACGAGGTTGCCCTGGATGAGGTTCCCGTTCGCCCCGGGGCCGAGCAGGCTGATGCCGCCTTGGCCGTTACCCGAGACGAGATTGCCGGCGCCGGGGTCTGTCCCGCCGATGAGGTTGGCCGGTGCGGCGTTGAGATTGATCCCCGCAGCGATATTGGGAAGGGCGGTAGTCCCGCTGTGGGTGGTGCCGACGTAGTTGCCCTGGATTTGGTTCCCGCTGCTGTTGGCGCCGTACAGATTGATGCCGTTCCAGCCATTGCCCGAGGTGACATTGCCCGCCCCGGCGGAGGTGCCGCCGATTTGGTTCGTGCCCGCGTTGTAGAGCCCGATGCCGTTGGTGCGGTTGCCAATGGCGGTCGTCCCCGACAGGGTCGTGCCGATCAGGTTACCCTGGACAGTGTTGCCGCTGCAATTCAGGAGGTAAACCCCGGAGTCGCCGTTGCCGGAGATGACGTTGGCGTTGCTGGAGTAGATCCCGCCTACCAGGTTGTCCCCAGACCCGTCCAGCCAAACGCCGCTGTGCCTGGGGGTTGTCAGGCCGTTGCCCCGGCTCAACAGACCGGTCGCATCTGTGCCAATGAAATTGGCCTGAATGACATTGCTGGCGCTGGGCGCCTGGATGTGAATGCCGGCGCCGCCGAAGTTGTTGATGACGAGCCCCACAATCATATTGGTGCCAGCCTGCAGGCGGAAGCCGTCGCTGGTGCTGCCCGCATTGACGCCGTTGATCTCGATGAGCGGTGTGCCCGCGTACCCCGGCTGCGTCGTGCCGTCAATGTTCACCGAATCGGTGATGGCGGGCAGAATGTTGGTCGGCGAGATCGTATGCACGCCGCTGCCCGGGATTTGAAACACAATGGTATCCAGTCCGTTCGTGGCGTTGGCGTCGAGGATGGCCTGCTGGAGCGACCCCAACCCGCTCGGGTTGGTGTTCGTCACCGTCAACGTGGCCGCGCTTCCGCAGGCGCCCCCAAGCGCCACCAGCATGAGCGGCACCGCCAACGGAGAGACGACACGATCGGAATATAGGGACGGGGTCCTCGGCTTGTGCACCATACGCGCTTTGCTAAAGGCGCGCATGCTACCATGGTATCCTTGACAGGCAAATGAATAGTCTCGTCCGTGCCGCCGTGGGGGGCATCCCAGTTTCTGAAGAGCGCGCACGTCTCCCTAAGGCGCTGTAGCTCCGCGAATTTCATTAACACCCCGCTTCAGCGGGGTGGAGGAGGGGCCCACGCCCGGCAACCGCTTTAGCGGTTTATCGCGTGCGGGTAAGCCGCTAAAGCGGCTGTGGCGCCGTTGCACCCACTT
>DATKNZ010000478.1:0-13327 GCA_035541055.1 Candidatus Acidiferrum sp. | reverse complement strand
CAGGAAATCTTCTACGGCCCCTACTTTTGCTGCGAGCAGGAGCCCAAGTGGTATGAGTCCACCGAGCGCGTGCCCGACGGCCCGACCATCAAGCTGATGCAGCGCCTGGCCAAAGAGCACGGCATGGTGATGATCGTGCCCATCTATGAAGAGGAAGCCACCGGCACCTACTACAACACCGCCGCGGTCATAGACGCCGACGGCAAATACGTCGGGAAGTACCGTAAAAACCACATTCCGCACTGCAAACCCGGCTTCTGGGAGAAGTTCTACTTCAAGCCCGGCAACCTCGGCTACCCGGTCTTCGACACGGCCGTGGGCAAAGTAGGAGGCTATATCTGCTACGACCGGCATTTCCCGGAAGGCTGGCGCTTGCTTGGGATCAACGGCGCGGAAATCGTGTTCAATCCCAGTGCCACGGTGGCCGGCTTGAGTGAATACCTGTGGAAGCTTGAACAACCGGCCGCCGCCGTCGCGAACATCTATTACGTGGGCGCCATCAACCGCGTCGGGGTGGAAAAGCCGTGGGACTTCGGCGAGTTCTATGGGCAAAGCTACTTCTGCAACCCGCGTGGCCAGGTGCTGGCTGAAGGGCCGCGGGACGTGGACGCCGTGGTGGTCGCCGACCTGGATTTGGGCCTCATTCGCGAGGTGCGCAACGTCTGGCAGTTCTACCGTGATCGGCGCCCCGAAACCTACGAGAAAATGACCGAGCTGCTCCCGTAGTTCGCACGGCAACGCGTCAGTGTAGCGGCCAAGTTCACGAGCGTCGAATCTGCGCACACCCGGGCGGAGTTGCATTGAATTCTCGTCACTACAACGTCTAAAGTGGACCGATGATTCGCCGATCATTGCTGAGTTTCGTGCTGCTCTTGGGCCTGCTTTCGCCCTGTGCGGCCCAGCGATTCTTACCGACAAATTGCACGGCGTTGGTCGAACTGCTGCCGGCCCCTCCCGCGAATGATTCACCAGCCGGGCGCGCAGATCTCGAAACGGTTCTGCAGGTCCAGGCTGACCGCACCCCCGAACAGGTCAAGCGCGCCAAGCGTGTCGCCAGTCAAAGCTTGACGTCGTTCGTACGGCCTGTGCTCAGAGAATGGTTTCACTCCCCGGAGGTCCCCCGCACCACGGCGCTCTTCGACGACCGCATGGACGCCCCGACGAAGAGCGGGCTGAAGCCTCAGCTTGCCGAGCTTCAGGCAACAACCAAAGAGGAGCTAAGGAAGCCCGGCGGAGCTGGCGAACTGAAAGACTGAGATTGCCCCCTAACATGTCACTCCCCGCCAACATCAAGATCCAAGAGGACCGGCTGCAAAGCCAGATTGACGAACTCTCGCTTATCTCCGAACACACCCCGCCCGTCGTGACCCGAGTCCTGTTCTCGGAGGCCGACCAGCGGGGCCGCGCTTTCGTCAAAAGGATCGCAGAAGAAGCCGGCCTGCACGTGCGGCAGGATGCCGTCGGCAACATCTTCGCCCGCTGGATCGGCTCGGATGCCAGCCTGCCTGCCGTCGCCACAGGCTCGCATATTGACGCCATTCCCAACGCCGGCACGTTCGACGGGGTGGTGGGCGTCCTCGGAGCGATTGCGGCCATCCGCGCGCGCCAGCGGGGCGGCGTCAATCCCAGGCGCTCGATTGAGGTGATCATCTTCACCGCCGAAGAGCCAACGCGCTTTGGCATCGGTTGCATCGGCAGTCGTTTGCTCGCCGGAACGCTTGTGTCCGAAAAGGCCGCTCGCCTGAAGGACGCAGACGGGAAAACTCTCGACGCTTGGCGCAACGAAGTCGGCTGGGATACGGACGGCCTGGCATCGGTGCGCCTGCCGAACGGGCGCTACTCCGCCTTTGTGGAACTCCACATCGAGCAAGGGCCCATCCTGGAACGGGAGAAGCTTTTGATCGGCATCGTCGAGAAGATCGCCGCGCCGAGCACGCTTAGGCCGGATCTGACCGGCTCCGGCGGACATGCGGGCGGAGTCCTCATGCCGGATCGCCACGACGCTCTATTGGCTGGGGCGGAAATCGCCCTGGCCGTGGAACAAGCGGCTGTCACCTCCGGAAGTCCAGACACGGTCGGCACAACTGGCATTTTCCGCATCGAACCGGGGGCGGTTAACAGCGTTCCCTGCCGCGCACATCTGGAGATTGATTTGCGCGACACCCAATCCGGCACCAGGGATGCCGCGTTGCAGCGCATCGAGCGCTTCGCGCAGGATATAGGTCATCGCCGAGGCGTCACGTGCGAACTCGAGCGCGTGGCAACCGATCCACCGGTCACATGCGCCCCGCACCTCGTCAACCTCATCTCGCAGGTCTGTTCCACGCTCCACCTGCCGGCCAGGCGCATGATCAGTCGCGCCTACCACGATTCCTCCTTCATGGCGCAGGTCTGCCCCACCGCCATGATCTTCATTCCTTGCCGAAACGGCTGGAGCCATCGGCCGGACGAGTATGCCTCGCCTGAGCACATTAAAAATGGCGTAACCGTTCTGGCCCATACCTTGGCCGAGCTTGCGAGTTCTCCCTGAGGAATTCCAACCCACGGGCAATTCCCTTTCCTCAGCAAGGCACATTTACGACTCTATTCCGAGAACCTAAAGCGCTGACCTAACTAACATGAAACCAAACCCCAATCCCGAACTCATCACCCAAATCCATACGCGCGTGGACGCCCAGCGCGACGCCCTCATCCGTTTCATGCGCGAAATCTGCGCCATCCCCAGCGTCATGGGCCGAATCGGCAACGTCGGCAAGCGCATCATGGAAGAAATGCGGCGCCTCGGCTTCGAGGACATCCGCTTCGACCGCATGGGCAACGTCCTCGGCCGGATGGGGAACGGAAAGCGAATCCTTCTGTATGACTCCCACATAGACACCGTGGACGTCGGTGACCGCTCGGCGTGGGGCTGGGACCCTTTCCAGGGCAAAGTCGAAAAGGGCATCCTCTACGTGCGCGGGGCCGGCGACGAAAAGCAATCCACCCCCGGCATGCTCTACGGCATCGCCCTGGCCAAAGAACTCGGCCTGCTGGACGGGCTCACGCTCTATTACTTCGGCAACATGGAGGAGGACTGCGACGGCCTGGCCTGCCAGGCCCTGGTCGAACGCGAGGGCCTGCGCCCGGACCTGGTCGTCGTCGGCGAGCCCACCGAAATGAACGTCTATCGCGGCCACAAGGGGCGCGTGGAACTGAAAGTCACCGCCAAGGGCCGCTCGATTCATGCCGCCTCGAACCAGCTTGGCGACAATGCAATATACAAAATGCTGCCGATCATCGCCGGCATCGAGCAGCTCAACGACCGCCTCCACACCGCCCCCTTCCTGGGCCAGGGCCGCATCACCGTCAGCAAGATCGAATGCCAAACCCCCTCGATCAACGCGGTCCCGGACGAATGCACCATCTACATTGACCGCCGCCTGACCTTCGGCGAGACGAAAGAACAGGCCATCGCCCAGGTCGAGGCCCTCATCCCGGAAAAACAGCGCCCGCACATCCGGGCCGAAATGCTGATGTATGACACCCCCAGCTACACTGGCGCCGTCTTGCCCGTAGAGAAATACTTCCCCGCCTGGGCTCTCTCCGAAGACCACCCCCTGGTGCAAGCGGGGCTGAAGACCGCTCAACTGTTGTGGGGCGGCACGCCCAAGTCCGGCAAGCTGAACTTCTCCACCAACGGCATCTACTGGATGGGCAAGGCCAACATCCCCACCATCATCTTCGCCGCCGGCGACGAAAAGACCGCCCACGGTGTCCTGGACCAGGTCCCCCTCGCCGACATGGTCCGCGCCACGGAGTTCTATGCCCTGCTGCCGACACTGGTCTGAACGGACGGGCGCATTGCTCTGCCACCGCCTTTGATCCAGCGCGTATCGCGGTCAATCGAATTCATTTCAGCCTCACCAAGGTGGAGACCGCTCCATGGGCGTCCTCGCCCCTTTCACATCTGTAGCCTCTCATTGCCACTCCCAGTGATATGAGCATCGTGCAGTGTCTAATCGTCGTCTTTAAGACTCACCGCCCAATCCGGATATGGGATCTGTGAGCCTTTGACCGCACGCCACAGGATGTGGTTGAACACGCCCTCCGGGCATTGGTCTTCCTTATCCAACGGCAGGCGGGCGGAGACGTAGGCGTCCCGGCGCAATTGCGCGTCCCGGATGTGCCGGGGATTCGGATTCATCTGGTCCAGCGGCACTTGGTTGGGCACGGCATTGAACGCGGTAAAGTCGGGCGTGGCAGTGAAGCAATCAAACATGGGCGTGGCGGTCGCGTCCATTTGGTTCATCGGCGGGAGGCCCAGGATCAGCTCGATGGTCCGCAGGAGACTCGTCTGGTTGTATTGCATATGGATGACGGCGTGGCGCCTGGTGTAAGGGCTGGCGACATAGGCGGTCGTGCGATAGCCGCTGACGTGGTCCCAGCCGTCCTGGGGGTCGTCCTCGACGGCGAAGATGCAGGTATTGGTCCAAAACCGCGAATGGCTGACGGCCTGGATGATTTGGCCCAGGGCCAGGTCGTTGTCGGCCACCTGGGCGGCAGGTGTGGGCGCGCCAAATCTCGTCCCGGTGGTGTGGTCGTTCGGCAGCCAGACGACGAGGAGATTCGGCATTGTGCCAGCGGCTTCATACTGCCTGAACCGGTCGAGGAATAGCGCGGCGCGGACCGCGTCCGGCACGTGTAGATCAAAGGCGGGATAGTTCGACACGACGCACGCTCGGAACGAGGCCAGCCCCGGTTCGGCGGAATAGACGATCGCGTTGGAGCCGCCAATGAAGTCGCGATACATATCGGTCCAGCTCGTCACCGGGCGGCCGGAATCCCTCCAGACATGATGCGGCGTGGTGAACTCGCCGAAAACGGCCACGGTTTTGCCCCGCTCCAAGGCGTCGTTCCAGATGAATCCCGCGGGCGAATACGCCAAGGCATCATAGCAGTGTGCTTCGCCGCCGGCGCCGGGGTAGCTTCGTGGCCAGCCGCTGTAAGACCGCTCAATGTAATCGGTGGCGATCGCACTGTCGGTCCACTGGTGGCCCTCAGCGCTCATGATTCCGGAACAATAGGTGTTGTCCAACAGCGTAAACTCGCGCACGAGCTTGTGCTGGTTCGGCGTGACGTGCTCGCCAAAGATGCAGAGGCTCGGATCGCCGTTGCCTTCCGTCACATCGCCGAGCACTTGGTCATAGGAGCGGTTCTCCTTGATAAAATAGATGACATGCTCGAACACACTGGGTTCGCCGACGCGCTCCGGCACCGGGACCGGCTCGCGGCCAGCCCGGGGCGGCAGCTTGGCCTGCGCCAGCAAGGGATAGCGCAGGTTTGCCAGCGCGGTTTGGGTAAAGCCTCTCAAAGCAGCCGCCGAGGGAACGGGCACCAGCGATAACGAGCCGAACCACTGTTTGCTGTTGAATCCTTCGCCGCTTCCTTTGCCTTCGGGCGCTGCCTCCTTTTGAGCCGGGAGATGGATCAAATTGGCCGTGTCAATCCGGGCGCGCGAGGCATCATAAACAAGGCCGCCCGGAAACCAGCCGACGGGAATCAGGCCGAGCATTTGGGTGCTTCCAGGCTGGTGGCGCGAAACGGGAAACAGCCCAAACAGCCGCGCTCCTTGTTGGAATTGAAAAACAGCGACCGCGTTCTGTGAGCCGTTGCAGACAAAGAGCCGGCTGCCGGACTTGTCGAAGGCCAGCGCGTCCGGTTGGGCGCCGAAGGGATCACCCGGCGCTTGGCGGGCGCTTACAGCCTCCACCAGCGCGTTGCATCGGGTGTCAATGATGCTGATGGTGTCCTCCCCGGCGTTAGCACAGGCGAGGTAGTTTCCGTCCGGCGACAGCGCCAGTGCGCTGGCGTGGCGGCCAGTGAGGATTTCGAGTTTGGAGGGGAGGGGTTGGGAAGGAGACTTGGGGCATGCATCGCCGAGGTCAATCACCGAAACCGAGCCTTCACTGGCAACCGAGTGGTCATCCACACGCACAGTGCCGTTGCGGCCAATCGGGCCGACGACGCTGTCCGGGCCCGGACGGCGTCCGCCCCAGTTGCTCACGTAGGCCTGGCCACGGGCCAGGACGACCGCGAACGGGGCCACGCCGACGTCCCACCGGCGCAGGATAGTCCCCGTCGCCGCATTTAGTTCCACCAGTTGGTTGGCCACATTGAGCGCCACATAAATCCGGTTGCCGTCGGGTGAGACGGCGATGCCGGTTGGGATATCCATCTTGCGGTCCGGCAGATTCACCGGCGGCAGCGGAATCGAATACAGCGGCGAGACTTTTCTGTTTTTGCCGACACCGAACACTTTGAGGTCCCCGTTGACGTTGGAGAGGTAAATGCGCGACCCGTCGGATGAGAATGCAATGCCCGTATAACTCAGCTTGTCCTTGAGGTTCGCGTTGAGAACCAGTTGCGAACCCGCCTGGGCGTCCAGGTCAGCCTTGGGCCTTGGAAAGGGCACTTGCTGCAAAATGGTTCCATCGGCCGGATCCAGCACAACCAAATGATAGGTCGTACCGGCCGTGACGAGGATTTTGCCGTCCGGACTCAACGCCAGCGCGTTGGGCCGCATGCCGGGAAGCTCAACGAGGAGCCCAGCGGGCGTGACCCGTTGGTTAGCGGGCGTGACCAGGCCGTCTGGCGTGCGCTCGACCGCTGCGCTGCTGGAATAGAAACTCTCGGGTGAGCTTTGGGCCATCGCGTGGTTGAGAGCCAGCGCGAGCGGGACCAGGAGTAACGGACTAAAAATTGCGCGTTTCATGCGTGCCAGAGTAAAGACGTGCAAGGCAAGCCTTGCGGTTGCGGACAGGAATACAATTGAGCATTTCATAAAAGTGCGAATCTAGGCATTGGATGTAGTGGCGTTTCTGAGGGCGGCATAGCGTGACCGCACGGCCAGGAAAATCGGCACGGCGGCCAATTGGAGCGCGACGCAAAACACGATCGTGGCGGTGACAGAGTGATCGTAAAGAACGCCCATGATCGCGCTGCCGAGAAACCAGAACACGCCGTAGCCAGCCGTGAACAGGCCGTACGCCGAAGCGCGCCGGTCGGGCGAAACCATCGGCGCAACCACCGCCGGAATGATGGACTCATGCACGCCCATGCCCAAACCCCACACCGCCGAGCCAATCAGCGCCGGCCAAAAACCGCCGAGAAACACCAGCGGGGCAAACGCCGCCGCCATCAGCGTCAATGGGATCAGAAGCACTATGCCGAACCGATCAAACAGGCGGCCGAAGACGAGCGAGCCGGTTCCACTCACAGCCATGGCAATTGAGTAGGCGATCGGCACCCAGTCCTTGGGCACCGAAGCGGCCTTGGTGAAGTGATACGCGATGAGAGGAAAATCGGCGAAACCGGCCGCGACCAGTGACGCGCCAGCCAGATACATCCAAAACACGCGCGGCAAGCCCTTGCTTTTCACGTTGCCCGTCTTCACCTCGAGATCATGCGGGCGCGGATAGAAGTGGCGCGCGGTCAGAACGAGCGTGAGGCAAATCGCCATTGGAATAAGCAAGGCGGCAAACGCCAGGCGGTAATTCCCGCGCCAGGCCAGCACGCCCGCCACCATCAGCGGGCCGAAGAGCGCGCCGAATTGGTCCAGGGCCTCATGCACGCCGAAGGCCCAGCCGAAACCGATTTCGCTGCCGGCGTGCGAGAGCATGGCGTCGCGCGGCGGATTGCGCGTGGCCCGGCCAAAGCGTTCCAGAATGATCAGCAGGGCGGCGGTCGGCCAGTTGTTCGCCAGGGCCAGCGCCGGCACGGCCAGCAGTTGCACAAAATAGCCGAGGATGGCAATCGGCCAGAAGTTGCCGGTCCGGTCCGCCCAGCGTCCCGAGACGAGGCGAAAGCCGTAGCCGACCAATTCGCCGAATCCAGTGACTATGCTGACCACCGTGGCGTTGGCCGCGAGCAGGGCGAGGAAGGGGCCATAGATACTGCGCGCGCCTTCGTAGGTGAAATCGGCGAAGAAGCTGAGGACGCCGATCGTCAAAACGAACTTAACTGCGGCCGAGTGCCTGGGTGTGGTTTGCACAAGGCAGAATATTGCTAATTGCCGGGGGCAGCTTCGGCTTGAACGCGCGATACCCGGTTGCTGACGTAGTGCCAGAAGGAGTGGTCCATAGCAATCACCCCGGGCCGGAGCCAGGGCAGGTGGCCGTTCCAAACCGAAAGCTCGCGGTCGGCATCATCGCTCCCCCAGCCTTGCACCAGGTAGCGATAGAGTGCGGACACAAGGCCCGCGCGGTCTGCCCCGCCATCGCAATGGATCAGAATCGGCTTCGGGGCGCTCCGCAACAACCGCCCGATTTCGTCCATCTGCTGGAGCCTGACCTCCTCCTGGGAACCGAGCGCAAAATCGTAGTGGACGACGTGCATCCGCGCGGCCGCCTGCATTTCGGCCTGGTACCATGCCTGGAATCGGTCTTCCCCGCGCAGGTTAAGCACGCTCTTGATGCCATAGGCACGGATGCAGCGAGCCAGCGCATGGGTGGACATCTGCCCGGCGCGGTAGGCTTCGCCCGGAACCAGCGTGCGCAAATTGTCATGCGCGAGGTCGCCGGCAATGTAGCCCATGAGCGCAGCGGTCAGGCTCGCCATGATGCCTGCACCTACCACGAGGGATTTGCCGGTGGGTGTCGCCCTGGCCCAAACCTCGCCCCTAGTCAAAGTAATTGCGGTCACCCACGCCAGCGCCAGAGCCCAGCCCCCGAGCACATCGGAAGGGTAATGGACCCCCAGGTAGAGACGGGAGAAGCCGACGGACAGGACATAAAGGAGCCCGGCCAGCAGGACCGGATAGCGCCAGCGCGTGGGCCAGGCGATCACGGTGAGCGCAAAGGCCAGGGCCTGCGAGTGCATCGAATGGCCGCTGGGGAAGGCGAAATCGGTTTCGGGCAGTGGCGATTCCCAGAAGTGCGGCCGGACCCGCTGGAACACCGCTTTGCCCGCTATGCCCAGCGCAACAGTCCCGATAATACAGCGAGCGAGAAACCGGGCGTCTTTTTGCTGCCGGCGAACCACCAATCCGAGAGCGACCAACGTGGAGAGAATGATCACTACCCGGATATCGCCGCTGCATGTGGCCAGAACCATCACCTTGTCCCAGGCGGGCGTGGCGTAGCAATGCAGGGCGCGGAGGAATCCAGCCTCAAACATGAAGCCGTTCCGGTTCCAGGCCGCTTCCGCAAGCCAGCCAAACCCAAAAAACAGGAGCAGGATCAGCAGTCCGCTGACCAACACCCGGGGCTTTGGCCCAATAACTCTGTAACGCATGAATACGCAACAGGAATCATCAGGCTGAAGCCGGCTTCAGGCGGTTCTCCCGGGACGGGAAGGCAAATTCCATTGCCTAAACACCGTTTACTGGAGCGTAGGCATATTGTCAAACAGACCGCGATGGCTACGCCCCCACCCGGTCCCACCCGGCTGCGTGGTGCGGGGACAGGTTGGGACTTACGGCAGAGTCTCTCTCCGTGCAAAGCGGTACTTCCTATGAACTCGCTCAACGCCTGCCCTCAACGCCGTCTCCGCATGACTTTTGCACTCAATGCGCCCCGCCACCTCCCCGGTATCACCGGAGCCCCTCCATATCCCCTCCAGATGCACACCGTAGATAACAATGTTATCTATCTTGTGCATGTGGAGAGGATATGGAGAGGCTCGGGTGGAGCCACGGAATGAGCCTGGATGTTGGTGTAAACGTGGTTCTGTAAATTGCTCTTCTTCACTCCGCCCAGCCCCCTTTCGGGGGCGGCGGAGCGGAGGCGAGCGTAGCGAGCCGGAGCGCAGCCGCCCCCGAAGGGGGGCTGGGCGGAGTGAAGAAGAGCAATTTACAGAACCACGTTTACACCAACTGGCCGTGTAGCCTCTGTGGTTTGACGAAAGTGTCGTTAATACAGGTGGTTACGAATCTGAGGCGCTTGATGGCACCAGCCGGAAGTTCAGTCAGGTGCGTAAGTACCTGTTGCTGGCCAGCCTACACGCGCCTGGATTTGACCGGCTATTTGTCGTCTCCCGGCAGCGGCGGAACATCCCTCACCTTGGCCATCACGCGGTCAAACTTCTCCCAATTGCCGCGCTTGCCGCGCTCGCCGATCGTATCGCGCTCCCGCCAGGCGGAGACCTGGGAGGCCAGCGGAATGCTCATCAGTTGGTCAACGGTGAGCTTCTCGTGCCGGGCGAGCTCTTCCACTTGTTTCGCCAGCGGGTCGGGCACTTGTGCCTGAATGGCCGTCATCTGCTCTTTCTTAGTTTGGCCAGAAACTCACTTGGCGTCATGGCTGCTATACCAAAGGTCTCCGCCGGTTTGCGAGCTGGTATGGCTCGTGGGCGAAACGGCCGGGATGGTTCAGCTTCAGCATTTTCTTCCATAGCCGCGCCGACACTGCTGCTTCCTCGGCGGCAAGCTGTTTCTTCTCGACCACCACCGCCCAGGCTGCGAACACCGCCCACGCCCTGATGGCGCTCACAGCATAGAAAAAGATACTTGTAGTCGCCGAGTTGAGTGCTATAACTAGCATTATGAAGTTTAACGCCGTGCGGGTTGAGCAGGCATTGGGGATGCTCTCCAACCATTTGGACTTGGCGGGCACCCCCACCGTGCGGCTCGTGATATGTGGCGGAGCCTCGCTGATTGCCGCCGGGATCGTCTCACGCACAACCAAAGACGTGGACATTGTTGCCCTGCGTACTGCCGATGGGACGTTGGTTGCTCCGGTTCCGCTGCCGGAATTTCTCGTGGCGGCTGCGGGAGTAGTGGCCCGTGATCTGGGACTGGAACCGAACTGGCTGAACAACGGTCCCAGCAGCGATGAGGGCGGACTTTTCCAGATGGGCTTGCCGGGAGGGGTTCGCCGAGCGTCTGACGGAGCGGGTCTGTGGACCGCGATTAAGGGTCTATTTCATTGGCCGGCGCGACCAGATATTCTTCAAGTTGTTCGCCGCCGCTGATCGTGGTGGCGTGCATCTGGATGACCTGTCGGCCCTTCGGCCCCTGGCTGATGAGTTGGAGGCAGCCGCCCGCTGGGCGATGACCATTGATGTGTCGGAGAGCTACCGGATGCTCCTCCGGGAGCTACTGAAAGACCTGGGTTATGAATCCGTTGCTGGGAGACTTTAGAAACCTTTTCCTCGACAAGGTGCTGGACCTGCTCTGGCGCCAGTGGACTGCCTTGGGCGTTTCAGGACATGCGGCGGGCGATACCCCGTGGGTTATTGACCCCGAGGCGCTCTTGCTCGCCACGTGCACGTTCGGCCGCTTCGAGCCCCGGCTCTTCGACGAGGCCCTGGACTGCCTGCGGGCCAACGGCTGGGTCATGAACACCCAGCGGCTGGGCACGTTGCTCCGCGATGAGTCCTGGACCGGCGCGCCCGTGCTGGCGGCGGTGGCCGGCTTCCTTAGCACCGGGACGGAAGTCCTGAAGTGGCGGCGCTTGTCCCAACATCTGCCGCGCCTCGCTCAACCTGAAGGACTGTTCCATTTCAAGGATGGACGCCCACTGCCGCTGGTGGGCGAACCGGATCCGCATTTCGCCGGCTATGGGTTGCGGCGTGATGCTTTGCGGGTGCGAGGTTATTCCCAGCCCTTCCGCCCGCTGGAGCGCGGGAACCTCCTGGTGCAACTGCGCGCCCTTTGCGGGGTCAACGTCCGGGCTGAGATCATTGCCTACCTGCTCACCCACCCAACCGGCCATCCCGCCGAGATTGCCCGCGCCGCCTACTACCACAAGCGTTCGGTCCAAAATGCGCTCGCCGAGATGAACCACTCAGCCGTGGTGGACATTCAGGCCATCGGTCGCGAGAAGCATTACCGGCTCCGCGCGCCCGTATGGGGGGCGTTGCTCCAGCGCCCCGGGCAAGCTCCGCAATGGGTTTCCTGGCCCCCCTTCTGGAGCGCGCTCGAGCAAATCTGGCTAAAGCTTCATGAGCCGCAAGTCCAGGCCCTGGACCCTTTGATGCTCTCCTCGGTGGTGCGCCAGCTCATGCTCCAGGTCCGCCCCGCCATTGAACGCGCCGGAATGGGCCAGGCCCTCTCCGACGACCGCAATTACCTCGGCGGGTCGTACCTGCCCGTGTTCTTCGCCGATGTCATGAAGCTGCTGGCGTAGCCATCTCGAAGAGGCTCGGCACCGTGAGCGAGACCTCCGGCAGCAAGTACGGCCGGCTGAATGCTTACGACCGGTATCTCAAGCTCCTCAATGCCGAGCGTTAGTCGGGGGGTGACCTGCGGAACTGACAGGCGGAGCGCCTGTTGCGCTGGCGGGGCGCTGAGATATTCTAGCCTTTAGGACTCAGCCTTATCCCCGCGTGGTGGGCCACTGCGCAGTGATGCCGCGGACACGCCCTAACCCGCTGCTGCGTCGGCAAGGGGTTGCTACGCAGGCCTCTTTTTCCTTTCCACGCCCAGCCCAGCGGCTACAGTACGCCGCGATGGATGGGACTAGGTAAATACTTATGTCGCTCGAAACCACGCTCACTGACATCCTCGCGCCCTTGCGCCAGGGCCAGTTCCCCAACGAACAGGCTATCTCGCGAGGCATCGTCTTGGGCGAGCTTCAGGAATTGGGCTGGGACATCTGCGACACCACGCAAGGCTGGCCCGTCTTCGCGCTTTGCCATCTACACTCCAAGCCCGCCAAGCAAGTCGGGATCCGGAGACGGTTTCGCGATCCAAGCCTGCCCTGTCTCCTCTATCAGATTAGCGCCGCAACCGATGCGAGGAGACTTCTCTATGGATAAGGCCCCCATTTCAGCCAAGAAGACTGCGCTACCCGGCGCTGCTCCCGCCGCGACGCCGGTTTCAGGTCCTTCTGAACTTGAGCCTCTGCACGAGGTTCGCCATCAAGTTCAGCTAATCCGCGGAGCACTGGAGTCAGGGAAACGCCAAGTGGGGTTCTTCCTCGGGGCAGGGTGCCCATCCGGTATCTATGACAAGGAAGGCAAGGCAAGCCTTAAATACATCCCCGACGTGGCGGCGTTGACCACTGCCGTCGGTGCCGAGTTAGACGGCAACCCCGAATTCAAGAAGTGTTGGGGCAAGCTGATGGACGCCTGCAAGACTGACAGGCTGCCGACCCCTAATGTCGAGAATATCTTGACGCAACTTCGCACGATATGTGCGCTCAAGGGCACCAAAGAAGTTGACGGAATGACTGTTGATCTATTGCAGAAGCTGGACGAGAAGATTTGCGGTTCCCCGACGTTTGTAATGGGTAAAAAGATCTGGAGCGCGTAAGGTGCCGACCATTTTATGGTACCCGAGAACATGTTTCAGAAGCTATTGGTGCTGGGCGATGGTTGGCGAGTGCAGCAAGTGGAATACGTGGAGAAG
>DATKNZ010000477.1:0-3322 GCA_035541055.1 Candidatus Acidiferrum sp. | reverse complement strand
ATCGGTCGCGAATTGGAAGGCGAAATTCAGGCCGCCATCTGCCGGGCGGACGATGAGTTGGCATCGGCCGTTGCCTTGGCCGAAAATCAGGGCCTGGCCCGAAGGATCGTCAACCGTGGTGTAGGGGTAAATCCAAGCCTCGACCGAGTAGTTGGGCGTGCTCACCAGCGTCGGCGAGTAGGGGATTTCCACAGCTTCCTGGTTCGACTCGTCGAAACACAACCCGGCACCGGTGTAACCGTCACAGCCCGAGGCCCCGTTCTGCACCGCCCCCGGGTTGTTGCCCAGGACATCGTAGGCGAATGTGCCGTCCGCCGACGCCCACCAACTGACCAGCCCGGGCGCTTTGGCGCACATCGGGACGCCTTCCATGGGCCTGATCCGCCCGGCGCCTGCTGTCGCACCCTGCACCCCACTCGAAGCTGCAGCCGTATTCTGCAGCCGGACGACGTTAACTGTCGGGGGTGCATTGCTCGCCTGGAGCGCCGCGTTGAAAGCGCCGATTCCACGGCCATTTGCGTAGAATACGTTGGTTGCCCCAAAGGCGCTCAGGTCAGACAACGCAACGCAGGCGACCACCGCAGACCAGATGTGTTTCATAGGAGTGTTCCTTGGAAGCCGCCGGGGAGCGACCGCCCCGCAGGTCACCCGTCCCATTGAGTGGGTGTTGCAAGCGCGAGAGCGATCCCGTCTCATAGCATCGCCATTCAAGCGCGCCGGCCAAGGCGCTCACAACGGCGGAAGAGGTATAAAAAAGGTGTACGACCCGGATGGGGCATCGGTTGCCCCGCGTGATGGCCGAACCGGGGGCCGGGCAGGGGTCGCGCGGCGCCCCGCCTCAGCCCAGGAATTTGCGCAGCGCCTGTTCCCGGTGGTGGACGCCCAGTTTCCTGTAGATGGTGTCGAGGTGCTTGTGCAAGGTGCCGGGGCTGATCCCGAGGTGTGCGGCGAGCGCTTTGTTGGGGTCGCCGGCGGTGGCGGCGGACATGATCTCGCGCTCGCGCGGGGACAGCGACTCGAAGTGCTCCATGGCCCAGAGCCGGTGCAGGTATTCCAAGGCTGCGGCTTGCGCCTGGCGGCACAGGAACGGGCGCCCGCAGGACGCCTCGCTCACGGCGGCCGCAAGCTCCTCGGGGCCGATCGGTTTTGTGAGGTAACCGTCGGCGCCGAGATGGCCGCACCGGGCGAAGGCGCTGGCATCCCACTGCGCGCTGATCACCAGCACCGGGAGGCTGGGCACAGACGTCTTGAGCCGGCGCAGGCAAACGAGCCCAGGCTCCAGGGCGCCAATGCTGACCAGCACCACGTCGTAACCGGTGTGGGGGTCCCGATCTGCCGCCGGGCCGGGAGCGTTGCGACCCGGGTGAGGGCTGGACACTGGGTTCGCGGCTCGGCAGGACCGGTACTCCCTGAGGCTCCACTGACGGAATCCCCGGACCATGTTCTCCGCAGCCCAGAGGACGTCCCGATCCTCAGCGATGACTGAAAGCCGCAACGGAGCCTTTTGCCGCAAGCCTTGCCCCAGGATATGAAAGCGGCAAGAGCCGGAGCATAAACCGCAAGTGCAACGGGCCGAGGTGGGCCGTTCGGCGAGCCCGGTGTGCGCCGCGGCGTGGCCAGATCTTGCGGGTTGGCCGCCGGGGCCGTCCGGTGCCATTCCACTTAATTTCATAGGGTTTCCTACTGCCCGCGAGGAACCTTGACGGTGTTGCTACCAGACCCAGCGCCGTCCAGATTCCTGAATATGAGTAGTATGTGAAGGAGGGGCAAAATATGTCAAGGACAATGGCCGCTTCCCCGCCGCACTTCGCTGCTCGCACCGCAAATCGGGGACGAGACCGTTTCCGCCCCTTTCTTGAATCAGCCCTGCCCCCGCTGCCGGGCGCCTCATAATTTAGTGGCCTCTCCCCTTAAAACGGGGTTGAATCGGCGGCGGCAATAAACTGCGGCGGCATGGGCCGTCCATAACCAACACCAAGCAATGAAACGACGCGAATTCCTTAAGACTTCAGTGGCGGCCTCCACCCTGCTCGGGCTGGGCAGCGCCGAGGCGGTGGCCCGACCGGGCGCAGACGCCGCCGGCGGCAAACATCGGGAGCATTACGAGCTGCGGGTGTACCACCTCAAAAGCCCGGACAATCGCCCCCTGCTCGACTCATACCTGAGCAAGGCGCTCCTCCCGGCGCTGAACCGGCTCGGCTCCAAGCCGGTGGGCGTGTTCGCGCAGCAGGAGCGGGCAGGCACGACGCAGCCGTCGGAAGTAACCGACGCGCTGGCCGTGCTGGTGCTCATTCCTTACCCGAATATTGCGGCGTTCGCGAGCACGAGCACGCGGCTGGCCGATGACCAGGAATTCCTGGCGGCGGGAGCGGAGTACCTGCAGTCGCCCAAGGACAAGCCGGCGTTTACGCGCATTGATAGCTGGCTCATGCTCGCCTTTGCCGGGATGCCCAAGATCGAGCTGCCGGCCTATTGCCGCGAAAGCAAGCCGCGCATGTTCGAGATGCGCACCTACGAGAGCCACAGCGAACTCAAGGCGCTCAAGAAGGTGGAGATGTTCAACTCGGGCGAGATCCAGCTCATGCGCGACGTGGGGCTGGGACCGATCTTCTACGGCCAGGCGCTCATCGGCAGCAACCTGCCGCACCTGACCTACATGCTCTCGGCCGAGGACCAAGCCGCACACAGCAAGCATTGGGACGCCTTCAAGAAAAGCCCCATCTGGGAGAAGCTGCAGAAGGACCCGCAATACGCGGACACGGTGTCCAAGATCAACAACCGCTTCCTGGTGCCGACCGCCTACTCGCAGATTTGATTCAACGCAAAGGCGCAAAGAAGCGAAGACGCAAAGCGGAGAGGACCCCCTGCTCCGGCCGCTGTCGTGCTAGCCACCGCGCGGCACAGCCGCAACCGAATCGGGTCGCGACGAGGACGGAGGATAGAAGATGGAGGATGGAAGTCCCTCCTTTGCGACGGCCCGGCAAATTGTTTGCAGCCTGCGAACAATCACGGCTATCGCAGCACAGCGGTCAGGGACGCAACACCTTTGCGCCTTTGTCCCTTTGCGTCTTTGCGTTAAAAGTGCTTTGCCTCGATATGGCTAAAGCTTGAACTCCAAACGGGCAGGCACGCGTTTCTTGATTGCGACGAATGGTCACGTTCGTCTCAGGCGCCGCTGCCTGGTGCACTGCTGGCTGCTGGTGCTTGCGGCGTGCTGCGGCGCTCGCGCGGCCGTCTCTGGGCCGCAGTTCGCGGTCAACGTATGGACTCCCGACCAGGGCGGCCTCCCCAGCAGCGCCGTCCTGGCGATGATCCAGTCGCG
>DATKNZ010000476.1:0-13158 GCA_035541055.1 Candidatus Acidiferrum sp. | reverse complement strand
CTGTTCCTCAACGCTCTGGAAGCCATGGGGGCGAACGGGACCCTCACCGTTACGACTGAAACCCTGGACGGGCAACTGCGCCTCACGATCCGGGACACCGGCGCCGGCATTCCTGCGGAGAACCTGCCGCGTCTGTTCGAGCCCTTCTTCACGACCAAAGACCACGGCACCGGACTCGGCTTGGCCATCACCCGGCGGATCATTCAAGAGCATAGCGGCGAGATCTCCGTGCAGAGCGAGCCAGGCCAGGGCACCGCCTTCCGCATCCTCCTGCCCGTGCTGCCGACGCCTTCCTAGACAAGCTGGTCGCCTCGCCGAGGCGTCCCCACCAGCGTGAACTATTCGCGCTAAGGGCGGGGATGGTACTTGCGATGCACGTCCCGCAGCCGGTTCCCGCTCACGTGGGTATAGACCTCCGTGGTGGCGATCGTGGCATGGCCGAGGAGTTCCTGAATAACGCGCAGGTCGGCGCCGTGCTCGAGCAGGTGCGTGGCGAAGCTGTGGCGCAGCATGTGCGGGGTGACGTTGCGGGAGATGCCGGCGCGGCGCGCCCGCTGCTTGATCCGCAGCCAGAGGGTGACATGGGCGAAAGGGGTGCCGCGCTTTGTCAGGAAGATATTGCCAGGCGAACGCGGGCGCACGAGCTGCGGGCGGGCCACCTCGATGTAGCGCTTCAACGCCTCCACGGCCTTGCGTCCCAGCGGCACCACGCGCTCCTTGTTCCCCTTCCCGATGACGTTGATGAACCCGGCGTCCAGATGCAGGTGCTCCAGGCGCGCGCCGCGCAACTCGGCCAGCCGCAGGCCCGAGGAGTAGGCCAGCTCCAGCACCGCCTGGTCGCACAGGTTCTGCGGCGTCTCGGGCTTCTCCGGCGCCAGCAGTTTCTCGATCTCCGCGCTCGTGAGCGCCTTGGGCAGCCGGTGCCAGCGGCGCGGCAGCGAGAGGTTCTCCGCCACGTTTTCCGGCAGCAGCTTCTCTATCTCCGCATAGCGGTAGAACGCGCGCAGCGCGGCGATTTCCAGATAGACGCTCTCGCTGCTGAGGCGCCGGGTGGATTCCTTGGGCTGATTGGCCAACCCCCGCTTCCGCTCGTGGTCCAGGAAGGCCATCAGATGCCGCAGCTCGACCGCCTTCCAGTCCTTGAGCCCCTGCTCCCCGGCCCAGGCGACGAACTTGCCTAGCAAGCCGGCGTAGGTCTTTTGTGTGTGCTCCGCCTGGCCGCGTTCGTGGCGGAGGTATTGGAGGAAGTCCTCGACGAGCGTTTGCACGCGCCGTCCCTTTGAACCACGCCAAAACTACAGCTTCTTCCCCGTCAGCCGCTCGTAGGCGTCCACATACTTCGCCGTCGTCCGGGACACCACATCCGCGGGCAGCATGGGCCCGGGCGGCGTCTTGTTCCAGTCGAGCGTCTCCAGGTAATCGCGCACAAACTGCTTATCGAAGCTCGGCTGCCCCTGGCCGGGCTGATACTGGTCGGCCGGCCAGAACCGGGACGAATCGGGCGTCAGCACCTCGTCTATGAGGATGAGCTGCCCGCCCAGCAGCCCGAATTCGAACTTGGTGTCCGCGATGATGATCCCACGCTGCCGGGCGTAATCGCGGGCGAAGTTATACGCCTTGAGGCTGGCCGCGCGGGCCTGCTCGGCGATGTCGCTGCCCACCATCCGGGCGGCTTCCGCGAAGGAAATGTTCTCGTCATGCCCGGATTCGGCCTTTGTGGCCGGAGTGAAGATAGGTTCCGGCAGCTCGGACGATTCCCTCAGCCCTGCGGGAAGGCGGATGCGGCAGACGGTTTGCTTTTCGCGGTACTCCTTCCAGCCGGAGCCGGCGAGGTAGCCCCGCACGACGCACTCGATGGTGAGAGGGGTGGCCTTTTTGACGAGCATGCTGCGGCGGGCGAGTTGAGCGGCGTAAGGTTGCAGCGCCGCCGGCAAAGCCTCGCCTGGCCGCGAGAGCAGGTGGTTAGGCTGGAAGGCCTCCAGTTGGCCAAACCAGAAGTATGAAATCTGGGTCAGCACTTCACCCTTGCGGGGGATGCCGTTGGGCATGATGACATCGAAGGCCGAGATGCGGTCGGTGGCGACGAACAGCAGGCGATCGCCCAGGTCGAAGATCTCCCGCACCTTGCCGCTCTTCAGCTTGCGGACGCCGGGCAAATCCAAGTGTAGCAGGGTGTCATTTGGCATACCGGCAATATGGAATGGCCGGCCCGCCCGAGCAAAGTCGAAATTCCAGGCGGAGAGCGCCCCGGAAGATGAGACAGCGTGAATCCGAAGGACGGGCCTTCCAATTTGCTATACAACCCGAAGCGGTTCCGTAAACTGCGGCATCTGAAGAACCTGAACATAGAATAGAGAGGAGCACTTATATGCGAACACTTCCGATCTTCCTCGCCTTCTTCCTCATGGGCCTGGCCGACGCGATGGGACCCAACGCGCAGCGGGTGCAGAACGCCTACCAGCTCAGCAATGTGATGGCCACGCTGCTGCCGTTCGTGGTGTTCATCGCCTTTGCCGTGTTCAGCGTGCCGGGCGGGCTGCTGGCGGCGCGGGTTGGCCGCAAGAAGCTGCTGCTGCTGGGATTGGGCATTAATGCCCTGGCACTGGTGATCCCGTCTTTTGGGGCGCCCAGCTTCCCCATCCTGTTGGCGTGCATCTTCTCGCTCGGCGTCGGCACCACGTTCCTCCAGGTGGCCGGTAACCCGATCATGCGCGACGTCAGCGCCGAGGGCGCTTACAGCCGAAACCTGGCCTTCGCTCAAGGTATTAAGGGCATCGGCAGCACGGCGTCCACCTGGCTGGTCACGGCCATTACCACCCTGGCGTTGTTCAAGGGCATGGATTGGCGCGGGGCCTTTCCCCCGTTCTGTGCCTTGATGGCCCTGGCCTTTGTGTCCGTCGCCTTCGTGCGCGTGAAGGAGACCAAGGCGGAGGTGCCGCCCAGCATTGGCTCGAGCTTGAGCCTGCTGGGAGAACCGGTGTTCCTGCTGGCGGTGGTGGGCATTTTCCTCTACGTTGGCGCTGAGTCCTGCATGGGGAGGTTTCTCAAGCCTACCTTCATGAGCTTCGGCATTGACGAGCAGACCGCGAGTACTTTCGGCCCCACAATGTTCTTCCTCGTGCTCACCATTGGCCGGCTGCTGGGCAGCGCCGTGCTGACGATCATGAGCCCGCGCACCTGCTTCCGTATTTCAGCCTTGCTGGGCCTGGCCGGCGCGGCGGTCTTTTTGCTCGGGTCCAAGGAGGTTTCCTTTGCGGGCGTCGTGGCCGCGGGGTTGGGCTTCGCCAACATCTGGCCGATGCTCTTCTCCATCACGGTTGAGGAGCGGCCAGAGCGGGCGAACGAGCTGAGCGGCCTGATGTGCATGGCCATCTCCGGCGGCGCTGTCGTGCCGTTGCTCATGGGCTGGTTCCTGGACCAGAACTGGGGCGCCCGAGCGTTCGTCGTTCCCGCCTGCTGCTTCGCTTACCTGTTCCTGCTCTCGCTGAAGGGCGGCAAGAAGACGTCCGCGACCCCGCAGCCGCCGGAGGCCGTCAGCGCCTAGCGGCGCAAGCTTCGGGCAGGCCGGCCCCGGAAAATCACCCTGCTGCACCAACGCAACGCGCAACACGCAACACGTTTCACCACACCTGAAACCCGTAACCTCTCGTTGATCCTATGAGCACCCCTTCCGACCACCGCATCGTCATGACCCTCGACGCCGGCGGCACCAACTTCCGCTTCGCCGCCATACGCGGCCTGAAGTTGGTCACCGAGACTGTCGCCATGCCGTCGAACGGCGATAACCTGGACCGCTGCCTGGCCAACATCGTGGAGGGCTTCACGCGCGTGAAGAAACTGTGCCCCAAGCCACCGGCGGCGATCAGCTTCGCGTTCCCCGGGCCGGCCGATTACCCCAGGGGCATCATCGGCGACCTGGGCAACCTGCCGGACTTCCGCGGCGGCGTTGCCCTCGGGCCGATGCTCGAAAAGAAGTTCGGCATCCCCACTTTCATAAACAACGACGGCGACCTGTTCGTTTATGGCGAAGCTATCGCGGGCTTTCTTCCCTACGTCAATGGGCTGCTGAAGAAGGCGGGCAGCCCCAAGCGCTACAAGAACCTCTTCGGCGTCACGCTCGGCACCGGCTTCGGCGGGGGCATCGTGCGGGATGGGGAATTGTTCATCGGCGACAACTCGGGCGGGGGTGAGGTCTGGCTGCTGCGCAACAAGCTTGCCCCGCAGATGAACGCGGAGGAAGGCGCCAGCATCCGCGCCGTGCGCCGCGCCTACGGCGAGCAAGCCGGCGTGCCCTTCGACCAGGTTCCCGAGCCCAAGGTCCTGTTCGACATCGCGCAGGGCAAAGCCAGCGGCAATAAGGCCGCCGCCCTGGAAGCCTTCCGCCGCCTGGGTGAATCGGTCGGCGACGCAATGGGCCAGGCGCTAACGCTCGTGGACGGGTTGGCGGTAATCGGCGGGGGCGTCTCGGGCTCCTGGCCGTTATTCCTCCCCGCCCTGGTGGATGAACTCAACAGCACTTATACCGCTCCCGATGGCCGGAAGTTCCGCAAGCTCGTGCAGGTCGTGTTCAACCTGGAAGACGCGGCGCAGCGGGCAAAGTTCCTGAAGGGGGAGACGCGCGAGATCACGGTGCCGGGCACGAGCCGCAAGCTGAGGTACGACCCTCTGTCACGGATAGGCATAGGCATGTCGCGCCTGGGCACGAGCGAAGCCGTTGCGATAGGCGCCTGCGCCTTCGCGCTGCGCGAACTGGACCAGCGCTAAAGCCAATACTCAACGCAGAGACGCAGACAGCGCAGAGAGACGCGGAGAAAAAGGGCCTTGAAGGAGTAGAGCGCTGAAGGGCCACCGCGTTGAAGCGGTAGAGCGCGGGTAGCCCTCCGCCTACAACTGACAATTATCTTCCGCACCGCCTCAGCGCTACAACGCTCCTGCCTCTGCGTCTCTCCGCGTTCTCTGCGTCTCTGCGTTGAGGTTTGGAGCTTTACCTGATCACTTCTATCCCGCAGATCTTCGGCTCGTCGGCCGAGCCGCGGGAGAGCTTGATCACGATGTTCCCCTTGGCGTCCGCCTTGATGGACGGGAAGTCCTCCACGAGCGCCTTGTCCTTGCCGGCCTCGGCGGCAATGTCGAAATCCTTCAGCACGTGTGCGCCATTGATATCCACATTGAACTTGCGCTCACCCGGGCCAAACCTGGCTTCGGCGAAGTGCAGTCGCACGGTGAACGCGGGGGCGGCCGGCGCCGGTATGCTGTAGGTGCAGGCGCCCCAGCGCTCGCTCTGATACACTTCCTGCGGGGCGGCATTCGGCACATTGGCTTCAATGGCCTGATCGGTGGAATTCGTCTTCCCACCCTGGAAATCCCGGTCGCGCGCGAACTGCTCGGAGCCGGGCTGCCCGAAGCGGAACAGGCCAACCTGGCCTCCGCCGCAATTGATCCTCGCCAGCGTCGCCGGCTGTTGCCCCAGCGCAGCGTCATTGCGGACTTGCGCCGCGGTATTGGGCCCCACGCTAACGCCGGTCCCGTTTCGTGGCATCACGGTCACGTTCCAACCGTCCACCGCGAGCATCGGCACTTCGCCGCCAAGGTCCGCCACGGCCGCTTCTGCCGTAAAGCTCCGGCTCTCACCGGGCAGGAGGCAGAGATAGTTATCGCTATAGAACACCGGCAGCACGCGCTTGCCTGAGAGTGCCTGGCGCAACTGGAAATGTGCCATGAGCGCTATATCGCGCGACGGGTTTTTCACCTGAACATCCAGCTTGCACGTGCCCGCCTCATCGTGCCGCTTGGCATCTACGTCGAGCCCTACCATCGGCAGCCGATTCAGGGCGGTGAAGTTGTCTTCGTCCCCCGGCAGCGCGCGCCAGTAGAAATTCTCGGAGAGCAGGCGGCCCCTGGCGGCCGCAAGTTCCAGTTTCACGAAGTGCACCGCCGAGAGATTGTCAGGGAATGGGATGGGCCCTGCATCCGTGGCCGCGCTCGGTGCGGCGGTGACCGTGCCATTGTGTGTCGGCGGGACGGGCCCGGTATGCTGGTATTGCCGGCTGCCATCCAGGTTGTAAACCGACGTCGTCACCTTCAGCCCCTTCAACGTCTCCGGCGTGTTATTGATGACCATCACGTGCCAGTTGTCCTGATTCATCTGCACATGGATCGGCTCACAGGCCTTTCGCGCGCCGTAGAGGGACGAGTTGGGCTCGAGGTCATGGCTGTAAAGCTGCCAGACGAAGCTCGGCTGCGCGGGGCTGCTCATCCATGTAATGACACCTGTCTCGGGGTGGAACAGCTTGGCGAAGCGGCCCTCGTACATGGCACGGAACGCCTCGTAGTTTGCTAACTGGGCTTTGCGCACAAAGTCTGCCAAACTGCCGGGAAAGCCGTATCGGCTGCTGATGATCTCGGGATAGCGGTCGCCGGCTTGCGCTCCGGCGCAAAAGTCGTGCTCGGCCCAGTCGTCGTTCACCACCCCCCAATCCTTCGCCGGCATCATCGCCTGCACGGCTTCCAGCGTGGGCACCGACATGGAGCCAATCTCCGTTTTGAATGCCTCATTGTACGCGTAGTACTCGCGCGGCGTGCGCCAGCGGTAAGGGCCGCCTGAGTTGACGCCGCGGCCCGAGGTCGAGCTGGGCTGGTAAAGCCGGGTGGGGTCCAGCTCCTGGATGAGCTTTTGGATGCCGTCCCCGATGGCCGGGGGCGGGTCGCCTTCGTTCCGCGCGCACCACAGCGCGATGCACGCGTGGTTGCGGTAGCGCAGGATCTTCTCCCGCACATTGGCGAGATATAGCGGTATGTTCTCCGGCACCGGGCCGTCGGCGGGGTGCGGCTCAAAGAATTCATCCCACAGCAGGATTCCGTATTGGTCGCAGAGGTCGTACAGGTCGTCGCTCGTGCTCTGGCCCACCCAGTTACGGATCATGGTGTAGTTGGCGATCTGGTGCATGCGGATCATGGCATCCAGCCGCCAGCGCGGGTTGCGTTTCATGGCCTCGTCCATGCCCCAGTCGCCACCCTTGGCAATCACCGGCACGCCGTTCACCGACAGCGCCAGGTTATCCGACCCGGGCAAGGCATACGTCATCTTGCGAATGCCGAACGAGACGTCGCGTTCATCGGAAAGCGCGCCTCCCACCGAGAAGCTCAGGTGCAAGCGATACAATTCCTGCCGGCCATAACCGTTGGGCCACCAAAGCCGCGGGTTCTTGACTCGCAGCGCGGGGGTGTTGGTCGGGCTGAAAATGACAGCGCGCATCTCGTGAGGCGCAAGAGAGACCTCCTGCTTGAAACTGATATCCTCGATCTTGCCCTCCAGGATGCCGGTCTGGGCGCTATCCGTCGCGTTGCGTACCGTGGCCTGCACTGTGAGGTCGGCGCTGTCCGTGCGCGGCAGCGGCAGGTCTGAAGTGATCGCCGGGTCCGGCAACACCACCGGGCCGCTGGCGGAAAGCACCACGTCCTGCCAGATACCCGTATCCCGGTCCCGAATGGTGGGAATCCAGTCCCAGCCGATGCTGCACAGGAAGGTCGGACCATCCAGCCCGGTGACCCCGCCGTTACGCCCGGTGCCATCAGCTATAGTCTTCTCGTGGCTGACCCCGGGGTGCGGCTCCGGGAACAAGTGCACCGCCAGGCCATTCGGCTGGCCTACCGACACATTGGTGCTCACATCAAAGATGCCCCGGGCAAAGGCGCCCTCGATTTTGCCCACTTGCGCGCCGTTCACCCAGACCTCGCCAATGTAGTTGATGCCCTTGAACGTGAGCCAGACGCGCTTGCCTGCATACGAAGCTGGGGGCGTGAAGGTCGTGCGGTACCAGAAAGACGTGCGGCAGAGCGTGTCCGGGATCGTGTTAGTGCGGTTGTTCTCCCCATAGAGCGGCTCGGGGTACATCCCGATATTCACCAGGCTCGTGAGGATGGTCCCCGGCACCGTCGCCTTGAACCATCCCTGGGGCACGTAATCGCTCCGGGAGATCGCCTCGCCGGGGTCCGGCGCCAGGCCCACGTGCTGCAGTTGCCAGCCCTCGCGCAGAACCACCGGCTCCGGTAGCTCCGAGCGAGCAAACGCCGCGGTGGAGGATAGAACGCCAGCCAACAGCAGGACCAGGCTCGCCGTTGAATTCACCGAGCGTCCGAGCAGCTCGAACCGGTAACTTGAAGAAGCTCTCATATCACGTGCTTTAGGATTCCGCAGTCTGCACCTAAATCAGCCGACGGCGCAGGCGCGGTGCGGCGTGTGCGCGCGGGCAGGGATGCTCCAACTGAACCCGCTTGTCAATCCCGATGCGCCAGCCGTAATCTCACCCCACCTGTATGAATCGCCGTGAGTTCCTCCGCAACAGCTCCCTGGCCGCCGCGGCCGCCCTCCTCTCTTCCACGGGCCGGGCCGCCGACTCCGGCTTCCCCGTCGTCCGCACGCCTCCGGGCAAACGCAAATTCAAAAGCCCGGCCGTCGAGCGCACCATCGAGAAGGTCAAAGCCTCCGTCGGCAACAAGGAGTTGGGCTGGCTGTTCGAAAACTGCTTCCCCAACACGCTGGATACGACGGTGGACTTCGAGGTCACCGATGGCCGGCCCGACACCTACGTCATCACGGGAGACATTGATGCCATGTGGCTGCGCGACAGCACGGCCCAGGTCTGGCCTTACCTGCCGCTGATGAAGGAAGACCCCCAACTGCAGCAGTTGATCGCCGGCGTCATCAACCGCCACGCCCGCTACGTCCTCAAGGACCCCTACGCCAATGCCTTCTACAAGGATGACTCCAAGGTCAGCCCCTGGAAGGGCGACCGCACCGACATGAAGCCGGGCGTCCACGAGCGCAAATGGGAGATAGATTCGCTCTGCTACCCCATCCGGCTCGCCTACACCTACTGGAAGCTCACCGGCGACACCTCGCCCTGCGGCACCCCCTCGCGCGACGCCCTCGTGCTTACGCTCAAGACCTTCCGCGAGCAGCAGCGCAAAGACGGCAAAGGCCCATACCATTTCCAGCGCAAGACCGAGGCGCAGAGCGATACCCTCGCCCTGCGGGGCTATGGCAACCCCGCTAAACCCGTCGGCCTGATCTTCTCCATGTTCCGGCCCAGCGATGACGCCACGATCTTCCCCTTCCTGGTCCCGGCGAACTTCTTTGCCGTAGTCAGCCTGCGCCAGGCTGCCGAGATGTTCGATGGCATCCATCACGACGCCGATTCCGCCGCGCAAGCCCGCGCCATGGCAGACGAAGTCGAGCAGGCCCTCGGCCGCTACGCCGTTGTCCAGCACGCCCAATTCGGCCCGGTGTTCGCCTATGAGGTGGATGCATTCGGCAATTACTACTGCATTGATGACGGCAACGTGCCCAGTCTCCTTTCATTGCCCTACATCGGTTCGGCGAAACCCGACGACCCAACTTACCTGAACACCCGCCATCTCGTGCTCTCGGATGCCAACCCATATTACTGCCGGGGCAAGGCAGCCAATGGCCCCGGCGGCCCGCACGTCGGCATGGACATGATTTGGCCGCTGGGCCTGATCGTGCAGGGGCTTACCAGCACGGACGACAAGGAGATTCAGCAGTGCCTGCACACCTTGCAGAAGACCCATGCCGGCACGGGCTTCATGCATGAGGCCTTCAACAAGGATGACCCGAAGAAGTTCACCCGCTCCTGGTTTGCGTGGGCCAACACCATCTTTGGCGAACTCGTGCTGAAGACGTTCCATGAACGGCCCCATTTGCTGGACGGCTAGCTGAGTTCATTGTTCTCCAAGGACCGGCTTACTATGCTGCCGGCATGAACAACGACTTCCGGTTGCCGCGACGCCGTTTCCTACGGCAGGCCGCTGCCGCGGGCTGTGGCCTCGCGCTGCATGGCCTGGGGTCGCCGCCCGCTGCCGCCAGTGCGGAATACTCCTCGGCCGACGTCGCTCCCGGCGCCACGGGCCTGCTCGCGCGGCCACGCCGCAGCTCCAGAGTCGCTCCGGTCGTCGTCATCTCGATGCCGGTCAGCACCGACGCGAACCCACGTGCGTGCGCCTGGGGTTATCTCGACGAAATCCTGCGCCGGGCAGGCTTGTTCTTCGAGCACTTGCCCCCGGCTGAGTTGGAGGAGCTGTTCCATCGCCCGCCGTGCGTCGCCGTGCTCGCCGGGCATCTGCCCCTCACCGTGAAGCAGCGCCAGGCGCTCCTTGCCTGGGTCAACCGCGGCGGCTGCCTCGTGGGCCTGGGCGGCACTTCGGGTTTAGCTGAGCTGTTTGGCGTCAAGGGCGAGCGCCCGCTGGCCGAGGGCTGGCTGAAGGTCTGCGGCGATCACCCGGTGACCCGCGGGCTGCGGAGTTCGTTGCATGTGTTTGGCGGCTACACCTTCATGCCGGGCGCGGCCATGCCCCTGGCTGACGCCGACACCGCCAACCCCCTCGCCCGCGGCAGCGCCATTCTGGAAAACCGCTTCGGCCAAGGCCGGGCCCTGCTGTTGGGGCCTGACCTCGTCTTCTCGATCGTCCATATCCAGCAGGGAATAAGCGTCCTGCAGGACGGCAAGCCGGCCCCCGACGGCTCGGCCCCGATCAACGACGGCGTGCTCAAAGCCGAAGACGGCCTGGTACTCGATTGGCAGCGGGACCGAGTGCCCGCCGCGCCGGACCATGGCCCCATCTTCCTCGAACCCGTCAGCGACGAACTGCGCGAGCTGATCTTGCGCAGCATCTTCCACCTGGCTCGGCAGCAGCGGCTCCTTCTGCCGGTGCTCTATTACTGGCCGCGCGGCCTCGATGGCGTGGGGCTCATCTCGCACGACACCGACGGGAACGACCCAGCCAAAGCGCCCGCGATGTTAGAGGTGATGCGCCGAGCCCAGGTCAAATCCACGTGGCTCATTCTCTATCCGGGGGGCTACCCGGCCAGCTTCTACCGTCAGTTGCGGGAGCAGGAGTTCGAGATCGGCATTCATTACGACGCCCGGAGCGGCGGCCTGCACACCGGCTGGTCCAGGGAGAACTTCCTGTTCCAGCACCAGTGGGTGCGGCGGACCACCGGCGTGGAGCACCTCTATTCGAACAAGAACCACTATACGCGCTGGGAAGGGCGGCTGGACTTCTGGCGCTGGTGCGAGGAGGTGAGCATGCATTCCGACCAGACGCGCGGTCCCAGCAAGAAAGGCACCATCGGCTTCCCCTTGGGCGGCTCGCAACCCTATTTCCCGCTCGATGACGAGAGTGCCTCACCGCGGCTCATGAACGTGTTGGAGGTCAACCTGCTGACGCAAGACCTGGTCGTGACCTGCCCGCCGGAATACGGCCCGCAACTGCTGGACTCGGCGATGCGGCATCACGGCGTGGCCCATTTCCTGTTTCATCCCGCCCACATTCTCAAGCCGGGCGTGGCTGACGCCTTGACCAAACTGCTCGATTATGGCCGCGCGCAAGGGCTGGAATGGTGGACCAACGAGCAGATTTACCGGTGGGAAAGCCAGCGCCGACGGGTGACCGCCACGTTCGATTCGGACAGCGGCGTGACTCTTTATTCGCCGCGCCCGCTAGGCCAGGCAACCTTGCTGTTGCTGCGCCCTGGACCGGAAGCGCAGGCGCTCAGGGTGAACGGCCAGACCGTGCCGGGCGTCCGCCGAGACCTCCACGGCTTTGACTTCGACGCCTTTACCTTCGACCTGGCCGGCCAGACCAAGGTGCAGGTCGGGTAAGCGGAGTAGGCAGCCCGTGGTTTGCCTGGGCGGCTGCCCAAGACGGAGCTTCCGAGCAACGTCAACTGAAATGGATGCCCGTTGTATCAGCCACACGCACTTCCACGGAGCGCCGAAGCGCCGGTCCCTGGGGTCGCCCGCCCCAAGCTCCGCCCGCTCACCCCATTCCGGCCAGCCGGCCCGCCAACCCCGTTCCCAACCATTTATCACTACGCCACTTACGCCACACCACGGGCTCCGCGCCCTTTGACCACACCGTCACCGCACCCTATCCTCGCCATATCCTCACCGTAGTACCTCTAATAGCCTATTAGAGGTACTACGGTGAGGATATGGCGAGGATACGGTGTGGTCCCGGCGATGTCAGTGGCAGCGTTGGGGCCCGGCCTGGAATAGGGTCAATTGAAATCGCTGGGCGACCACGGAGCGGGAAGACGCCGCGGATGCGAATGCTCTGCCGCAACAAGCCGCCCAGCCCTCCGCGCTCACTCGTCCGGCGCGGGGTTAAGGAGGGCCGCGGCAGCACCCGCCAAAGGCTCGCCACTGCTCAGTCAGAACCGTGAGGTTCCGGGTTGGGGTTATAGTTGGTGCGCGGAGCACATTCCCCAAACCTCCTTGCCCGCCGCGGCCCGTTACGCCACTCTCGCCCCATCGGTATGCGTGCACCCTCAACCCTCAACTCTCAACCCTCAACCGCCCAGTGACTTCCCAGGAAAAGGCCCTGCGCGAGTTCGCCGCATTCGCCGCCAAACTTAAGGGCGACGAAAAGAGCGAAGCGCAGACCTTCCTCTTTCACCTCCTCGCCGCCTTCGGGCACAACTCCAATACCCTGCCGGAAGGCTCCACCTTCGAATACCGCGTCCGCTCCTCTGTTCCGGGAGGGCGGGCGTCCTCGCGAGCCCTGAATTCGGACGGCTCCAAAGAAGTCAGGGCCCGCGAGGACGCTCGCCCTCCCGGGATTGGACAGGCCGGGGTTCGCACCAAGTACGCCGACTTCGTCTGGCCGGGCCGCGCCCTCATTGAGATGAAATCGCGTGGGGTCAAGCTCTCCAGACATTACCAGCAGACCTTCGATTATTGGCTGAACCTCGTCCCCCACCGCCCGCCCTACGTCGCCCTGTGCAACTTCGACGAGTTCTGGATCTACGACTTCAACACCCAGCTCAATGAGCCGATGGACCGCGTGCGCGTCGCCGAGCTGCCCGAACGCCACGCCGCCCTCAACTTCCTGTTCCCCCGCGCCTTCGAGCCCCTCTTCGCCCACAACTGGGTCCACGTCACCCGCGAAGCCGCCCGCGATGTCGCCCACGCCTTCAACTCGCTGGTCGCGCGCGGTGAGGACCGCGTCCGCGCCCGCCGCTTCATCCTCCAATGCGTGGTGGCCATGTTCGCCGAGGACATCGGCCTGCTCCCGCAGGACCTCTTCACCCGGCTGGTGGACGAATGCCGCCGCGGCGCTTCCTCCTACGACCTCATC
>DATKNZ010000475.1:0-26500 GCA_035541055.1 Candidatus Acidiferrum sp. | reverse complement strand
AGAAGGACCTTGGAAATGAGCACTGAGCGCCACCGCCCATCCGGAAATAGCCAATCGCCAATAGCCAATAGCCGAGAACATCGACTGTCGGCGATCGCTCAACCCCAGGCCCCCGCATTGGCCCAATCCCAGAGCAAGACGGTAGAGGTGAGCACTGAGCGCCACCGGTGCTCCCGAAATAGCCAATTGCCAATAGCAGATAGCCAAGAACATCGGCGATGGGCTATCGGCTATTGGCGATTCTATGGGCTATCGGCTATCGGCTATTGGCGATTGCATCGGCTATCGGCTATCGGCTATTGGCTATTGGCTATTCCCGTTTGCACGGCGCGGAACCGTCTCGCCCTATGGCTGTGCTGCGCCAGCTTGCCCGTCCTTGCAGCAGGGGACGCCCCGGACGCCGCCGCCCACGTCCCGGCGCAGCCCCCGCGCACCACGGTCCTCAACGGCCGCCAGGAAGCCTTCCGTGCCTACTGCACCACCGGCGAGGGCGCGCATGCCTTTGCGCGGATCAAAGCCGACTTCGACCGCGACTTCCTCGGCCGGTCCTGCCCCGCCGAGCCGCTGACCTACGGCGATCCCGACCCCAAGAACCGCAGCTCGGACAAGGCCGACCAATGGCGCAACGCGCAGGACATCTGCGGCCGCGTGTCCGGCATCGCCGAAGCGGCCACGATCATCTGGCTCGTCAACGGGCAGACGCACTACTTGAACAAGGCCAAGGAGTTCCTGCTGGGCGCCTGCACGTGGCACTTCGCGCCGGATTGGCGGCAGGGGCCGGTCGCCGGCGCGACAGACATCGCCTATAACGACGAGGCGCACTTTCGTCTCTGGCGCAAACTGCCCCTGGTCTATGACCAACTCCGAAGCCAGCTCACGCCCGCGGAAAAGCAGGCGGTGCTGGCCCATTTCCGGGAGCGCGGCAACCGTTCCGCCGCCTGGATCCACCGAGCCAAGGTGCAGGACATCCGCCGCAACTCGCTGGATGTCAATGCCGAGAGCCACCCGGTGCGATTCATGGCCATGACCGGGCTCAGTGGTCTCGCGCTCTGGGACGACCTGACCGAGGCGCATGAGTGGTGGCGCTTTGCCTACGTGTTCTACCGGGACCAGTTCAGCCCCTGGGGCGGCGACGACGGCGGCTGGGCCGAGGGCAATGCCTATTGGCGCGGCACCTTCGAGCACGCCGCGTTCCAGGACGCGCTTTTCGCGATCGGCGACCCGCTCGCTTACGCGTCCCTGTTCTGGAAGAACTCACCCTATTTCGCGCTCTACAACGTCCAGCCCTACCTGCATACGATCTTCGGCGATACCTCGAATGCGGGCCGATTCAATCTCGACCCCGCCGTGGCCGACTACATGGAACACGTGGCCCGGGTGCAGCAGAATGGCTATTTCCGGAGCTACGCCGAGCTGTGCAACGATTCGCGCGTTCGCCCCGCCGACAAGGGCCTGACCGGGCTCGACCGCACCTACCCTACGGCCTGCGAGTTCCTGGTGCGCGACTTTATCGCCTCCGGCCTGCCCCTGCCGCCCGCCAAACCGCTCAGCGGGCTGCCGCCTTACCGCTACTTCCGAGACGTCGGCTGGGTCTCCCTGCATAGCGCGCTGGGCCGGCCCGCCGATGACATACAGATCACCTTCAAGTCCTCCCCCTACGGCTCGTATAGTCACAGCCATGCCGACCAGAATGCCTTCATCCTGAATGCCTTCGGCGAGGGGCTGGCGATCAACTCCGCCTACCGCGAGTTCCACCGCTCGCCCCATCACCAGCAATGGACCTGGCAGACCAAATCCAAGAACGACCTCCTCATAGACGGCCTGGGCCAGAAGGCTCAGGACAAAAAGGCCACCGGCAGGATTACCCGCTTCGAAGCCGCGCCCCGGTACGCTTGGACAACTGGCGACGCCACTCTGGCCTATCAGGCCGGCCAGCCGGAGAAGGGGCGCGTGAAGCGCGTCACGCGCGACCTGGTCTTCGTTGACCAGCGCTATGTGGTGCTGCGCGACCGGGTCGAGCTGAGCATGCCTGGGAAGCTGTCCTGGCTCTTGCACGCCGAGAAGGGGCTTACCTGGAACGGGGCGGATAGCACTGCAACCGTCCGCGGCAACAAGGCAACGCTGATCGCGCGCCTGGTATCGCCCGGCGTCGCCTGGAAGGGCAGTGTAACCGACCAGTTCCCGGTGCCGGTGGACCGCAAGTACCTCACCGGCGAAGCCGGCAGCAGCTACGTGACCGGCAAATGGAGCAACCAGGACCATTTGACCGCCCAGAGCACGGAGGCCGCAAACAGCTTCACCGTCTTCGCCGTCCTCTGGCCCGAGCGTGGCACAAATAGCGCCCCGGCGCTCTCGAGCTCGCTCGGGAGTGATGGTCTGCTGACCATCGGCCGGCCCGATGGCAAAACCGACCGCATTCGACTCAATGACGGCGGCCTGGCTCTCGAATGAGCGCGCGCAAATCCGATCTGCTGCATCCCATGTCCTCCCAATCTCTTCCATGCTCCTGGAGTCTTACGGTCTCCGCCGCAGCGGGCCTGTTGCTGACCGCCGGCACCGCCCTTCCCCAGGACGCTTCCAAGGCCGCAAAACCGCCCGGACCTGCCAAAACCAACGCGCCTGCCCTCACCCCGGCGACGCTGCCCGGCGCAGAGACTCACATCTGTCGCGACAGTCAGCCCGAACCCATGCGGCTCCACGTTTTCAAACCCCACGGCTGGCAGGCTGCTGACCATCGCCCGGCGCTGGTCTTCTTCTTCGGCGGTGGCTGGACGCGCGGCACACCCGACCGCGCCGCGAGCTGGGCGAAGTTCGCTGCCGGGCTTGGGCTGGTGGGCATCGCTCCCGACTACCGCACCCGGGAACGTTTCGGCACCTCTCCGCTGGCGTCGGTGGCCGATGGCCGGGCGGCAGTGCGCTGGATCGAGGATCATGCGGGCGAGCTCGGCATTGACCCGGCGCGGATCGTGGTGGGCGGCTCCTCGGCGGGCGGCCACGTCGCCCTGTGGACAGCCATCGAGCACACGCCCCCAGGTTCGGACCCGAAGGAAGCTCCCCGGATCAAGCCCTGCGCCATCATTCTGCTGAGCCTGGTTTCGGACACGACCTCGCCGCTCGGCTACACGCCGAAGCGCTTCGGCGCGGACGCCCAGGCGCTCTCGCCCGTGCATCAACTCGATGCCCGGATGCCTCCGGTCCTCGTCTTCCACGGCGATGCCGACCGGACGGTCACCAACCGGCAATCCATCCTTCTGCGCGATCGCCTCGTGGCCGGCGGCAACGTCTGCGAGTTGGTCACCGTGCCCGGCGGCGACCACGGCTTCACCAGCCAACTGCCTGAGTGGAAGGACAAGACCCGGAAGCTCGTTGCGGACTTCCTGGCGAAGCAGCACCTCACCCAGCCTGCAGCAACGGACCCGAACCCATGACGACTACTCCGCATCCGCAACCATCCAACACACATTCGAGGGGTGACGGAGCATTCGGACTGTGCCGCTGGGTTAGGCCTCGTCTTGTACTACCATCCACGCGAATCCTCTCAATCTGCGCAGGTTCTCTGCCCCGTGCCGCTCGGCCGGATCGGCTATTGGCTATTGGCTATCGGCTATCCTCAATCCTCCATCGGCTCTGCCGCACTGTGCTCTTTGCCTGCTGCCTCACCGGCTGGCAGGCGCAGGCCGGAGAACCTTCGCCCACTTATTATGGCACCAGCCCCGGCGCGCTGGCGCAGGCACGGGCGCAGTTGGACGCGGGCGAGAAGACCCTGCAGCCCGCGCTTAAGGCGCTTACCCAGGAGGCGGATGAAGCGCTGCACGCGAACCCGCCATCGGTCATGCAGAAGAGCAAGGCCCCGCCCAGTGGCGACCTGCACGACTACATGAGCATCGCGCCCTACTTTTGGCCCGACCCAGCCAGCTCGAATGGCCTGCCGTATATTCGCCACGACGGCCGAGTCAATCCCGAGAGCCGCAGCTCGGCCTCGGACCACGGGCGGGTGGGCCTGATGGCAAACACGGTGCAGACGCTAGCGCTGGCCTATTACTTCACCGGCAAGGAGGCATATGCAGAGCAGGCAGCCCGGTTCCTGCGCACCTGGTTCCTCGACCCGGCTACGGAGATGAACCCCAACCTCAAATACGCCCAGGCGGTGCCAGGACTGAATCAAGGCCGGGGAACCGGGATCATCGAAGGACGCGGACTGGCCGAGGCGGCGGATGCGGCGGGCCTGCTGGCCGGCTCGGAGGCCTGGACGACGGCAGACGACCGGGCGCTGAAGGGCTGGTTGAGCACTTACTTCGATTGGCTCTGCACCAGCACGAACGGCCAGCATGAAGCCGCGGCGCGCAACAACCACGGCACCTTCTACGACACGCAGGCCATCCGCCTGGCACTCGTGCTCGGCAACACCAACGCCGCCCGGCAGATCGCGGAGGCGGCAAAACAGAAGCGCATTGCCTTCCAAATCAAGCCCGACGGGCAGCAACCGCTGGAGCTGGAACGAACCGCCTCGCTGAGCTATTCCCGGCTTAACCTCGAAGCTCTGTTCCTGCTGGCCACGCTGGCCGAGCACGTGGACGTGGACCTTTGGCACTACCAGACTCCGGACGGACGCAGCCTCCGCCGGGCGCTGGACTACCTGTTGCCTTACGCCGACACGCCGGCCGCCAAGTGGCCGTTCGAGCAGATCAAGCACTCTGACCCAACCGACTTCGCGCCGCTCCTGCGCCAGGCGTCGCTGGCTTACGGGGACCCCAAATACGAAGCGCTTCTCGGGAAGATGCCGGGCGCCTCGAACAAACGCCTGCAGCTCCTTTACCCGCAGCCCGTCCGCCACGGTGAACAACATTAACTGGAAATCCTATGACACCAAGCCACTCCGAAAAGACAAATCGCCAATCGCCAATCGCCAATAGCCGATTGCAACCCGGCTTGCGCATCGGGCAAGCAGCAGTCCTGGCGCTGCTTCTCGGCGGGCGGGCAGCCGAAGCCGCCGAAGTCCCGGTGACCGTTACCATTGAGTCCGCGCAGCCCGGGCGGAATATCTCCTCCGACTTCCTCGGCCTCAGTTACGAAACCGCCCTGCTGCTGCCCGGGAGCAACGGCAAGTATTTCTTCACCCCGGAGAACAAGGCTCTCGTGCAGATGTTTCGCACACTCGGCGTCAAGAGCTTGCGGGTGGGCGGCAACACCGCCGAGCGAGAGTCGGTTCAAATCCCGGGCAGGCGGGACATTGACAGCTTGTTCGCCTTCGCCCAGGCCGCCGGCGTCAAGGTGATCTACACTTTGCGGCTCAAAGGGGCCGACCCACAGGCCGACGCGGATATCGCCAAATACATCATGGACCATTACCGGTCAGACCTCACCTGCTTCGCGCTCGGCAACGAGCCGGAGAAGATGGCGAAAGACTACGCCGGATACCGGGACGAGTTCCGCCGGTTCGTGGCGGTGATTGCCGCCCCGACCAACGTGCCGGTGGCGCGGTTCTGCGGCCCCAGCACCACCCACAAGAATGCCGCCTGGGCCGGCCAATTCGCGCGCGAGTTCGGAGGCGATAAGCGCGTGGCGCTCGTCACCCAGCACGAGTATCCCGCGCGCAGCGGCACCAACATCCCCAGCGTGGCTGCGGCTTCCGACAGGCTGCTGTCGCCCGCCTTGCTCAAGGTCTATGAGACTTTCGGGAATGAGTTCGTGCCGGCCGCCGCATCGAACGGCCTGCCTTACCGGCTGGAGGAAGCCAACAGCTTCTCGAATGGCGGCGCGGCCGGGGTGAGCGATGCGTTTGCCGCGGCCTTGTGGGGCCTGGACTATCTCTATTGGTGGGCGGGGCAGGGCGCCGACGGGATCAACTTCCACACGGGCGGCTACGTGCCCGGCACCAAACCTCACTCGCCGATGAAGTATGCGGTGTTCTGGAATGCCGGGGAAGGCTTTGCGGCGTCTCCGCTGGCCTACGCCATGGAGGCCTTCAGTCTGGTGGGCGCCGGGCGCCTGCTCCCGGTGCGGATCACGACGGACGCCGGGCCGATCAACCTGTGGGCTTACGCCGTCCTCGCGCCGGACCACAGCCTCCGCCTGGCGCTGATCAACAAGGAGCACGGAGCCGGTGGCAAAGACGCGCAGGTGAGCATCGCGCCGGGCAAGGCATATGTTCGCGGCGAAGCCATGTTCCTGACGGCGCCGGGAAACAGTGTGGAAGCGAAGTCCGGCGTGACTCTCGGGGGCGGCGCCATTGATCTCCAGGGCAATTGGAAGGGAAGCTGGACGCACCTGGCGGCGCCTTCGGCGGGCGGCGCCTTCAAACTCCCGGTGCCGGCAGCGTCAGCGGCAATCGTGAGGCTGGCCGAACGCTGAACAGGAGGCGCCTTCCCGCCCGGGACGCGAACCTTTGTCATTGGAATGGCGGGGGCAGTATGTCACGCTGGCCAGCAGTAAACGGGCGCAATGGCCCGCAGTTATGCAAGACGATAATCATGCAGACACACGGGGTACGAGACCGCCGGCCCTGGTGTTGTGGAGGAGGGTACCTGGCGCCGTCGCAGTGTTAGCCGCCGTGGCGCTGGCGGCAGGCTGCCGGACGGCCGATTCCGGTGTTTCCCAGCGCATGGCCTCGATCATCGTCACCAACCGGACCTCGGAGCAGATCGAAGCCGCCGTGCAAGCGGTCTTCAAGCAGCACGGGTACGAGGAAGGCAAGTCCGAGGACGACGAAATGGACTTCCAGAAGCCCGGCTCGTTCATGAGCGGGATGGTGTATGGGGACTGGTACAGCGGCGGCGTATGGGAGCGGATAAAGGTCTATCAGCGTGATTTGGATTCCTCACGAACGGTAGTGGAGTGCGACGGCTTTATGGTCCAGGAACACGAGGACCCCCTGTTCCAGAACGAGAAGAAGGAACACAAGACCAAGAAGGGACACCTGCAGGAGCTGCTTAATGAGGTGCCGAAGGAGCTGAGGCGCTCACAGCCGCTGCAAATTCCTGCCCCGGAGAAATGAGGCCATTTATGAGAGCAGCCGCGCTTGCGCTGATTACCGTTCTCCTGATCGCCGGCGGCACGGCGCGCGCGCAGTCGGACGCGAGCGCCTTCGAACAGAACCGCAAGCTGGGGCGCGGCGTCAACATCCTCGGCTACGACCCAATCTGGCGCTCGCGCGACCGGGCGCGCTTCCAGGCGAAGCATTTCCGACTGCTGAAAGAGGCGGGGTTCGACTCGGTGCGCATCAACCTGGCGCCCTTCCGCTCGATGTCCGCGACCAACGGATATGCCTTGCGCGAGTCCTGGCTCGGCGTGCTGGATTGGGCGCTAACCGAGGCCAAGGCGCAGGGCCTGCGCGTCATTCTGGACCTCCACGAATATGGCGCGATGGGCAACGACCCCGAGGGGAACAAGGAGAAGTTCCTCGCCTTCTGGCAGCAGGCGGCGGCCAAATACCAGCACGAGCCGGACAGCGTCTATTTCGAGGTGCTCAACGAACCCTGCCGGAAGCTGACGCCCGCCTTGTGGAACCAGTACTTGGCGGAGGCGCTGGCCATCATCCGGCAGACCAATCCCACCCGCACCGTGATCATCGGCCCGGCATTCTGGAACTCACTCGAACATCTGCACGAGCTTGAGCTGCCCGAGAACGACCGCAACTTGATCGTTACCGTCCACTACTACCTCCCCATGAGCTTCACCCACCAGGGGGCGAGCTGGACGGACCGGGCCTACAAGACGGGCGTGGAGTGGCAGGGCACGGAGGCCGAGCTGGACACCCTAAAGACCAACTTCGATAAAGTCGAAACCTGGGCCAAGGAACACAACCGGCCCGTCTTTGTGGGGGAATTCGGAGCCTACGACAGGGCCCCGATGGACTCGCGCGCCCGCTATGTCGCGAGCGTGGCGCGCGCCGCCGAGCAGCGCGGCTGGAGCTGGGCCTACTGGCAGTTCGATAGCGATTTCATCCTCTACGACATGGCGCGGGACGGGTGGGTCGAGCCGTTGCTGGCCGCGCTCATTCCTCCCGGCTCCAGGAGCACGAGCGGGCCGCCACTCCGCTGGACCGACGCCCATGACCTCAGTGTCGAGGGCCGCGGCTGGGAGAACACGCAGGCGTTCTACGACCGGCTGCCGGCAAAGGCGGAGGGCCAGGTCCCCGCGAAGGTATGGGACCTGAGCCACAAATCGGCCGGCGAGCTGGTGCGGTTCGTGACCGACGCGCAGACTATCAGCGTCCGCTGGGCGCTCACCTCGCCCACCCTGGCGATGCCCCACATGTCGGCCACGGGTGTCAGTGGCGTGGACCTCTATGTGAAAACCGAGGCCGGGCGTTGGCGCTGGCTGGCTGTGGGACAGCCCCGCCAGCAAACGAACGAGGTGGTGCTGGCAAAGGGGCTTAAACCAGGCCGCCGTGAATACATGCTCTACCTGCCGCTTTATAATGGCACGGCCAGGCTGGAGATCGGCGTGCCGGCCGAGGCGGCCCTGACCATCGCCGGGCCGTGGGGGTCTGGGAAACGAAAGCCCATCGTCTTCTACGGCACGTCCATCCTCCAGGGCGCGTGCGCCTCGCGTCCAGGCATGGTGCACAGCGCCATCCTGGGCCGCCGGTTCGATTACCCGACGATCAACCTGGGCTTCTCGGGCGCGGGCCGAATGGAACTAGTCATGGCCGGCCTGCTGGCGGAGCTCGACCCCTCAGTCTATGTGCTGGATTGCCTGCCGAACATGAATGCGCAGATGGTGACAGAGCGCGTCGAACCGTTCGTGCGCACGCTGCGCCAGGCCCATCCCACCACGCCGATCGTGCTCGTGGAAGACCGGCGGTTCCCGGACGGGTTTCTCGTGGCATCCAAATGCGCGGGCAACGACGCGAACCATGCGGCGCTGCGGGCGGCCTTCAAGCGCCTGAAGAAGTCCGGGGTTAGGCGCCTCTATTACATTCCGGGCGATTCGCTCCTGGGCGAGGACGGCGAGGGCACGGTGGACAGCTCGCACCCCAACGACCTGGGCTTCATGCGGCAGGCCGAGGCGTTTGCCCGGGTTCTGGGGCCTTTGCTGCCCCAGGGGAAATCAAGGCAGTAAGGAGCTTGACTACTTTTGCCGAAAACTCTAATTTAGACGATAGAACGGTTTAGTTTGCTGGTTCGCCAGCTCGCCAAAGTCGGAAGAGTTCATTCTGCCGACTTTTTTGTTCCCCTGTTGGGGAGCCGTTAATGAAATATGAACGCTGATTTTCTGGCTGTCTTGGAATTCTGGGAACGCGAGAAGGGCATCAATCGGGATGTCCTGACCTCTGCTGTACAGGAAGCTCTGTTGTCGGCGGCCAAGAAAGCCATTGGGCCCGCCCGTGAAATGCGGGTGGTGATTGACCAGAAAACCGGGGATATTCGGGCGTTTGCCAAGCTCATCGTGGCGGAGCGCGTGATGTCGAAGCACGACCAGATCTCGGTCTTCGACGCCCGCCGGGTGAAGGCGGATGCGCAAGTCGGTGAGGAAATCGAGGTGGAAGTCACGCCGGTGGGCTTCGGGCGCATCGCGGCGCAATATGCCAAGCAGGCGCTGATGCAGCATATTCGCCGGGCGGAAAAGGCCCTGATATTTGCGGAATTCAAAGACCGCGTGTCGGACATTGTCAGCGGCACGGTGCGGCGCTTTGACCGCTCAGACGTGCTGGTGGACCTTGGCAAATACGAGGCCCTGCTGCCGAACCGGGAACGCGTGCCGACCGAGGAATACCAGATCGGCGAGCGCATCCGCTGCTATGTCAAGGCCGTCGAGGAAGGGCCGCACGGCCCGGAGATCATCCTGTCGCGGTCCGACCCGCGGTTTGTGATCAAGCTGTTTCAGCTCGAGGTGTCCGAAATCAACGATGGCACCATCCAGATCAAGGGAATTGCCCGCGAGCCCGGCTTCCGGACCAAGCTGGCGGTCTGGACGCGCGACGAGAAGGTGGACCCGGTCGGGGCGTGCGTTGGGCTGCGCGGGCAGCGGGTGAAGAACATCGTGCGCGAGCTGAATAACGAGAAGGTGGACATCATCCGCTGGGACGCGAATATCAAGCAGTTCATCACCAACGCCCTGGCCCCGGCCAAACTGAAGGCGTTCGAGGTGGACGAAGCCAAGCGGCGGGTCAAAATCACCGTGAGCCAGGACCAGCTCTCGCTGGCTATCGGCAAGCGGGGTCAGAACGCCCGGCTGACATCGAAGCTGAGCGGTTGGCAGGTGGACATCGAGCCCGAGGTCGTGGTCACGAAGGGGTTCGAGGAGAAGGTCGCCGAGGCGGTGGAGTCCCTGGCGGCGATTTCAGGAATTACCCGCGAGCAGGCGGACGTGCTGGTGCATCACGGCCTGACGCGACTGGAAGATTTATTGCAGGCCGATGAGAGTGATCTGGCGGGAATCCCGCAATTAGGGGATCAGGCGGCGGCCATACTGGAAGCGGCCCGGGCCGAGGTGGCCCGGCGGACACATCCCATTGGCGAGACACCAGTTTCAGGTTGATCATGGAAGCGGTGCTGGCGATGCTTAATATTTCGACCTAAGCCTATGAAGGCTCTGGAGCAGTCAAGGCCCGCAGCGATAGATAATTATGCCCGTTCGTATCTACGACATTTCGAAAAAGCTCGGCTTGGAGAACAAGCAAGTTCTGGCCAAAGCCAAGGAGCTGGGCATTGTCGCCGCGCGCGTCGCCTCGAGCACGCTGGACAAGATTTCGGCCGGTTACTTAGAGGACAGACTTAAAGAGGCGTATCCGGAACACGCGGCGCCCGCGCCGCCGCCCCCTCCCCCGCCTGCACCCGCCGCTCCCGCGCCCACACCGGTCGAAGTCGTCCCGGCGCCCCAGCCTGCGCCCGTGGCACAAGCTCCGGCGCCGCCCACAGCGCCTGCGGCACCCGCCGCCGAGGTGGTCGTCGAAGCCAAAACAGCGCCGGTTGAGGAGCCCAAAGCGCCGGCGGTGCTCCCCATCGCACCGCCGCCCGAGCCGATCGTCGCCAAAGCGCCCCAACCGCCGCCTACGCTCCCTGCGCCGGCTGCTCCGCCTCCACCTCCTCCGCCACCCCCGGCGCCGCCCAAGCCCAAGGTGGGGGACAAGGTGGGATTCATTCAATTGCCTCACAAGCCCGGGCCAAAACTGGGCGAGCGTGTCGGGAGCGTTAAACTGCCCGCTCGGCCCGTTGACCAGAGGCGGACGGACTTCAACCGCCGGGGAGACATCCGTGCTCTACGGGGCGGAGCCAGCGCGCCGGGTGCGCCGGCCCTGCCCGGAAGCCGCCTGGGGGCCCAGAAGAAGGCGGCCGCGCCGAAGGCGGCGGAGCCGCCGTCGGCCCCGAAAATCGTGCTGCCTGCGGATGCAACCGTCATCACGATCAAGCCGCCCATCGTCGTCCGCGAGCTGGCGGAACAGCTCAAGCAGAAGCCGTTTAAGATCATCGCCGACCTGATGGAAACCGGCGTGTTTGCCAGCGTGAATCAGGCCATCGAGGAATCCGTGGCGCAAAAGATCTGCGCCAAATACGGGTACCGCTTCGAGGTGGAAAAGCGAGAGCGCGGCAGCGGGCTGGTTCACGCACCTGTCCGCAAGGTCGAGCTGGACGTGGAGGACAAGCTCGAGGACCTGGCGCCCCGCGCGCCGGTGGTCACGATCATGGGCCACGTTGACCACGGCAAGACGACCCTGCTCGACGTGATCCGCAAGTCGAACGTCGCTGCCGGCGAGGCCGGGGGCATCACGCAGCACATCGGCGCCTACACGATCTCCTTCCCTCACCCTGAGCGGAAGAAGGACCTGGCGCAGATCACGTTCCTGGACACGCCGGGCCACGCCGCGTTCAGCTCGATGCGAGCGCGCGGGGCCAACGTAACGGACATTGTCGTGCTGGTGGTCGCCGCCAACGACGGGGTGATGCCGCAAACGCTCGAGGCCTTGAGCCATGCCCGCGCGGCCAAGGTGCCGCTGCTGGTGGCCGTGAACAAAATTGACCACCCGAACGCCAACCCGCTGAAGGTGCGCCAGCAATTGCAGGACAAGGGCCTGGTGCCGGACGACTGGGGCGGGGACACCATCTTCGTGGACGTCTCGGCCCTGACGAAGCAGGGCGTGGATAAACTGATCGAGATGATCCTGTTGCAGGCCGACCTGCTCGAGCTGAAGGCCAATCCCAACCGGCGCGCCAAAGGCAACGTCATCGAGTCGGGCCTCGAGCCGGGAGGTCCTACGGCCACGGTGCTGGTGCGCAAGGGCACGTTGCATGTGAGCGATGTGATCATCTGCGGCCAGTACTACGGCAAGGTGCGCGCGCTCATCAGCGAGGAAGGCAAGCGTCTGAAGGAGGCGGGCCCCTCGTTTGCGGTTAAAGTCCTCGGTCTTAACGGAGTGCCCGAAGCGGGTCTGGAGTTCAGCGTCGTGGAGGACGAGAAGGCCGCGCGCGACCTGGCGGAGCAACGCGCCCAGGAAGCCCGGGCGCTCGGACAGGAAACCAGCCGCGCCAAAGTCACCCTCGAGAACCTGTTCGATCAATTGGCCTCCTCCACCTCCAAAGTGTTGAAGGTCGTGGTGAAAGCCGACACGCAAGGCTCGGTCGAAGCCATCGTGGATGCGCTCAAGAAGATCGAGTCCGAGAAGGTCTCGCTCGAGGTGATTCATAGCGCCGTGGGGACCATCACCGACTCCGATGTTGCCCTGGCGTCTGCGTCCCACGCCGTGATTCTGGGCTTCCACACGCGGGTGGACAGCGGCGTCGCCGACAAGGCGAAGCACGAAGGCGTCCAGATCAAGCTGTATGCGATCATTTATGAACTCATAGACGAGGTGAAGGAGGCAATGGCTGGCCTGCTGGAGCCGCTGCTGAAGGACATCACGGTCGGCCAGGCGGAGGTGCGCAAGGTGTTCGCGCTCTCCAAAGGGCTGCCGGTCGCGGGTTGCATGGTGCTCAGCGGGCGCATTGTGAAGGGCAAGGTGCGCGTGCGCCGCCGCAAAGAGATCATCTACGAAGGCATCGCCCAGTCGCTGAGGCGCTTCCAGGATGAGGTGAACGAGGTCCGCGCGGGGATGGAGTGCGGCATCCGTATTGACGGGTTCGGCGACTATCATGTCGGCGACTATATCGAATGCTACACGATGGAGAAGGTCGCCCAGCAGTTATGACGCGGGCGGGTTCCTCCTTAGCCCGATGACGGCCTCGACGGCCGGAGCACAACATAACAGACGATGCCCTCCCTGAGACTGCAACGCGTGCGCGAGCTGCTGAAGCGCGAGATCGGCGAGGTCGTGCGCCGCGAGTTCGAGGTCAGCGAAGCCGGCCTGATCACCGTCAATGACGTGGACGTCGCGGGAGACCTGCATTCGGCGCTGGTCTTCGTCAGCATTCTGGGCAACGAGAGCCAGCAGAAGCGCGGGTTCGACCTGCTGAACCGGCACCGCAAGCGCATTCAGGGCCTGGTGGGCCGCGCCGTGGTCCTCAAATACACGCCCACGTTGAAATTTGTGATGGACGACTCGGTTGTTCGCGGCAACCGCGTGCTGCAGATTATAGAAGAGCTCGAAAAGACCTTGCCGCGTGGCGGCACCGAAGAGTAGAGCCACTTGAAGCCACACCCTAAAGTCATTGACCGGATCATCGAGGGCATCCGGGACAGCCAGACCATTTGCGTGGTCGGCCACATCCGCCCCGATGGCGACTGCGTCGGCTCCCAACTGGGGGTCACGCTGGCGTTGCAGAACGAAGGCAAGAAGGTCTGCTGCTGGAACGAGGACCCCATACCCGAGAAATACAGGTTCCTGGACCCGCATCACCTGGTGCAAAAGCCCAAGCCGGGTTTGCACTTCGATTGCGTTGTGGCGACCGACGCGGCAAGCCTCGAGCGCCTTGGGAGGGTGAACAAGTGCATCGAGCACCGCAACCTGTTGATCAACATTGACCACCACGAGAGCAATACGCGCTACGCGGACATCAACTGGGTCTCGGCACGTGAGCCCTCCACAGGCGAACTCATCTTTCGGCTGCTGAAAACTGCCAAATGGCCCATCACCCGGCCTATCGCGGACTGCCTGTTCACCGCGGTCTCGACCGACACGGGTTCATTTCAATACCCAACGACGACGCCCGGCACCTACCACGTGGCCGGCGAACTGGTGCGCCGGGGCGCCGATCTCGCGAAGATATGCGACGAGGTCTATCAGTCCTTCCCGCTCTCGCGCATGGGCTTGCTCCGTCACATTTATAAGAAGTTCCGTCTCACGCATGAGAACCAGATCGCCTACGTCTGGCTGAAGAAGGCCGACTTTGCCCGCGCGGGCGCCGAGAGCAGCGAAACGGAGGGACTGATAGATCACATCCGTGCCATCGCGCCGGTCGTGGTCGCCTGCGTATTCGAGGAGATCGAGCCGGAGCTGACCCGCATCAGTCTCCGGTCCAAGAGCGACAAGGTGAACGTGAACGAGATTGCGGCCCAGTTCAACGGCGGGGGTCACCCGGCGGCCGCGGGCGCACGCATTCCCGGGAAGCCGCTGGCGATCCAGCGCCGCGTGCTGGCCGCGATCCGCCGCGCGCTCAACTCGAGCCACTAAACCCATGATCCAGGAGTTCTCCGCGCTGGACGGCGCGATCCTCATTGATAAACCCGTCGGCCCGACTTCGCACGATGTGGTGGATGCCATTCGCCGCCGGTTTGGCATCAAGAAGGTCGGACACTGCGGCAGCCTGGATCCCAATGCCACGGGCCTGCTCATCATCGTGCTGGGCCGTGGCACCAAGCTCTCCGAGAGGCTCATGTCCGAGGACAAGGTGTATGAGGGCACGATCAAGCTCGGCGAGACCACGGACAGCTACGACGCGGATGGAGAGATGGTTGCCTCGCTGCCGGTGCCGCTCCTGACGTTGGAACAGCTCAACGAAGCCGCCAGCCCGTTCGTAGGGGATCTCATGCAGACTCCGCCTATGGTATCAGCGGTGAAGAAAGGCGGGGTGCCCCTCTACAAGCTGGCCCGCAAGGGAATCGAGGTCGAGCGGGAGGCGCGGCTGGTTCACATCTATACGTTTCGCTTCAGCGCCTACCAGGAGCCGATCGGTCATTTCAGCATCGCCTGCACCAAGGGCACTTACGTGCGCAGCATCGCGCACGAGCTGGGACAGAAGCTCGGGTGCGGCGCGCACCTGGCCACGCTGCGGCGCATCGCCTCCGGGAAGTTCAACGTCGCCGATGCCGTCCCGCTCGCGGACGTGCTCAAGCTCACGCCCCGCGAGCTGGAAGCGCGCGTGCTACCGTTTCTTAAACTGACCGGGACCTGAAGGGTGACAACCGAAAGCTATAATCCGAAGGCCGATCCGAAGCCCGAAGCCCACCTGCCCACTCCCCTACACCGCCTGTGTCTTCGAGCAGGGGGTCGCGGCGCCAACACCACGCAGCGGATGCGCTAATGCCATGCAGGTCGTTAAGGCCGCCAGCCAGCTGAGCTCTGCGCGTTGCAAGGTCTGCCTGGCGATCGGCTTCTTCGACGGCGTGCACTTGGGGCACCAGCAGATCATCCGCCAGGCGGTGGCCGACGCCCGCCAGCACGAAGCCCTTGCGCTCGTGGTCACCTTCGACCGGCACCCGAACACGGTGGTGGCTCCCGATCGCGCGCCACCGCTCATTTACTCCATGCCGAGAAAGCTCCGCGCCATCGAGGCGCTGGGCGCCGACCGGGTGCTCCTCATTCACTTTGACAAGCCTTTTAGCGAAAAGAGCGGGGAAGCCTTCATTCGGGAGTTGGTGGGCGACCTGGGCCAGGTACAGAGCTTGTGCGTTGGAGCCGGCTTCCTCTTCGGGCACAAGCGCACGGGCGATGTCCCATTGCTTCGTCGCGTGGGAACCGAGTTGAAGTTCACCGTGCATGGCGTGGCGGCCGTGTCGCTCGACGGGCGGGCCGTCAGTAGCACGCGTATCCGCGAGGCCATTCGCCTGGGAAGTCTTGATGCCGCGAACCAGATGCTCGGGCGCACGTGGGCCCTTGCCGGAATGGTAGTCCGCGGAGACGGGTTAGGGCAGCAGCTCGGATTCCCCACAGCCAACCTGGACGTCGCAGGGCTGGTGCTGCCCCCCAACGGCGTCTATGCCGTTCACGCCGAAGCCGAGGGCAGGCGCTACCGGGCAGTTCTCAATATTGGCCTGCGCCCGACGCTGAACCGCCCGGAACCCCAGCAGCGCGTCGAGGCGCACCTGATTGATTTTACCGGCGACCTTTACGGTCGTGAGCTGGAAATCACGTTCGTCGAGAAGCTGCGCCCCGAGAAGAAGTTCGGCTCCCTCAGCGAGCTGCGCAAGCAGATCGCCCGCGACATCCTCGAGGCGCAGATGCGGTTCTAAGCCTCAGTGCGCCTGCCGAACGCGGATCGTGTACCGCTTCGCACGGTCGTTCATCGAGGTGAAGATCAAGTCTTGCTGCCCGTTCTCGGGAAGAATCACTGTCTGGAACGGGGTCTCGTCCCCGGTCAGGTAGAAATTCTGGTCCTTGAACACGCAGTTCGCCTGGACCTCGATACGGCGGTTCTCCCGGTTGCGCAGGTGGATGATCACCTCCAGGCGGCCATCCGGGAGCGTCTGCTCCTGGACCCCGGTGTAGGTGACGGAGTACTGGACCGCCGGGTCGAGCAGCACAATGGGCTGGCTGTTCTCGTAGGCTGGGGTGCGCGCCCATTCAGGGAGGTACGGACCCTTGTCGTGGGTGCTGCAGCCGGTGAGCAGCAGAACAGCCGTCCCGGCGGCAAGGAATGCTATGCTTGATGTTCTCATAAGGTTTGCGGTGTAACTGAACCATCACTGACAAACACCACCTTCTCGTGGTCGGTCGAGGTGATGTTAAGGTTGATTGTCTTGGTCAGGTTGGACAGGATCTGGCCCGAACGATCCAGAAACTGGACGGTGACCACGTGCTGGCCTGGCGGCAGCGGGAACGAGGCGAAGCTCAGGTAATGAGGGAGGTTGTCCCAGGATCGTGTGTCGGCGGCAGGCACCGTGGCCGCCGAGACGATCTTGCTGGCCACGCCCGCCAGGGCGATGCCCAGGCCGACGGCCTGCGCCGTGCTGTCGCCGCTGACGGCGGCAGTCGTCAGCCCGCCCACGATGCCCACGGTCCCGGCTACGTCCGTCGCCGTCTTGAAGACGGCCTTGTTGCCCAGCACATGGTCCATCACGCGGCCGCCGCGCGTCGTCGCCTGGAAGACCACGTCGTCCGTAGGCGCCACGGGAATGTTCAGCGAGTCCACGCGAATGTCCGCTGAGACAACCGGTGAGGGGATCGCGTGGAAACGAAGCTCCTCCCCGTATTGGCCGGTAGCGAACTTGGTGGGCCCGGGGCCAAACTCCAGGAAGAAGAGCACATTTGCCTTCGGATTATAGGGCGGCAGCTTGATGCCTCGGGCGACAGCCTGCGCCCGCTTGAACGCGTCCAAGCCGTCTCCGCCCAACCGTTGGGTCGCCAGGCCGTCCAGGTATTCCGGCAGCACCCAGTCGCCCGCGTACTGGTGGTTCTCAGTATCGCTGTCCTCGAACTCCGCGCTGCGGAAGCAGGCGCGGGCGTTGTCGGGTTCTCCGTCCATCCAGTACAGGATTCCGCGGTAGATATAAGCCATCGAGCGCTCGTAGGGCTCGCCGATGAACGTCTTCTTGGCCTCAGCGTGGAAGTAGCTGCGCGCCTGCTTGGCATTGGGGTCCTTCCCATAGATCCCGCCCAGCGTCAGCAGAGCGTTATCCAGGTATTGCTTGGCCTCGGTATAATTGCCCTGGCGCATGGCCGCCGCGGCGGTCCGGTATTCCCACAGGACGCGGTCGCGGGGCGGACCGTTGGCAATCGCGTTCGGACCGTCCACCATGACGTTGCCCGTGAGCACGACCTCGCGCGTCGTGGTGGTGCAGCCGGCGAAAGCGAGCAGCACTGCCGGCAGCGCAAGCTGCCACAGAGGTTTCATTCTGCGATGGTGACGCCGAAACCTAACGATACGCCGCGTCTTCCAAGCCCTGTTTCTTGATCTCCGCGTGGTCCTCCCAGACAATGACGCTGGTGCGCGCGTCTACCAGGTGGAAGTCGTAGAGGATGTAATCGCTGGTCCCGGCAGCCGTGCGGGTCGAGAGCCCCTGAAGCGTGCCGGTCAGAAGATAGTCGGCGCCCATGAACTCCTGCTGCCCCGGGTCGGAGCTGGCCGTCACCGCGCCCTCCCGCTTCAGGTTGCGCTCCTTCTCCAGGGCTTCCATCTGGTTGCGGGCCAGGAACATGACCTTCCCCCGGGCCTGAGAGTTCAGCTCCGCCCGGATGCGGGTCAGGAAGATGTCCTTGTTGATAGGGAAACGCGTCTGGTTCTCGACCGGCTGCAGCACAATAGTGGGAGGCGTCGCCGCGTTCGCAATCTGTGGAATCCCCACGATGCTCCGCGCCATCTTGTCGGCCACCATCACCAGGTCTTGCGACTCGACGCCGGTGCCGGCTACAAACCCTCGCTCATCGGCATTCATCTGCGTGACGGGCACGCCGGAAGGGTTCTTCACGCCGCTCGAAGCGCAGCCGGCCGCCAGGGCAATGACCGCCGCGCCGCAAAGGGGCTTAACAATCCTGCGAAATAGAGATTTCATGCTATCGAAATGGGCGCCGTCTAGGCTCATAATTCAACAATGCCTTAGACGTCAGCGCGAGCCATTTATTCGGGGTGTACCATACCACCTGAGGCAGGCCAGGCAAGCTACCCCCCGGTCTGAGCCCGCAGACGGCCGCCAAGCAGCGACTGCCGAGCGGCGCCGGAACTCTAGCCGGGCTGGGTCGCCCTACGATCCGCCGACCGCTACTTCATCAACAACATCTGGCGGGCGCGCTTGATCGCGCGGTTCAGACGCCGTTGATAATGCGCCGGCAGACCAGTGTACTTCCGCGGAAGGATGCGTCCCTGGTCCGTCACGAATTGCCGGAGCAAGGTGATGTTCTTGAAATCCAGGGCGTCAAAGGTGAAATCAATCTTGGGCTTCGGGCGAGGCGTGCGCACCTCGCGGTAAGCAGAGCGCCCGGCGGCTCCGCGTCTTTCAGGTTTATCCGGGCGGGTTTTGCGGGGCATAAAGGGGTGTTACTTTACTTCGCGATGCAACGTATGCCGGCGCAGGGCCGGGTTGTACTTCTTGATCTCCAGCTTGTCGGTTTTGAGCTTCTTGTTGCGGGTGGTGGTATAGCGTGAAGGAGATTTGCCTTCCTTCCTCGCCTCGGTGCATTCAATAGTAATAATCTCGCGGGGCATATTATTCTTTCTCTTTGGGCTTCTCTTCCGGTGCCTCCTCTTCCTCGGGTTCGGCTTCGGACATCGCGATGGAATCCACCGTGCCGAGCGCGCCTAGCCGGCGCTGGCGCAGAGCGCCTTCCCGTTCCAACTGCGCCTGGGCTTGCACGGTAAACCGCGTCCAGGGAATGGCCTCCAAGCGAGTCTTCGGTATGGGCTTACCCGTCAGTTCACAAATCCCGTAAGTGTTCTTCTCGATCCGCTTCAGCGCCTCTTCGATCTCGTACATGGCGTCCTGGTCGGAAGACAGCAGGCTCAGGGCGAAGTCCCGGTCGAAATTGTCGGTGCCGGAGTCGGCCATGTGCAGGCTGTAGCCGGACATTTCCTGGGCTGATTCCTCGGCCAACCCGTTCATTTGCCGGGTCAACTGGTCTCTGAGTTCCAGCAAATGCTGGTAGAACTTCGCCCATTGGGGCTTGATCTTCACATCCCCATTCTTCTTCGCCTTCACGACGGCGCGCCGCCCTAGAATGGAATCGGCGGTCGCCGAGCTATGGGGCTTCGGGCGACCTGCCGCTTTTCTGACATGCTTCTTTTGCGTACTCACAACTCAAACTGCGAATTCCATCTCAGCGGGAGGGCGCTCCCTTCCGTCGAGAGTCCGGGAACTTACCAGAGGAGCCCGGATATTCCACAATAATTTTCAAAAATCTGAGGGCAAGAACTAACCGGGACCGGGGCTCCCCACCGGCTGAAGTACCCGCTCAAAACCCCCTGTCCGCCAGGCGGCCCCGGTTGCCGCCGAATGACGGTCTAACCCTTCTCGATACAGGCATAGGCGTTGTGGTTATGAATGCTCTCATGGTTCTCGGCCTCCACCTTGTACCACGTCACATCGGGGTGCGCGTTGAGCTTCAACACCACGTTGCGCACCAGGTCCTCGACGAACACCGGGTTGTCGTAGGCCCGCTCCGTAACCGCCTTTTCGTCCTGTCGCTTAAGCAAGGCATACAGCTCGGAGCTGGCCGAGCCCTCGATGATCTCAATGACGTCCTCGATCCATACCGCCTTGCGAGAACGCAGTTGCACGGTGACTTCGCCCCGCTGGTTATGCGCTCCGTAGGCGGCTATCGCCTTCGAGCAGGGGCACAGCGTCGTGACCATCGCCTTCACCGTAAGCTGGAAGAGAATCTGCTCACGACACGCCGCGGCGTCGAACCGCGCGGTGTAATCCATGACGCTCTCCTTGCCTGTTACGGGCGCCTTCTTCACCATGAAATAGGGGAACTCAATCTCCAGGTGCGACGTCGCCGCGTTGAACTTCCGTTGCATCGCGCAGAGGATATCTTGGATATTCTCGACATGGATCACATTCCCGTGGGCGTTGAGCACCTCGAGGAAGCGGCTCATGTGCGTGCCCTTGAACTCCTTGGGAAGGTCCACGAACATGCCGATGGTGGCTACGGTGTTCTGCACCGCGCGCGCCTTGTCGCGCACCTGAATCGGGAACCGCAGCCCGCGAACGCCCACCTTGTCAATGCGCAGCTCACGGTGGTCCGGCTCGCTCTGCTTGTCGTGCAAACGCGTCGGGCCGCCCCTCAGTTTGGCTTTGTGTGCCCCGTTGGCCCGGCTGCCGGGCAAAACGCGTGCTTTTGCCAGCGCGGCAGGGGTGGAGCCCGATCCATTCTTGGTCGGCTTGAACATGTGCAGAAGATAGCTATCCCCCGCCCAATTTGCAAAAGCTTTGGCTCTATTGACCCTTGACATTGCCCCGGATGTCTTCTATCACCGCGCCATCATGAACGTGGGCGTCTCCGGGCGGTTGAGCTTCTTTACCATTCTCGTGCTGGCCGGCTCCGCGAGCTGGCTGGCCGCCGAAACCTTCCGGGTCGCTACCTACAACGTCGAGAACTACCTGGACGCGCCCGCGCCGAAGCGCCATCTCAAATCCCCTGAAGCCAAGGCGAAGGTCCGCGAGAGCATCTTGGCGATCAAACCCGACGTGCTCGCCCTCGAAGAAATGGGCACGACCAATGCCCTCCTCGAATTGCGCGGCTCCCTCAAGAGCGCCGGGCTCGACTTACCGTACTGGGAGCACATCACCGGCGCCGATACCAATATCCATATCGCCATCCTGAGCCGGTTCCCCATAATCGCCCGGCGGCCGCACACGAACGACAGCTTCCTGCTCACCGGCCGCCGCTACCGCGTCGGGCGCGGCTTCGCCGAGGTGGACGTGCAGGTCGCCACCAACTACACGGTTACCGTGCTGGCCGCCCACCTGAAATCCAGGCGCACGGTTGCCATGGGCGACGAGGCCGAACTGCGGCTCGAAGAGGCCAAGCTCTTGCGCGAACGGGTTGATGCCCTGCTGGGGTCCACTCCGGAGGCGCGCCTCGTCGTGCTCGGCGACCTGAACGACAGCAAGGACGCACCGTCCACCAAAGCCATCATCGGGAAAGGCAAGCGCAAGCTCGTGGATACCCGCCCCGCCGAGCGCGAGCCGGCCGGCACACCCCCACTCGAACCTGCCTCCGAGGCCTCAAAGATCGCTTGGACGCATTTCTACGATCTCGAGGACTCGTTCTCGCGCATAGACTACATCCTGCTGAGCCCGGCGCTGGCGCGCGACTGGGTTAAAAGTGAAACCTACGTCCTGCGGATTCCCAACTGGGCTGTCGGCTCGGACCATCGCCCGATCGTGGCGTCCTTCCAGACGAGTCCCTAAACGTAAAGCGCCGCCTGAATCTCCCGCACCATCAGGCCGATAAACGGGTAGCGCCGTCCCGGCTCACGTTCCAAGCAGCGCAGAATCACCTTCTCCATCCCGGCAGGCACATCGGGATTGTGCTGGCGCGGGGAAACGAACCCCGAGCGATCGAGCTGCTTCTTCAGAATCTCGCCCGGTGTATCACCGGGAAAGGGCTTCTCATTGGTCAGTAGCTCGTACGCGGCGACGCCATAGGAGAACATATCAACCTGTTGGCTGATGGGCTCGCCCAGAAGCTGCTCGGGTGCCATGTAGGCAGGGGTGCCCGGGTTCTTGCCGGAAGCCTTGCGCGGCTTCTCCGGAATCGGCTGTGCCAGGTCGAAGTCCACCAACCGCACCTTGGCATTGCGCGTCACCAGCACATTCTCCGGCTTGAAATCCAAATGCATGTAGCCGTTCTCGTGCATGTGCTCGACCGCTGTCGCCATGTCTATCAGGATCTGGGCCACGTTCTCCAGCAGCACCGGGTCCTGCTGCGCATAGAGTTCCTTCAGGTTCGAGGCCTCCACATACTCCATCAGCAAGTAGAGCTGCCCCTTCACCTTGCCGTGCTCCACGTAGCCGATGATGCCGTCATGATCGGTGATCCTGGACAGTATCTCGGCGCCGCGAACAAAACGCCGCCGGGCCAGGAAGTTGAAGCGCAGGCGCTCGTGCATGCGCCGCAACGCGTAAGGCTTCTGCCGCTCGTCCGTCGCCAGCCAGATATCGGCCATGCCCCCTCGGTTGATCAATTCCTGCAAATAGAACCTGCCGAAAGGCCCGGGCGAGGGCACGTCGGCTGGGTCGCTTCTTCCAAATATACCAGGCACTATCCTCCTATTATCATGCGCACCTGAGGCACGCCACTGGATTATGAGGTTGACTTAGCCGCCCGCCAGCCCTGGGCCTTGGAAAGTATGTCCGAAGCCTCCCAAGCCCCGACAGATGCAAAGCGCTGGGCTGGTCTCGAGGGTCCCTCCAGGACACGACGCTGCTAACGCTTGATTATTGGCTATCGGCTATCGGCTATTCTTCACGTGCCAAGCAACACGCGCCACGTTGCACGCTTCAACCCTCTAGCGAAAAGCGCCGCCCCTATTCTGCATAATAAGCCCGGCCCGCCTGGAAGGCGTCCAGCATCTCGTTCAGGCGCCGGCCCAGGGCAGGAGGCATCGGTTTGGCGATCCCCTGAGCCTGCTGGGCGAACGATACCGCCACGCTGAACTGGCCAGTCTCGGCATAAGCTGCCGCCAGCGTCGCCAGCGCGATGGGATTGGTGTATTTCGTCAACTCGCACGCTCGCGTGGCCAGAGTGACGGCCTCGGCCCCGTTGCGGTATTTGGCGTCGGGACAAGCCGCCAGGACCCAGGCCAGGTTATTCAGTGCTTCGACCGAATCGGGCTGCAGGCGCAAGGCTTCACGGTAATGCGCGATGGCCTCGTCCGTGCGGCCCAGCTTCCGGCAAGCCAGCGCCAGGTTGCCCAACGCCGCGGTATGATTGGGGCGCAGCCGCACCGTCTCCTCGAACTGGCGCGCCGCCTCCGCATACTTGCCCTGCAGCAGGAGCACGTTGCCGAGATTATTGTGCGCGCCCGCGTCCTGCGGCCCGACGCGTAGCGCGTGCGCGAGCAGCTCGGCGGCCTCGTCCAGCCTGCCCTGCTTGCCGCGCACCATGCCGAGTTGGATCAGCGCCACGAGGTTGTCCGGCTGGAGCTTGAGCACCTGCGTGAACTGCTCCGCCGCCGCGTCATACTGCCCTTGCTCCTGCAGTGCCGCGCCCAGGCCGCAACGCGAGGCGTCCAGGTCCGGGCGCAAAGCCACCGCCGCGGCAAACGCCTGCGCGGCCTCGGGCAGCTTCCGCTCCTTAAGGAGCGCGCGGCCATAGTTGTCCAGCGCGATGTAGTTAGCCGGCCCAACCTCCAGCGCGCGCGCGAAAAGGTGCTCGCTGTCCTGCCAATAGCCCACCTCGCGGCTGGTCGCGGCAGCGCACGCCGCCAGCGCCAGCCCCGCCGCGCCGCCCAGCGCCCAGCGGCCCCACGGCCGGCGGGCGAACCAGCACGGCACCTCCCACGCGATCATCAGGAACACGCCGATCAGCGGCAGGTAAGTGTAACGGTCCGCCATCCGCTGCATGCCCACCTGCACCAGCCCGATCACCGGCACCAGCATGCCGAGATACCAAAACCATCCCACCGCCAAATGCGGGCGCGTCCGCCACGACCATACCGCCCATCCCGTAATCAGCGCGAGAACCCCGGCAGCGACCAGCAGCGCGCCGACCGGCACCGCACTCGCCAGGGGATACAGGATCGCCAGCCTAGCCGGCCAAAGCATCTGCCCCAGGTATCCCGCATAGGCCAAGACGGCATTGGCCACGCGCCCCGGCAGGCTGACCACCCCAACCGGCACCACGGCCCCGCCGCCGCTCTGCGCCCACAAGGTCACGACGCACGACGCAGCCGATAGGGCGAAGAAAGGCAGCTTCTCCAGCACGAGACCACTTACAACGTGGCGCGTGTTGTGTGTTGAGTGTTGCGCGGACTCAAGACTCAAGGCTTTAGACTCAAGACTGGCCCACCGCCCCAGCGGCCAGTAATCGAGCAGCAACAGCACGAAGGGCATCGTAACGAGCATCGGCTTGCTCATCAGCCCCAGCGCGAAGAACAGGAGCGAGAGCAGGTAAAACGTGGAGCGTGGAGCGTGGAGCGTGGAGCGTGCAGCACCAACCGTGTTGCGTGTTGCGTGTTCCGTGTCCTCCGGAGCTGCGCCCCCCCTTGCCCCGGCTTGGGCACTTGCCCGTTCCGCCCTTCGGACTTCGGCCTTCGGACTTCGGACTTCCGCGTAGCGTCCGTAGGCCCAGAGCGTCAGCATAAAGAACAGTCCGCTCAGCACGTCTTTGCGTTCCGCCGCCCACGCCACCGACTGCACATGCAGCGGGTGCAGCGCGAACAGGCCCGCCACGAACGCACTGCGCCAGGCCGCGCCGGTCGCGCGCTGCAGCCAGAGGAACAGGAGCACCGCGCTGGCCGTGTGCAGCAGCAGGCTCGTCAGGTGATGCCATCCCGCGTCCAGCCCGAAGAGCTGCACATCCAGCATGTGCGACATCCAGGTCAGCGGATGCCAGTTGCCCGCATAGCCCGTCCGCAGCGCCCATCCCAGGCCCTCCCAGCTTAAACCCTGCTGCACCTGCGGGTTCTCAGTGACGTAGAACGAATCGTCGTAGGTAATGAACTGGTGCCCCGTCTGCGGCCAGAAGGTCAAGAGCGTCGCCGCGCCGAGCAGGACGCAGATTAGAATGGTGCGGGGCGCCGTCTTTGCGGGGTCGGTCAATCCCGGATACGTTTGCCAACCGCCGCCGGCATTTCAATCCGAATCCAAAGATGCGGCCCGGCCCACGCCAACCCACTAAGCCTGATATTCCTCGGTGGTAGGGACGCCTCGCCGAGGCGTCCACGTCGTGGCGGGGGCGGACGCCTCGGCGAGGCGTCCCTACCCTCGCAGGGCTTTGCGGCTTCGCGCCTTTGCGTCTTTGCGTTAGAGAGAAGGCCAGGCTCAGCGCCCGGTGTCGAGGCCGGCGAACTCGCCCGAAGCGGCGCGCCAGCCCACCGGGCGTCCGCAAGGCAACGTCACCAGCTCATCGGCCGGGTAGCCCTGAGGCACCCAGGTGCCTCCCAGATGGGCGACGGTCGTTTCTCCCGGCTTGATGACCACCGGCAGGCTGACGTACTCCCGGGTTCCACCGCAGGCAATAGCCTGGGCGCTCACGCGATAAGCGCCGGCGGGAAGCGGCACCACTGCCGGAGTCCCTTCCTCGTCATCGCGCGCGTTAGCGACTGTTGCCACGAGCCGCCCATCCTTCGTGTAGATCGTGTAGCCCGTGTGGGCGGGTTCGAACCTCAGGTCAGCGCGGTTCGGGTTGATGTTCTCCAGCCATTGGTCCCGGTTCAGGTCAACCACCGCCGGCACCCGGGCGGAATACACCACGAGTGAGCCCTGCCCCGAGCGGCTCGAACCTATGGCCGTAGCTCCGGGAGCCGGGCCCACCGGCTCAGTGAGTGCCACCCTGGGTCCCGAGGTGCAACCCGCCAGGCAAAACCCGCCAACCACTAACATAAGTGAACTTGCGTATTTCATAACTGCTTCCTGTGTTCCCTGGGATCGGTGGCGCGGAGAGGTTCTACATAATCCGCCGTAACATTACACATCAGCGTCACTGCTGCAACCCGCCACGCTCCACCTGCGGCGCAACGAGGCTGCCTAAACCACATGTGGGCACGGCCAAACACGGATGCTCAACCCCCGGATCGCGCTTCCGGCGAGCGGCATGGGCCTCACCGGACAGTTGCCCAAGCCTATCCTGGACTTAGCACTGTGCGATAACGTTAATTGAGAGGGTAGCACCTAGGTGAATGCATTACGTTAACGTTAGCTGTGGGATTACAATCCCGACGGTTGCCCTCGAGCCGTGATACTTTCCCCGGAGCCTCTCCCTAACATCGCCGGTACTCCTCCAGTACCTCGCCGTCGCTCCTCT
>DATKNZ010000474.1:0-2206 GCA_035541055.1 Candidatus Acidiferrum sp. | reverse complement strand
GGCTGCACCCTCCACGTTGCGGAGAACGAAATCCCCTCCGTCACCGGCCGCCTGGTAACCAACCTGGAACAAGCCGCGAAGCTGCCAGTGCCGCATCCTGGAGACCGGCGCACGGCCGTTTACCTGGAAACGGTGCGGCGGCTGAAGAAGCTGCCCTCCCACCCGATGGTGTTGGCGGGCTGCATTGGGCCGTTCTCGCTCGCTGCCCGCCTGGTGGGCGTGAGCGAGGCGCTGGAGTTGACGCTGACCGAGCCAGACTTGATGGAAGCGGTGCTGGACAAGAGCACGGAATTCCTCACGGAGTATGCCCGAGCTTTCAAGGCAGCCGGTGCTGACGGCTTGATCATGGCCGAGCCCGCTGCCGGGTTGCTGTCGCCCAAGGGCGTGTCGGCCCATTCATCCCCGTACATCAAGCGCCTCGCCGCCGAGGTGTGCGGCGGGGAATTCGCCGTGATCCTGCATAACTGCGCCGCGCGCCTCCTGCACCTGCCCGCTATTCTGGAGACAGGCTTGAGCAGCTTCCATTTTGGCGCGCCGATGGACCTGCCGGCGGCCCTGAGGAAGGTGTCCGCCGAAACCGTGCTCTGCGGCAACCTCGACCCTGCGAGCGTCTTCTGCCAGCTCGGGCCGGACGAGGTGAAAGCCCGCGCCGCGGCCCTCCTGTCCCAGACCGCCGCCTGGCGCAATTACGTGCTGTCGTCCGGCTGCGATATCCCGGCTGCGGCGCCGCTCGCCAACCTGGATGCGTTCTACGCTGCGGTGAACGCGGCTTAGGCCAGGGCGTAGCTCGGAGACTTCACACTGGTAGGGACGCCTCGCCGAGGCGTCCGTTCTCTGGCGGCGGCGGACGCCTCCGCGAGGCGTCCCTACCCCGCTCGGATTTACTCGACTCCGGGGGCCGGCCCGCTAGCTTCCCCGCAAATGCCGGATGCAACCCCATCAGGCCCACTGACCACCAAAGCGCCTTCGAAGCTGAAGACCTTTCTCCGCCGGCTGGTCAGCTTCGTGGTGCTGTGGACCATCGTCCTGACGGCCTTGTTCTCGGGCAATCGCGTCGTATCCGATTCCGTGTTCCTGGTGATCATGGTCGCCCTGGCCATGATGGGGCTGGCCGAGTTCTACGGGCTCGCGGCCAGGCGCGAGCTGGCCTGCTTCGACCGCTGGGGCATCTTCGGCGGCGTCCTCCTGATGGTCGGCACGTTCCTGAACCTGACCGGCCAAATAGGCACTTCAGGCTCCCCGGCGCGCGTCAACGATTTCGAGACGAGCTTCCTCATCCTTTTCGTGCTGGGCCTGTGCCTGCGCCAGTTCTTCTCCCGCAGCAACACGGCGGGCATGGTGGCCATCTCGACGACGCTCTTTGGCCTGATGTATGTGCCCTGGCTGCTCAACTTCATCCAGAAAATCAATTTCTTCCCGCACGTGCAGGGCCATTACTATCTCCTCTACTTCCTGCTCATCACCAAGCTCAGCGACACGGGCGCTTACGTGACCGGCTCGCTCATCGGGCGGCACAAAATGATCCCGCGCATCAGCCCGGGCAAGACGTGGGAAGGGTTTGCGGGCGCGCTCGTCCTGTCCACCCTGGCCAGCCTGCTGTTTACGCAGGTCTTCGGGGCGAAGATGGCGGGCATGAACCCCTTCCACGCGATCATCCTCGGCCTGGTCCTGGGTATCGGCGCGGTGGTGGGCGACCTGATCGAGTCCCTCTTCAAGCGCGAGGCGGGCGTGAAGGACTCGGGCCGGTTCTTCCCCGGCATCGGCGGCATCCTCGACTTGCTGGATAGCCTGCTGTTTAATGCGCCCATCATGTATCTTTACTTGCGGCACATTCTCACACACCCCAGATGATTTAGTCGTAAATCGTAAATCGTAAATGAGGAACGTCGTCCTTCTAGGCAGCACCGGCTCCATTGGCACCAGCACGATCAAAGTGGCCGAGGATTTGCCTGATCGCATCCGCCTGCTCGGCCTGGCGGCGGGCAACAACTCGGAGTTGCTGCTCGAACAGACGCGCAAACACCGCCCGGAAGCCATTTGCATCAGCGATCCGGCCAAGGCCAAAGAGCTGCACAATGCGCTGGGCACGAGCACCGACGTCTTTTCGGGTCCCGAGGGGCTTGTGCGGCTGGCCACACTGCCCGGCGCGGACGTGGTGCTGATCGCCATTGTGGGCACGGGAGGGCTCGCACCGGCGCTTGCGGCC
>DATKNZ010000473.1:0-6136 GCA_035541055.1 Candidatus Acidiferrum sp. | reverse complement strand
GTGTGCACGCTGACGTCGTGCTGGACGTTGGTCGTGGTCTTCCAACCGAAATAGCCGCCTCCGGCGGCGGGCATTTGGGCGTAAACGGCCAGCCAATAATTCGTGGGGTGGGAGCTGGAGCCGTATTGCGTCGGCGGGTTGGTGGGATAGAAGCAATAGTACCAGATCTGCTGATCAGTTCCGACAGTTGTCGGCGGCCCGGGATCCAGGAAGGTTTCCTGGCCGGTGGGCCCCGGCAATTCGGAGTAACTCCCGGGAGCAAAGCACTCTTCCCACAGCAGTTGGCCGGGACGACTGAAGGGGTTGCCCGGGCCGGCCGGCACATCATCGAATAGGCCTACCCAGAAAGTGATGGTGTTAGGGACAATTTGATTGTTCAGCCATGAGCCCCACAAGTGAATGTCGGTGATCGGGCCGGTGTTGGTGCAGACGAAATCGTCCGCCAGCAACCACGGCCCATCTGTTACACCGGGCGGGAACGTGCTGCTGTTCCAGACATCCACCCCGTTCGGGGTGGTGTCCGGCCATTGGACGTATTTCACGCCGTTGGCTTCAGGACAGGGTTGCGTCTGCCCCGCTGCTCCGGCGGCGATCAGCAACAGCAGCACAAGCCCGGCGCTGGTTGAATGGAATCGAATGTTTGGTTGGATGATGCTCCCGCGTGATAAGGTCTTCATGGCATTGCTTTGGTTTATTGCTTTTGGTTTACATGGTGTTGCTTTCCTTTTCTGGTTCAGCCGCCTCGCCGCCAGTGGGTATGGATCCGCGGCGCGCCCTCAGGTCTCGACTCGAGGCCTTCGCGTTGGGACTTCTTCCCGCCGAATGGACGGAGCGGCTCTTGCATAACGCGAGCTTGTTGTGGTGATTCTTTATTCTACATCCAGGCACAGAGTTTTTCAAGCACAATGCGAGGCTGTAACCTGATTGTTACTTGCCCCGTCCTTGCCGCCGATACCCCGGCCAGGGGGCGCGCGCTCGGCGATGTCAACCAACCAAGCCAGCGCCCTCACCCACGGCAGTGATTGCCCAGAGGTGCCGAACAGCCCTGCTCCGCATTCCGACCCACTCAGTTGGCCGAAGCTGGTGAGACTTGGGGGCAGTCGCGCCGTTGCCGGCGCTTTAGCGCTCCTCGAAGGCGAACGCGCCGTAGCCGACCACCTGGTCGCGGGGGCCGGCGGTGTCGCCGGAGTTCCGCAGGTCAACCGTGCGGGCGCGCAAGCCATGGCGGCGCGCGGCGTGCAGGAGGCCGCGAATAGGAAGCCGGCCACAGGCCTGGTCTTCGGCGATAGCCTCGGGTTGCAGGGCTTCGATGGCGCCGGCTGTCGAGCGGTCCAGGCCCTGGGCGGTCTGGGAATCGTAGTAATGGCTGAGGTCCGAGCTGACTACGATGCGAGTCTCCGGGCCGCCCCATAGGTGTTCGAGGACCTGCGCGACTTCCTCGGTAGTGGCATCGCCCACCGCGAGGGGCACGAGGCTGAAGGCGTTCAGGACGGTTTGCAGGAAGGGCAGTTGGACTTCGAGCGAGTGCTCGCTGGCGTGGGGTTCGTCCAGCAGTTTGACCTGCGGCAAGGCAGCGACCTCGCGGAGGGCCTGCAAATCCAGGGGCACCAGGCCAAGCGGGCTCGCAAAGTCCTTCGAGGAAGGCGCGGCCAGGCCGTCAAACGCGACGAAGTGGGATGGCCCGAGCAACACAATGCGGCGGGTCACCTCGCGTGCCAGACCGAGCTGGGCGTAGGCGGAGGCGGCGATGGGGCCGGAGTAGAGGTAGCCGGCGTGCGGGGCGATGATCGCCTTGGGCGCCGGGCCGGTGGGCGGAGGCGCCTGGGCCAGCATGGCGGCGATGAGGTCGCGCAGCTCGGCCGGGTCGGCGGGGTAGAAGCGTCCGGCCGCCGCCGCCGGGCGGACGAGCCTGGATTCTGTGGTCAACGCCTTCGCCATAGGCGCTCAATTCACGCTGACGCGGCGCGGGAAACGGTTGTAGTAATCGGCCATGCCGCTGCCGGTGCGGACACCGGTTTCGCCGGCGCGCGGCCAGATGCCCGGGATGGTAACCTGGCAATCCGGGCACTTGCCGTCGGGTGTTATCCGGTATTCGCGAATCAGGTAACCCAAGCGGTCAATGAGCTTGCCGCGGCAGTTCGGGCAGAACGTGCATTCCCACGGGCCGACGCGGCCCGGAGCATTGCCGGCATAGACGAAGCGCAGGCCTTCTTCGACGCCGATCTCCGCGGCGCGGACCAGTTGAGCGGCCTGGGTGTTCGGCGTCCCGGTCATTTTGTAATCCGAGTGGAACGCCGTGACGTGCCATGGGATGTCGCGGCTGATCGAGGCAAGAAAGCGCGCCATTTGCCGCAACTCGGGCTCGGTGTCGTTGAAGCCGGGCACAATGAGGGTGACCACTTCCAGCCAGAGACCGCGCTCGTGGACCATACGGATGCCTTCCTTCACGTGTTCCAGCGTGCCGCCGAGTGTGCGGTAGCGCTTATCGTCAAAGCCTTTGAGATCAATCTTGTAGGCAACGATCCATGGCCGTAGGAAGTCCAGCACCTCGGGCGTGGCGTTGCCGTTCGAGACGAAGGCGCAGGCCAGACCGGCCGCTTTGGCTTCCTGGAACACCGCCACGGCCCATTCAGCGGTGATGAGCGGTTCGTTGTAGCTCGATACGACCAGGCGTGAGCCGAGACGCCGTCCGGTGTTGACGAGCTGCGCGGGCGTCAGCTCCTGGATGGGCACGCGCGAGGCCTCGTCGCGCAAGGCCTGGCTGGTCACCCAGTTCTGGCAATAGGAGCAATGGAAGTCGCAGCCCAACATGCCGAAGGTGAGCGCGTCGGTGCCTGGATAGACGTGGAAGAACGGCTTCTTCTCGACGGGATCAGACTGCACGCCGGCGACGTAGCCGTAGGGCACGTGCAGCTCGCCCGCCTCGTTGTAGCGCACGCGGCATATCCCGCGCCGGCCCGGGGCGATCAGGCAGCGGTGACCGCAGGCGACGCAACGCAGGCGCTCCCCTTCCGCCCGCCAGAGCGACCCGCGGGTCGTGTGGCGGTCGAGCAAATCGGACAAGGCCTGTTCCTTCCCACTCCGGGCCGGCGGGGAGGCTGGCGCGGGCATGGGAGTGTCGGTCTTGAGGCCGGAAGTCGGGATTGGCGACGCCGTGCCGTGGTCTGCGTCCATCTAATCCAGTGTGGGCCTGATATGCGTAGAAGTCAAAGGGAGAAGGCCAGCGAGCCCGGCAAGGACTCCCGGCAAAGAGCCTTCGACAAAGTGAGACAGGCATTAGGATTTGGTCCTCCCACCAGCGACCCGGTGCGTAACCGGCTCGGTCGCACGAACCGGCACGCCTGGCTGCTGCCTGCACTCCGATTCCTCCCCCTCCTCTGGCTTACCACACCGTCACCTCACCGTTACCTCACCGTTGAACCTCTGCAAACTTTGCAGAGGTTCAACGGTGAGGTAACGGTGAGGTGACGGTGTGGTAACGACGAGGCAACCTGGAGTGTTGTTAAGTACCAGTGGTATCGCGATTTGCGACTCTGCAGAGCGGGATGGGCGGTACTGGTTCCAGACCGGGTATGATTATGTAAGTACCTCGCCGTGGGCAGTTTAGACTCCACTTAAGGGTCGTTTAGCGCGGAGGCCAGTGCGGCAAGCTATGGACAGCTCACGTGTCGCTAGGAGGGCGAAAAGAGTGTCCATCACCGCGCAGTTATGCTTAAATAGCTCCTATGCAAGATGATCGGAAGACACTGGACGAGCGGCACAAGATGACCGATTTGGAGCGACTGCGCCACTCCTGCGCCCACGTCATGGCGACGGCCATCCTGCGCCTTTGGCCGGACGCCCAGTTCGCTGCCGGGCCGGCGGTCGAGAACGGGTTTTATTACGATGTGGACCTCAAACACCGTATCAGCCCGGAGGATTTCCCCGCGATCGAGGCTGAGATGAAGAAGGAGATCAAGGCCAACCATCCGTTCGAGCGCGTCGAGGTCACGCGCGAGCAGGCGGTCAAGGACTCCGAGAGCGGGCGCCTGGGCGGCCTGGTCGAGCGGCCCGGCAACCCGAGCAAGTACAAGCTGGGCAACCTGGCCGACATTCCCGAAGGCGAGCCGATCAGCTATTACAAGAGCGGGGACTTCATTGACCTTTGCGCCGGGCCGCACGTGATGCGCACGGGTAACATCGGCGCGTTCAAGCTCACCAGCGTGGCCAGCGCCTACTACAAGGGCGACGAGAAGAACCCGCAGCTCCAGCGCATCTACGGCACGGCCTTCAAGAACAAGACCGAGCTGGAGGCCTACTTCAAGATGGTGGAGGAGGCCAAGCGCCGCGACCACCGCAAGATCGGCGCCGAGATGGGCCTCTACACGATTGACTCCGAATACGTCGGCGTCGGCCTGCCGCTTTGGCTGCCCAAGGGCGCGGCCATCTGCGAGGAACTGGAGAAGCTAGCCAAGGAGACGGAGTTCCAGGCCGGCTACGTGCGCGTGAAGACGCCGCATATCGCCAAGGAGAAGCTCTACCTCACCTCGGGCCACCTGCCGCTGCTCTACAAGGACTCGATGTTCCCGCCGATGGAGCTCAAGGAGAGCGCGGACGCGCCCGCGGCTGAAAAGTATTACCTGAAGGCCATGAACTGCCCGCACCACCACCGCATCTTCGCGGCGGAACCGCGCAGCTACCGCGACCTGCCCCTGCGCCTGGCCGAATACGGCACCAACTACCGCTACGAGCAATCGGGCGAGCTGTTCGGCCTCATGCGCGTACGCTCGCTCAACATGAACGACGCGCACATTTACTGCACGGCTGACCAGTTTGCGCAGGAGTTCAATGCCGTGAACGAGATGTATCTGAAATACTTCAAGGTATTCGGCCTCGGCAAATACGTCATGCGCTTCAGCACCCACAGCAAAGAGGGCTTGGGCAAGAAATACGTGAACGAGCCCGAGCTTTGGATTCAGACCGAGAACATGGTGCGCGACGTCCTCAAGAACTCCGGCATCAACTACGTCGAGGTGGCCAACGAGGCGGCGTTCTATGGGCCGAAGATAGACGTGCAGGTCTATAGCGTCATCGGGCGCGAGTTCACCCTCGCGACCAACCAGGTGGACTTCGCCGTGCCGAAGCGCTTCGGCCTGGTCTATCGCGATAAGGATAACAGCGACAAGACGCCGCTGTGCATTCACCGCGCGCCGCTGGGAACGCACGAGCGCTTCATCGGGTTCCTGATCGAGCATTACGCCGGCAACTTCCCGCTCTGGCTGGCGCCCGAGCAAGTGCGCGTGCTGACCATCGGCGAGGACGAGCCGCTGGTGACCTACGCCAAGGCCATCGTGCAGGAGTTGCGCGCCAACATGGTCCGCGCCGAGGGCGATTACGGCAACGACAAGATCAACGGCAAGATCCAGCAGGCCGAGCAGGCCAGGGTCCACACCATGCTGGTGGTCGGCCCCCGTGACCTGGCAGCCAATGCCGTCAGCGTCCGTGTCCACGGCAAGGGCAGCCTGGGGGCTAAGCCCAAGGCAGAGGTCGTGGCGGACATTCTGGCGGCGATCCGCGAGCGGCGGGCGTGACGGCAGTCCTGGTGATTGATGTACAGGTCGGGCTGTTCCGCGCCAGGCCAGCACCATTTGCGGCGGAGGCCGTCGTGAGCCGGATTAACGAAGTGCTGGCTAAGGCCCGCCGGGCCGGCGCCTTAGTCGTCTTCGTTCAACACGATGGCGAGCCGGGCGGCGAGGAGGTAGTTCCCTTTACCCCGGGTTGGGCCTTGCACCCGGACCTCGATGTGCGACCCGGCGAACGGGTCATTCGCAAGGCTACTTGCGATGCGTTCTACGGCACGGGACTGGAAGCCGAGCTGCGGTCGCGCGGCATCACCGGACTCGTATTGACGGGCTATGCCACTGATTTCTGCGTTGATGCAACCCTCCGCAGTGCGGTGAGCAAGGACTTCACGGTTACCGTCGTAGCCGATGCGCATACCACCTCGGAGAACCCCGTCGTGAGCGCAGACCTCGTCCGGCAGCATCACAACTGGGCCTGGGCGAACTGCATCGCCTCCAAGCGCGTGAAGGTCGTGAAGGCCAGCGAGCTTCGCTTCGAAACGACTAGCTCCGGCTAAGCCCTGCATCAGGGCAAT
>DATKNZ010000472.1:0-3533 GCA_035541055.1 Candidatus Acidiferrum sp. | reverse complement strand
AGTCGCCAACAAGCTGGGCATTCATGCCCGGCCGGCTGCCATGTTCGTGAAGACCGCCAATCAGTTCTCCTGCGACATCTTCGTGGAAAAGGACGGTGAGAAGGTCAATGGCAAGAGCATTATGGGTCTCATGATGCTGGCGGCGGGGCCAGGCAGCAAGCTGACCATCCACGCCCAGGGCCAGGATGCCTCCCAAGCCCTGGCGGAACTCGAAACGCTCATTAAGCGCAAGTTCGGCGAGGAGTGACGCGGCCGCGTTATGAGCAACGGCGAAATTGACGTCAAATACGTCGCGCACCTTGCGCGGCTGGCGCTCACGCCCGAGGAGGAGCGCAAGATCGGCGCGCAGTTGGGCAATATCCTGGGCTACATCGAGAAGCTGAAGGAGGTAGACGTCTCGGGTGTCGAGCCGACCGCCCACGCGTTCCCGCTGGTCAATGTGACACGGGCCGACGAGGTGCGTCCGTCTCTCAGCAACGAGGAGGCTCTGCGCAACGCTCCCGCGCAGGCCAATGGCCTGTTCATCGTCCCCAAGATCGTCGAGTAGGCGAAGGCCGCCCGACGTCCACCCATTCTTCTAGTAGCGTAAGCCTCCGGCTTGCGATCGTCCCAACAAGCCTCCGGCTTGTTGAGGTGGCGCGTGGTGTGCGGCAACCCAGAGGGTCGCCGGGACGGGCGCAAGCCAGAGGCTTACGCTACTAAAGAAGTTGCTGCAGGCGTTCGGAGAAACTCGGCCTGCTATTGCAGCCTGCTGCCCTGCGCGTATCCTTAACCTGCCATAATGTCTGAGAAGCCCATACGCGTCGTCGTCGGCATGAGCGGGGGAGTGGATTCCTCCGCCACGGCCGCCCTGCTGCAAGAGCAAGGGTATGACGTCGTGGGCATCACCCTGAAGCTCTGGCCGCAGGACTGTGTCTCGCGCGCCGAGGACAAATGCTGCGGCCCGCAGGCGGTCAGCGATGCGCGGGCGGTTTGCCACAAGCTGGGGATTCCTTACTACCTCATTGATGAAGCCGAGGAGTTCCAGGGCAAGGTGATCCAGTATTTCGCGGATGAGTACAAGGCGGGCCGCACGCCCAACCCGTGCGTCATGTGCAACCAGAACCTGAAGTTCGGGCGGCTCATCAGCCGGGCCGATCAGCTTGGCGCGCAGTTCGTGGCCACCGGCCATTTCGCCCGGCTGGAACGCAGCCCCGATGGCGCCCGCGCGCTCCTGAAGCGTGGCCGCGACCCGCGCAAGGACCAGAGCTATTTCCTTTTTTCCCTGCGCCAGGACCAACTGGCCCGGGCCATGTTCCCGCTCGGCGAGAAGACGAAGTCGGACACGCGCGAGGTCGCCCGCCACTGCCAGCTCAAGACGGCCGATAAAGAGGAGAGCATGGAAATCTGCTTCGTGCCCGATAACGATTACGGCAGGTTCCTTCAGCAAGCCAGGCTGGTGCAGAAGCACAAGGGCGAGATCGTCACCCTGGATGGCCAGGTGCTGGGTGAGCATGAGGGCATCGAGTTCTACACTATCGGCCAGCGCCGGGGCCTGGGCGTCTCGTCGCCCAAGCCGCTCTACGTCGTCGAGTTGGACGCCGCGCGGAACCGGGTAGTGGTGGGGGACGATGCGGCACTGGATCGCGAGGAGTTTGTGGCCCGGCAGTGCAACTGGATTGCCTTCGCTGTGCCGCCGGCCACGTTCGAGGCGACCGTCAAAATCCGCTACAGCCATCCCGGGGCGCCGGCCACGGTGACGCCCTTGCCCGGCGGCGCAGCCCGGGTAAAGCTGCATTCGCCTCAGCGCGCCATTACTCCAGGCCAGGCGGCCGTCTTCTACCAGGACGACCTTGTGCTGGGAGGCGGCTGGATCACGTAAGCGCAGCTCCGCAGGGTAGGGACGACTCGCCGAGGCGTCCGCCGCCACCGCGACACGGACGCCTCGGCGAGGCGTCCCTACCCGGGCCGTTGACGGTTGCCTGCGAGGGGTTAAAATGGATGGACTAAACCACCTTATAACTATGGCTCCAAACCAGGCTACTACGAGCATCGAATCCATACTCCAGGAAAAGCGTGTCTTCCCGCCCGCGAAGGCCTTCGCAAAGAACGCCCACGTTCAATCGCTGGCCCAGTATCGCAAGCTCTACCGCGAATCCATTGACCACCCGGAGACGTTCTGGGGCAAACGGGCAAAAGAAGAACTGGTATGGTTCAAGCCCTGGAAGCAAGTGCTGAAGTGGGAGGAGCCGTTCGCGAAATGGTTCCTCGGCGGCCAGCTCAACGTCAGCTACAACTGCCTGGACCGTCACCTCGGCACCGCGACCGCCAACAAAGCGGCCCTGATTTGGGAAGGGGAGCCCGCCGCGCCAGGTAAGCCGGGCGAGGAGCGCACCCTTACCTACAAGCAGCTTCATCACGAGGTCTGCTGCTTCGCCAATGTGCTGAAGCGCAATGGCGCCAAGGCCGGCGACCGCGTGCTTATTTACCTGCCCATGGTTCCGGAGGCGGCCATTGCCATGCTTGCCTGCGCCCGCATCGGCGCGGTGCACTCGGTGGTGTTCGGCGGCTTCAGCGCGCAGTCAGTCGCCGACCGCATCCAGGACTCCCAGGCGAAGCTGGTCATTACTGCGGACGGCGGTTTTCGGCGCGGGGCCGTGGTGCCGCTCAAGCAGAATGTGGACGAGGCGCTGACGCTCAAGGACGCTCAGGGCGAGTTGCTCGCCCGGACGATCGAGAAGGTGATCGTGCTCCGCCGCGCGCTCAATCAGGTGCAAATGCACACGGGCCGCGACGTGTGGTGGCACGAAGAATTGCCGCGCGTGGACGCGCATTGCCCCGCCGAGAAGATGGACAGCGAGGCGCCGCTTTTCATCCTCTACACCAGCGGCTCGACCGGCAAACCCAAGGGCATCCTCCACACCACCGGCGGTTACCTGCTCTATACGAAGCTCACCTCCAAATACGTCTTCGACCTGCGCGAGACGGACATCTACTGGTGCACGGCGGATATCGGCTGGGTGACCGGCCACAGCTACGTGGTTTACGGGCTGCTCGCCAACGGCGCGACCAGCCTCATGTACGAAGGCGCGCCGAACTTCCCCGAGCCCGACCGCTTCTGGCGCATCATCGAGAAGTATGGGGTCACTATCCTTTACACCGCGCCGACGGCCATTCGCGCCTTCATGAAGTGGGGCGTGGAGTGGCCGCAGAAGCACGACCTCACCTCGCTGCGGTTGCTCGGCACCGTGGGCGAGCCGATCAATCCCGAAGCGTGGATTTGGTATAACGAAGTCATTGGTGGCCGGCGCTGCCCCATTGTGGATACGTGGTGGCAGACGGAGACCGGCGGCATCATGATCACGCCTTTGCCGGGCGCTACTCCTACCAAGCCCGGCTCGGCCACGCTGCCATTCTTCGGCATCGTGCCCGAGGTGGTGGACGACTACGGCGAGCCGGTGCCGCGCAACTCGGGCGGGAAGCTTGTCATTCGCAAGCCGTGGCCGGGCATGCTGCGCGGCCTCTGGGGCGACCCGCACCGCTATCAGCAGGTC
>DATKNZ010000471.1:0-10211 GCA_035541055.1 Candidatus Acidiferrum sp. | reverse complement strand
CTTCAGGCGGTTTGAGCACCGGACCGCCTGAAGGCGGGACTCCAAACGAATTCCCAAACACGCTCTAACAATAGACGAACAATAGAGGAACAATAGAGGACCAATAGAGCACCAACCGAGACACTCCCCGGGCTAGCGCCGTCAGAGGCTCGGGGCGGCACCGCCTCATACCCGGGTGACCAACTCCTCCATGCGCTCCTCCTGCTGCTCCATGGATTCAATCAGCCGGAACTGGGTGCGGCAGCGGTCGAGATTATGTTCCTCGTGCCGCACCTTGTAATAGACGTCTCCGGCGAGGAAATCCGCCAGGAACCGGATGCCCATTTCGAAGGTGATCAGCTTGCCTGCGAAGGCCAGGTGCTGCCGCTCGGCGTGGGTCAGGAAGTCCCCCGCTGAACTCAGGTAGCCGCGCAGCAGGGCCTCGAACATCGGGAACTGCATCGTGACCTTCGACAGATCGCGTTCGTCCTCGACCGCCGGGCTGGTGCCGCTGCGCACCATGTCGCCGAAGTCGTAAGCCACCAGCCCCGGCATGACGGTGTCCAGGTCAATGACGCACAGGCCCTCGCCGGTCGCATCCTCCAGCATGACGTTGTTGAGCTTGGTGTCGTTGTGGGTGACTCGCTGCGGCAGCCCGGCTGCCAGCAGCCGGCCCGTGATGCCCTTGCGCTGCATGGCGAACTCAATTTCCGCTCGCGCCAGGCGCGCCCGGTTCACGGCGTCGCGGCTGATGGCCGCCTCCAGTTGGGCGAAGCGCCGGGGCGTGTCGTGGAACCCGGGGATTGTCTCGTGCAGCGGCGGCCCTGGCAGGTCCACCAGCAGCCGCTGAAACTGCCCGAACGCCCGGGCGGCCTGAAACGCCTGCTCGGGGGACTCCAGCGCGTCGTACGTGCGGGCCCGCTCGATGTAGAAGAACGCGCGCCAGTAATTGCCGGCCGGATCGCGGTGAAATGCCGTGCCGTCCCGCGCCGGCACCAGCCTTAGTGCCCGGCGCGTGCAGTCGGGCTCTGCGGCGAGCTTGCGGCCAAGATGCGTCGTCACGCGCTGCAGGTTTTCCATGAGCGCGGGTGGGTCCTTGAAGACCTTGTGGTTGATGCGCTGCAAGACGTAGCGCACCGGCGCGCCCCCCTGGTCAAAGACCGCCGCATACGTGTCGTTGATATGGCCCGTCCCGCAGGGCTCGGCGTTATGGAACTCGCCGTTAATCTGGAACTGGCGGGCGACGGCACCAAGATCGTGTGGGGCGGTTGTACTCATCGGAGCGATGCGCTTCAGGGCCGGCAGTTTGGCCGCGCCGCGCTGTGCTGGCAATGATTTGCTGCCAGCCGGGATGGGCCTGCTCTCAGCCGTGACCATTCAGTTCAAACCACAGATGGACACAGATAGACACAGATATAAGTGGCCGGAATCGCATTGTTGCCGAGCGCGTTTGCCTTCACCGGAAGGTGAGCTGGGCTGGACGGAAGTCAGGCCAGGGTTTAGTGCAGTGCATCTGTGTCTATCTGTGTCCATCTGTGGTTTTCTTCTGCATAGCTCCGGCTTGGTTCATGCCGATGGCCCGAACAGGTGCGCGGCAGGCTGGCCCGCCCTCGAATAACCCTTTGTCCGCGGCCAGCAGCCGCGCTAGCTTTTGTCTTGCTGATGAACGGCAGTCACCAAAGTACGGCAACGAAGGCCGAGCGCGGCGCCACGGCCAGGGGGCCGGTGCGCCTGCCTGAGCTGCTCGCGCCCGCCGGGGACTGGGAGTGCGCGCGGGCGGCAGTGGAGAACGGCGCCGACGCGATCTATTTCGGCCTGGAGAAGTTCAACGCGCGGATGCGCGCGAACAACTTCACGGAAGCCGACCTGCCGCGGCTGATGGAGTTCCTGCACCGGCGCGGCGTGAAGGGCTACGTCACCTTCAACATCCTTGTCTTCGAGAACGAGATGGCCGAGGCAGAGCAATACGTGCGCACGATGATTGCCGCCGGTGTGGACGCGGCAGTGGTGCAGGACGTCGGGATGTGCCGTTTGATCCGGCAGATGTCCCCCGACTTTCCAATTCACGTTTCCACGCAGATGACCATCACCAGCGCCGCGGGCGTGGAGTTCGCACGCGAGCTAGGCTGCAACCTCGTGGTGCTGGCTCGTGAGTGCTCGCTCAAGGAGATCGCGGCGCTCACCGGGGCCGAGGTCGCTCCGGCTACGGCGGATGGCCGGACGGGCATCCCGCTGCCGGTCGAGGTGTTCATCCACGGCGCGCTCTGCGTGGCTTACTCCGGCCAGTGCCTGACGAGCGAGGCCCTCGGTGGCCGTTCGGCCAATCGCGGCGAGTGCGCGCAGGCGTGCCGGATGCCCTACGACTTGATCGCCGACGGCAGGCCGGTGCCTCTCGGCGACCGGAAGTACCTTCTCAGCCCGCAAGACCTGGCCGGGCTGGAGGTCGTGCCCGAGCTGGCGCGCGCCGGCGTGGCCTCGCTGAAGATTGAGGGCCGGCTCAAATCGCCTGAGTACGTCGCCAACATCACACGCATTTACCGGCAAGCCCTGGACAGGCTGCGCGACAGGGCAGGGGAGGTGCCGGCGTGCGGCCTTGCCCGGGCGGCCGAGAATGCGGGCGCCGAGCCGCCGCTTGGCGCGGCCAGTCTCACCCACGCGACGTGCGACACCGCGAGCGCCCGGTATGCCATGGAGATGGCGTTCTCGCGCGGGCTTTACACCGGTTGGTTTGGCGGCACGAACAACCAGCAGCTCGTGCATGCGCAATTTGGCAAGAAGCGTGGCGTCTATCTGGGCGAGGTCACACGCGTCGCCGGCGAACGGGTGGCTGTTACCTTGCAGGGACCACTCAAGCCAGGAGACGGCGTCGTGTTCGACGCGGGGCGGCCCGAGGAGAAAGAGGAAGGAGGAAGGGTTTATGCGGTTCAGCCGGTAGCAGGGGTGGGCCGTTCGGCGAAAGGACACAGCGCGGGGGAAGGCGCATACAGGACAGTAGGGACGCCTGTCCTGCTTTCCTTCGGGAGCGGGGACATTGACTTCCGCCGCGTTCACGTTGGCGACCGGCTTTGGAAGACCAGCGATCCGGAGATGGAACGCCGGCTGCGCCAGAGCTTCGAGGGAGGCGGGCCGAAGTTCCAGCGGCCCATTGCGGCCGAAGTCCACGGGGTGGCGGGCAGGCCGCTGACGCTTATCGTGCGCGATGAGGCCGGCAACCTGGCGCGCCTGGAATCAGCGATGCCGCTCGCACATGCGGACAAGCAGCCGCTGCGAACCGAGCGTCTGCGCGACCAATTGGGCCGGATGGGCGGGACTCCCTTCAGGCTGGACGAACTGCAGAACCACCTCAGCGGCGACGTGATGCTGCCCATCAGCGAGTTGAACCGGCTGAGGCGCGAAGCCCTAAGCGCCCTGGAAGCCCAGCGCGCCCAGCCCCGGCGATGGACGCTGCGCGCGGCCAACAACGGGCACATGGCGGGCTCCTCCCATGAACCGGAGCCCGACTTACACGCCCCTCGCCCCTTCCCTCTCCCCATCGGAAGGGGAGAGGGTGGCCGCAGGCCGGGTGAGGGGATTCACGACCTTAGAGCGCGGCCAATGTTGGAGGTCGAAGCTCCCTCTCAAGCCACATCGGTGGAGAACGTCGCTCCGCCGGCCCGGATACCTTCCTCCGCGGCTCACTTGATCGTGCTTGTGCGCACTCTGCCGCAGCTCGAGGCGGCGCTGCGGTGCGGTGTCCAGGTGGTTTACTGTGAGTTCGAGGACCCCAAAAGGTATCGCGAGGCGGTCGCGCGGTTCCGGGCGTCCGCACCCAGCGGGAGCCAGGCCGAAATCTTCGTGGCGCCCCCGCGCATCTTCAAGCTGGGCGAGGAGTGGACGCTCGCCCAGGTCCGCTCGTGCGACGCCGACGGTTACCTGGTCCGCAACTACGACCACCTGGAGTACTTTGCCAAGGATCGGCGCATTGGCGATTACTCGCTCAATGTCGCGAACCGGCTGAGCGCGGAGTACTTCAAAAGCCGTTTCGGCCTGGAGCGGCTTACCGCTTCCTACGATCTCAACTTTCTGCAACTTGAGGCGCTGCTGCGGGCTGCGCCGCCCGAGTGGTTCGAGGTCACGATCCACCAGCATATCCCGATGTTTCACATGGAGCACTGCGTGTTCTGCGCGTTTCTGTCCACGGGAACGGATTACCGGAACTGCGGGCGCCCCTGCGATAAGCACGACGTGAAACTGCGCGACCGCGTAGGCGTGGACCACCCGGTCAAAGCGGACGTCGGCTGCCGCAACACGGTGTTCAACGCGCTGGCGCAGACAGGCGCGGAGTATGTGTCGAAGATGCTCGGGCTGGGCGTGCGGCACTTTCGGATCGAGTTCCTGAACGAAAGCCCGGGGCAGGTGGAGCAGACGATCGGCAAATACCGGCAATTGCTGCGCGGCGAAATTACCGGCGCCGATGTGTGGCACGAGCTGAAGCTCCTCAGCCAGCTTGGCGTCACCCGCGGGCAGATGGGCGGGCAACGTTCAGGTTGAGGCGACGGCGCCTTTAACCCCGTCCCCGCGCCAACTGCTTCGCCAGTCGGATCGCGGCGATCATGCTCGAAGGGTTGGCCTTGCCCTGGCCGGCGATATCGTAGGCCGTGCCGTGATCGGGCGAGGTGCGAATGAAGGGCAGGCCCAGCGTCCAGTTTATCCCGCTTTCGAAGCCGACCATCTTCAGCGGCGCCAGGCCCTGGTCGTGGTACATGGCCACGACGGCGTCGTACTCGCCCTTGTAGGCGTGATAGAAAAGCGCATCAGCGCTGAGCGGACCGACCACGTCTATCTGCCGCCGGCGCGCCGCCTGTACGGCGGGGCCGACGGTGGTTTGCTCTTCCGTGCCCATTTCGCCCCCCTCGCCGGCATGCGGATTCAAGCCACAGACGGCGACGCGCGCGCGCGGCAGGCCGAGGTCATGGCAGGCTTTGGCGGCCAGTTCGATAGCCAGCTCGATCTTCTCGCGGGTAAGCTGCTCGGAGACGAGCCGGATCGGGAGATGCGTGGTGGCCAGCGCCACGCGCAGCCAGCGCCCGCGGTCATCCTGGCCCAGGAGCATCATGGCCGTGCGCTCGGTGCCGGCAATTTGGGAGAGGAGTTCGGTCTGCCCTACGAACGCCAACCCGGAGCGCACGATGGCATGCTTGTTGACCGGGGCGGTGACCAGGGCATCTATCTCGTCCCGCAGGCAGCGTTCAGCGCCGTCCCGCACCCAGGCAACGGCGGAGCGCGCGGCGGCCGGCGAGCCCTCCAGCAAGTCCGCCGGCAGCGGGTCCGGCAGCGGTTGGCAGAGGAAGATTCGGCCCGGGCTGTCCTTGCCGTTATACGGCGCCAGCGGGAGCTTCAGGCCGAGTTGCTCATCCAGCCTGCGGACGTGCCCGGCGTCGCCGATGAGCACATAACGGGCGTTATCGGCCGGGAGTTCCGCCGCGAGTGCCTTGAGTGTGACTTCCGGGCCAATGCCGGTGACGTCACCGAGGGAAATGCCAATCCAGCCAGTCATAATCGTTGGGCGTGCCGGAGGTCCTCCGGCCAGGACTATGTCCACAGTGGAAGCGGGCGCCGCGCGGGCGTCCCGGCCTAGAAGTACCGCACGAAGGTCTTCTTCTTAAGCCGTCCTATCCACTGGTCCTTCAAGTGCTTTTGATCCTGGTCCAGCAGGTCTTTCTCGATCTGGTCCCGGACTTCGCTGAGCGGCTTCACGTGGGCCGCGCGCTTGTCCTCCACGAGCATGAGGTAGAATTCCTGCGGGGCGGGCAAATTGGTGGCGACTGTAGCGCTGTCGAAGTGCCGCTCCTCGGCCAGGGTCTCCTTCTTGGTTGCGGCGTCGGTGCTGTAGTGGCGGGCGACGGTAGGCTTGCCGTTGGCGTATTCGCAAACCCAGTAGTCATCGCCGTACGAGCGGCTGGCTACTCCGCTGTGCTGTCCGGGCTGGAGGGTTGCCGCCATATCGCGCAGGCCCTTGCTCAGGCCGTCCACCTCGGTCCAACCCAAGTCGCCTCCCTGGTTGCGCTGCGAGCCTTCGGAATGGATCGTGGCCATTTCGGCGAAGGTGGCGCCTTCCTTGAGCTTGGTCAGGATCTCCTCGGCGAGCTTCTCGACGCTCTGCGCGTCGGCTTCCGTCGGCGGCTTCAGCACGATCATGCGCAGCTTGACCTCGTCCTTCACCTTGTAGTCGTCCTGGTGGCTCTTGTAATACTCCTCCACCTTGTGGGGGGAGACGATCATCTCGGAGGAGATGTTCTTCTGGCGCAGGAAGGCGATGATGATGCGATCGTGGATTTGCTGGCGGTGTTTCTCGAGCGTCGTGCCCCGCGCCTGCAAGGTCTGCAACAGGGCGATGCGGCTGCCGTTGTAGTTGGCCCGGATTTCGTCCTGGATCTCCTTGTCCACTTCCTTCTGGATCTCCTTCTCGACCACGTCCACCTGGAAGTTGTAGCCCGTCTTGAAGTCGCGGAGGATCAACTGGCGCTCGAGCAGCTCTTCGAGGTTCTCATTGCGGGCCTCGGCGACCTTCTTGGCGAACACCTCCGGCTGGCTGCGGTAAGTGCGCCAAAGCACATCGGCGGCCGGGGCGGTCAGGGCCTCGACCTCCTCCCGCGTGATGATGGAGTCATTCACCACAGCCTCGATACCGGTGACCAACTCGGCACGAACCTGCACCACCGCGCCGATTACGGCTCCGGCTGTCAGCATAGCAGAGACTACGCGCATCAGATCGCGGCCAATCTAGGCAGGGCGGCGAACCGAGTCAAGCTCGCGTGCGGGCTCTTCCTCTTCTTCGTCCTCGTGCTCTTCCTCGTGCTCGTGCTCGAAGACGAGAACGAGGCCGAGAACGAGGACGAGGAGGGGCAAACGCTCTCGGTCGCGCGGACAGCGACATAATCCCCTTGCCGCCGCTTCTGGCGCGACGCACGATGGCATCATGCACATTGCGTTTAGCGGGGCATTGGCGCGGGCGGCGCGCTGAGCGCGGGCAGGGGATGACGCGCCGAAGCTTTCTCCAGCGAGCGGCATTGGCCGCCGGCGGCACTGCCTGGGTGCTTAAAACCGAGTGGCCGGCCGCCGGCCAGGGGACCGAAGCCCCCGCTGCCGTGGGAAGCCTTTCCGCGCTGGCGAACTCGCACGACCTGCGGCTCTCACGCTGGGGCAGCTACACCAAGACCTACAACGGCATCTCGCACATCGCCGACCTCGAGCGCGGACTGCGCTTTGACCTGAGCGTGTTTCCCGGCCACTACCGGCGCGAGGTCATGGTGCCCAACGTGAACTGGGAATGCGGTTTCCATCCCTGGGAGGCCGCGCCCGACCTGTCCTTCTTCTCCTACCGCTACGAGTTGGAGTGGAAGGACCGCGTGCAATGCGACGTCTCCTTTTCGAGGCTCTCGGAGCGGGCGTGCCTGGTGCGCGCCGAATTCCTCAACAACACCCTGACGCCCCAGGACCTGGTGCTGCACTACATGGCCTCGTTCAATTACCCCTACGTGCGGCCCTATTCGACGGAGCCGGCGCAGAAGGCGAAAGTGACGCTGCCCGAGGGAGGGGTTTGGGTAAACGCGCTGGATTACACCGAACTGCGCTTCGCCACGCCACGGCCCACGGACAGCCTGGTGCCGGACGGCCTGCGCCGGGCGGAGGTGCGCGAGCATGGGTTCGTCTGCGGCGGCGGCATCGGCGCGGGGTTCGGGAAAGGAGCCGGCGACCGGGTGCGATTTGCGGTGCACCTGCCGAAGGCGCTTTCGGATGGACGGCTGCTGTTGCGCTACCGCAATACGGCCCACGAGACGGCGATGCTGGATGTCGGCGGGCTCGGCCAGGGCCAGTTAACGCTGCCGCCGGGCACGGACTTCAGCGTAGCCACGCTGGGGCTTGGGGCAGTGAAGGCCGGCCTCCACGAGCTTGGCCTGGGTGTGCGCCAGGGCGGCGGGTTCGAGCTGGATGGGTTCGGCGTCGTGGAGGCGGCCTCCGCGAGCGCGGTGAAGTTCGAGCCTGCCCCGTTTCGCCGGGCGCCGCAGATTGGGCCGGGGCCGGTCGAGCGGAGCCGCGTTTTGAAGTACGCCGACGCGCCGCAGCACTATGGCATCGCGTGGTCGTATGACACCTTCCAGGTCCGGGAGGTGCGCAACAGCGAGCTGGATCGCTTCTTCCGGCGCAACGTGCAGGATCATGTCAACCGGGTGTTGCGCGGCGACGGGTTGGGCCACTTTACGAATGTGTTCATGCGCCCCATCGCGCTGGCGCCGGGCGACAACAAGGTGCTCTACGGCATTGTAGCCGCCGGAGCCCCGGACGAGGTGGCCGCCGAGCTGAAGCAGATCGCCTTGCCGGCGGAGGAGTTGGAGCGGCTTTACGAGTCGCGGCAGGAGGGCGCGGTGTCGCTGGCGGGCGTGCCGGCGGGCGATCCGTATCGCTTCAGCCAGGAACGCATGGCGGCGGTGACCCTGACCAACGTCGTGTTCCCCGTCTATACGAAGCGCCATTACGTGCGGCACTACTCGCCGGGCAAATGGTGGGACAGCCTCTACACATGGGACTCGGGCTTCACGGGCATCGGGCTGGCCCAACTGGACGTCGAGCGCGCCATTGATTGCCTCAACGCCTATACCACCAAGCCGGGCGACCCGGAGACGGCGTTCATCCATCACGGCACGCCGCTCCCGACGCAGCATTTCCTGCTGCTGGAACTGTGGAACCTGACCCGGTCACCGGCCCTGCTGGAGTATTTCTACCCGCGGCTGCGGCAGTACCACCTCTTTCTGGCGGGCAGACTCGGCAGCTCGACCACACGGGCCTTCAAGTCCGGCCTGCTCAAGACGTGGGATTACTTTTACAACACCGGGTGGGACGATTACCCACCGCAGGTGTTCATGCACCAGCAGAAGCTGGCGCCGCGCACCGCGACGGCCATCATCAACTCGCACCTGATCCGCACCGCGCGCATCCTTTCTCAGGTCGCGCGGGTCATCGGCGCGGACCGGGACCTGCCCAGCTACGAAGAGGACATCGCGTTGTGGACGGACGCGCTGCAAAAGTATTCCTGGGACGTGGACGCGGGCTACTACAGCTACGTGCTGCACGACGAGAAAGGGCAGGCCACGGGCATCCTGCGGCACGAGAGCGGGGTGAACTTCAACCTGGGGCAGGACGGTGTGATGCCGCTGCTGGCCGGCATCTGCACGCCGTCGCAGGAGCAAACCTTGCTGGCCCACCTGCAATCGCCGCAACGGCTATGGACCCCCATCGGCCTCTCCACGGTGGATCAAACCGCGCCCTATTTCCGGCGGGACGGCTACTGGAACGGGGCGGTGTGGATGCCGCACCAGTGGTTTCTGTGGAAGACGATGCTGGACCTGGGCCAGACCGACTTCGCCTACAAGATCGCCCACACTGCCCTCGACCTCTGGAAGGCCGAGGTGGACGACTCCTACGACTGTTTCGAGCACTTTCCGATTGATTCGGGCCGCGGCGCCGGCTGGCACCAGTTCAGCTCGCTATCGTCGCCGGTGCTGGCGTGGTATGCGGCCTATTACCGGCCGGGCCGGCTCACGGTGGGCTTCGATACGTGGGTTCACCGCTGCGAGTTCGAGCCGGGCAACGCCGCGATGAGCGCCACCCTGGAGCTGCGCCCGCGCCGCGAAGGCGAGGCCACCGTGCTGGTCACGCTGCAGCCCGAGCGCGACTACCGTGCGCTGTGGAACGGGCAGCCCGTGTTCACCCGCGCCGCGCCGTCCGGCACGCTGCAAATCGCGCTCCCGCGTGACGCCGGGCACGGGCGGCTGCAGGTGGAAGCGGTGCCGGCGTGATGTGGAAGTCCGAAGGCCGGAAGTCCGAAACAAGGCCGAAGCCCGAAATCCGAGGCGCGCATCTACGCCTACTCATTCACATGCACCACCTTCGCCGGCGGGAATCCGTTGAACCAGGTCGCTGAGGCGTTGCTGTAGGCGCCGATGTTCTCCGAATACACCAGGTCCTCGATCTCCAGCTCGGGCAGTTCCTCGGACAGGGAGATCTTGTCCAGCGCGTCGCAGGTCTGGCCGAAGACGGCGCACACCTCCGTCTTGCCCTTGCGGAAGGCTTTGATGTGGTATTGGCAGTGGTCGAAGATGATGCCGCTGAAGGTGTGATAGACGCTGTCGTCAATGTAATAGCACGGTTTGCCGTCGCGGATGGCCTTGCCGATAATCGTGGCGATGGACGTG
>DATKNZ010000470.1:0-15371 GCA_035541055.1 Candidatus Acidiferrum sp. | reverse complement strand
GGTGGTTCGAGCGCATGCGCCGAATTGTCGAGCACGCCGTCGAAAGCGTCCCGGTGCCCCCGCCCGAGCAGACGTGGTTATCCAACGCCTGCCGCCAGCCCGCCGTGGCGCCCGAATCTCCGGCCTCGACCGCGCGCCGGCGTTCCGAGGAGCGCCAGGTCTGCGAATAGGGGAAATGGGAGCCGCAACGAGCAGAACAACCTCTGGCAGCGCTGAGTCGCCCGCTTCCGAACCTCCCTGGTCACTGGGCGCGAGCCGCGCGGCAGCCGGCGGCATTGCAAAAGCGAACCCATACCAAAGTATAATAGAAGCAATCGGTGCAAAGATGCTAGCGTCACGGAGGCAGGACTGAGTAAGTCAGTCGTGTCAGACCAAAACTTGAGCACATCTGAAGTTCCGGTGATCTCCGTGGTTGATGACGATCCGTCTGTCGTCGAAGGCCTCGTTAGCCTGATGGAATCCGTAGGTTATGAGGCCGCGGGGTTTTCTTCCGCCGAGGCATTCTTGAACTCCGCCAGCTCGGGCAAAACGGGTTGTCTTATTCTGGACGTGAGGATGCCAGGCATGGGCGGTCTGGAGTTGCAGCGACGGCTGGCGGCCCAGGTGGACCAAACGCCGATTATTTTCATAACGGCGCACAGCGGTCAGGAAATGTCTGCGGAAGCCTTGCGTCGCGGGGCCGTGGCCTTCCTGCGCAAACCCTTCAGCCAGGAGTCCATTCTCGAGGCCGTGCAGTCAGCTTTAGCGCGGCGGGCCGGACCATCCGTGCATGAGGGACAGCCCTAGTCATTATTCCCTGCCGCCAGTTTGCGCGCCAGCTACAGAGGACGCCGCCGACCGGCCTGAAGTCACCCGAACGGCTGCTCTACGCGATCCCCTCCAAAATGCGATTACTGAGGCCATGGGCTGGCTGGTGGGGGAACAGCAGCCCGAAGGCTTTTGGGTCGGCATGCTCAAGTGCAATTCTTGCATGGAGGCGGAGTGGATACTGGCCATGCATTTCCTGGGCGTGACGGACGACCCCAAACTGCCCGGAGTGATTCGCGCCATCCTGCGGGAGCAGCGACCCGATGGCTCGTGGGAAGTCTATTACCAGGCGCCCATGGGCGACATTAACACCACGGTGGAATGCTACGCCGCTTTGCGCTGCAGCGGCTTTGAGCCCGACGATGAGCCGCTTAGAAAGGCCCGCGACTGGATCCTCGCGCACGGCGGTCTTAAGAAGACCCGCAACTTCACCCGCATCTGGCTGGCCCTGATTGGCGAATGGCCCTGGGCCTTCACCCCGGTGATCCCGCCCGAGCTGATCGTCCTACCGACCTGGATGCCGTTCAATATCTACTGGTTTGCCCAGTGGGCAAGGGGCAGCATCGTGCCTCTGGCCATTGTCTCGGCCCGCCGCCCAGTGCGCGCGCTCCCGCCCGAACGCCGCCTCGACGAACTCTTCCCCGATGGGCGTGACCGCTTCGACTACTTCATTAGCAGAAACAAGGCCGGGTTCTGGCCCACGTTCTTCTGGGTGAACGAGCGCATTCTGCACGCCTACGGTTCTCTGCCATGGAAGCCGGGCCGCGAAGCCTGCATCAAGCTCTGTTTGGAATGGATCATTCGCCACCAGGATTCTGATGGAGCCTGGGGCGGCATTCAGCCTCCCTGGATTTACAGCCTCATGGCACTGCATACCGAGGGCTATCCGCTGGAGCACGCTGTCCTCCGCAACGGCCTCGATGCCTGGAACCACCACTGGTCCTACCAACGGGACGGCGCCATCTACATGCAGGCCAGTGAATCGCCCGTGTGGGACACGCTCCACACCTTGCAAGGACTGCTGGATTGCGACGCCACTCCGGAAACCTTCCCGCAGATGCTGCCGGCCCTGGATTGGATTCTTGACAAGCAAATCCGGGTCAAGGGGGACTGGGCGATGACGGTCAAAGGGGTCGAGTGTGGCGGTTGGGCCTTCGAACGAGCCAATACGCTTTATCCCGACGTGGATGACACGGCTGTGGCAATGGTTGTCCTGGCCAAGATCCGTGAGGTTGTGCCCTCCGCACTCCGCCGGCGCATTGAGGAGGCCCTCCGGCGCGCCGAGCCCTGGGTGCGCGCGATGCAATCCTCCAACGGCGGATGGGGCGCCTTCGACAAGGACAATAACCGATGGATTATTACCCGCATTCCCTTCTGCGATTTCGGCGAGGTGCTGGACCCGCCCAGTGCAGACCTTACGGGCCATAAGCTCGAAGCGCTCGGCTTGCTGGGATACGGCCTGAGCGATCCGGCCGTGGCGAAAGCGGTGCGTTACCTCTTGAGGGAGCAGGAGTCCGACGGCAGTTGGTTTGGGCGCTGGGGAGTCAATTACATCTACGGAACGGGCGTGGTCCTGCCCGGCCTGCGGGCCGTTGGCTTCGATATGAACGACCCGAGGATACGCAAAGCCGCCGACTGGCTGGTCTCGAAGCAGAACCCCGATGGTGGCTGGGGTGAGTCCTGCGCCTCCTACATGGATGAGGCCTTCCGCGGCGCCGGGCCCAACACCCCCTCCCAAACCGCCTGGGCGCTGATGGGACTTCTGGCCACCGGCAGTCACGACTGTGACGCGGCGATCCTTCGTGGCGTGGAATGGCTGTTGCGCCAGCAGCAGCATGGAACGTGGGATGAGCCTCACTACACCGGATGTGGGTTCCCCGGCTACGGCATTGGCGAGCGGATAGACTTAAAGAAGGACACCGCCCTGCTGGCCCAGGGCCGTGAACTGGCCCGCGGCATCATGATCAACTACAACATGTACCGCCATTACTTTCCCATGCAGGCCCTGGGACGTGCCCGGCGGCACCTGCGGACGGGAGGCTACGCATTTTAACAGAGACCCTATTTCGCGGTTAACCCGTCTTTCGCCCCTTACTGCTCGCCGGACTGCGGGGGCTTGGGTCGCTTGTGCCCGGGATGATTTCTTGGATTTGATAAGCCAAATCTCCGCTGGCGAAATAATCACCATCGGCCTCCCACCGAACGCCCACCTTGACCATTCGTGGCAGTCTGGCGGAGACTTCCTCAACCTGCCGCTCGGTCGGCCATTGAATCAGGCTCCGCTGCTGCCTCTTCGAGAACAGAGATTTGGTTTTCATCGTGGTCCGCTGTCGCTGGCCCTGCCAAGCATTACTCAATATCCCACTGAGCGCCTTCAGAGTCGCGATCGCCGTTGCCGATTTCCAGATAAACCCTCGCCTCCCGAAGCGCCTGCTCGTAGGTCATCGCGTCAAGACGGGTGCTTTGCTTGTGGCCACACGTGTTGTCGTATTCGAGACGAAACATAGCGCCGGGTTCGTCCAGAATTCGGGCAATCTTCATTGCGGGTGCGGGTTCTCGGCAGGAAGCCATTGGGGCCAATGGGCTTTAGCTCTCCACGAAGCGCATGATTCTCGCAAACGCCCGCGCCGGCCACGATTTTGGCTTCGGGACACTTGGTTTGGCCGGCGATTCTCTGAGTTGGTTGTGATCGAGCACTATGTGGCACCGAGGACACGCGTTCGCGTACACGAAGTTCCCTAGTTTTGATGGCAGTGCGGGCATCTGGATCGGTTCATAACGATGATTGAGTCCTTCGAGCATGGCTCTTTTCAGAACTGTTCCCAGACATCGGGTTTCAGATCATCAAGGAACGTATTCCAGGGAAGATCTGCCGGCCTTGAAAACGTCAACAGGTTATTGCTGGTGGATCATACCACAGCAACGCGTTCCCACCTAGGCTTATTTCAGCAGAGTTCACGCTGCGGGAATTACCTCGGTAAGAGGTCTCGGGCTGCCCATTGCATTCGCTGGCTCGGTGACCGAGGGTCTAAGAGATGCCGGGCATGTACAGTATGAAGGATCTGCTCAACCTCGTGGCTCAGCAGGGGGCGGCTGAGTTGCGCCTCGAGGCCGGCCGGCCCCCGATGATGCTCCTGCACGGCAAGGTCCGGGTCCTCGACGGCCCACTGGTTACCAGCGAGCACATTAACGACCTGTTGCGCGGCATCGCTACGGATGAGCAGGGCCGTGAACTTGACCTGTGCGGGAGCACTCAGTTCAGGTATGCGACCGAGAGTTCGGCACATTTCAGCGTGCGCGCCGACATACGCGGCAACAGCCTCAACCTGAGCATCAAGAACCTGGAGCCCTAGCCGGACAGGTCCGACCCTCTTTGAATCCCAGGCCGATTAGCCTCCCCGGTGGTCCGTGACGGGGACGGTGAAATTCATCCGCGCATCGGCAAACTCTCCTAGGATTTGCATGTCAGCGAAATGGTTGTTGAGGCAGTAAAACATCGCCTCAAGCCCCGAATGAAATACTCGCGCACTCTCCGCCTGGGGCGTCCATCCACCTCCCCACTCCACATATTTCAGGCTCCTCCTGTTTTGCAGTAAGATGTTCATTAATTGCTTTGGCTGCCTGAAGCAGCATTGGGTGTCTTCACGCTCCGAATTCAGCCGGTCAAGAGAGAAGCTCTAGCTCTGGCAGCACCTAAGAGGCAGGTTAAACCCACGGACCTAACCTACCACGATTTTCGGAATACTTCAAGGCATGGCAGCGCTTTTTCGCTGTTTCTGAAAACGCAGCGCGTATGCATGGAAGGGGCGGTGGTGGACGCGTCACTCCGTGCACGCCCGGCACACCTACGGCGCGCACGAATACTCCCTACCCCTTGGATGCATAAAAGCTGCCGAAAACGCGATTGGCTGCTTTGCCCTGGCCATTGCTCCCGAAGCCGTCATACCGCAGTCGGTGTCAGAGCCGGCATCGAGGATTGCTGCTTCTGGACAGTAATAGCTTTAGGCTATGGACCTGAGGAATGCCGACGCGATCTTCTCCCGGATGCGTGGCCACACCTTCGCATTTTCGCGCCCGGTGTGTGGCTCATCCGTTAAGGCGAAATACGATCCATAGGATTTAGCTATTGGCTGAATGCGAAGGAGGTATTGGCTGGCGGGGACCGGGGGCTGCATAATGCAAAAAGTGGCAAAGCAGTGCCGCGCAAACAGCAAGGCGTCTTTCGAAACGCCAAGGAGGTGGGGCACCGGGTCGGAATGCCTATGAATATCTTCCTGATTCATGTCGGCGACGATGACTTCAGCCGCCTGCTTCCCAAGGAACTGGACCGCTCGGCGCACGATCCCACGCGCGTCAAAGTGATGGCGTTTCCCCCGCTCGGGATCCAAACGCTGGCTCCGGTCCTTCGCGGGGCAGGGCACGGGGTGCGGATGTTCGACACCTGCCATCCCGCGATGAAACCCGAGCATTTGGCGGAAGCGCTGAAACAAGAGCCTCCCGAGGTCATTGGACTCTCCTTCCTGTCCACTACCACGTATCCCGCGGCCAAAGGCGTGGCCAGGCGCCTCAAATCAGCAGCGCCCGGCATCCCCATTATCGTTGGCGGCCCGTTTGCCACGATGAACGCGGACCGTATCCTGGCCGATTGCCTGCAAATAGATTGCGTCGGCGTCGGCGAAGGTGAGGAGTTGCTGCCGGATTACCTGTCGAACCTCCACGACCCAGGTTCGGTGGCCGGCCTAGTGTGGCGGAACGGTGTGGAAATCGTTCAAAACCCAGCGCGGCCTCCGCTCCGCGATCTGGACCGATTCCCCTACCCCGACCGCTCGAGCCTGCCCATCGACTATATCGAGTCCCTGCCGCTCGATGTCCCGGCCGTGCTTTCGCTCGACAAATTCTGCACGATGCAGACCTCCAGGGGCTGCCCCTACTCCTGCATTTATTGCGACATTCCCTCGATCTCGGAGGGCAAATGGCGCTGCCGCTCGGCGGAACATGTGTTGGGAGAAATGCAGGAGTTGAACGACCTGGGCTATCGTTCGATCTACCTCACCGATGACCACTTCCTGATTAACCGGGAGCGCATTGGCGCAATTTGCCGCGGCATGATCGAGCGGAAACTTCAGTTTCACTGGGGTTGCGAAGGGCGGGTGGATTCCGCCGCGGTGGATCACCTCGGGCTCATGCGCAAGGCCAACTGCGACTTCCTGGCATTTGGCGTGGAGGCAGGCACGCAAAAAGTGTTGGATCGCCTGAAGAAGAGGCAGACCCTCGCGCAGGTGGAGGGCGCGATCTGCAGCGCCAAGCGACAGGGGATCGCGCGGGTCCATGGCTTCTTCGTGGTGGGTTCTCCTGGCGAAACGGCCGCCGATATCCTGGCCAGCTTTCGCTTCGCGGCGCGGCTGGAGTTGGACACCTTTGGCTTCAACCGCTTGTGCGCTTATCGCGGGACCCCGCTCTGGCAGGAATATGTGGACTGTGGGATCATTGACGACGATCGGGATTGGCAAAAATGGTTCAAGTGCACGGACATTGACCCAACCGCCTTGAGCGGGCCCGAGGTGAACCGCTTGCGCATGAAAGGCTACGCCCTGCTGTTTGCCAGCCGTCTCCTGAAACGCCCCTGGGCCACCTTCAAATTGTTGCGCACGTTCGGCCGGCACATGAAGGCGAGCGACATTTTGAAGCTGCTGATCAGTCCGTTTCGTCGAAGGACGCTGACCCGCCAACCGGAACTGCCAGCCAGCATGGCCGAGAGGGCACCCGCAGAGCCACGTGCCACCCCGCCGGATTCCATCCGCGCAGCCGAAGTGGTGCCGTAACTTCGGCCAATGGCGCAGACCGCTTCCATGACGATACGGCCCTGCTTCCATAGCTCCGGGGCATTACCGGAGTACAAAGAAAGCATTGGCTCTTTCAGCTCGAAACCGCCATGCTTACCCACTGCGAGCCGCCTTGCCCAAGTATGCGGGCGTTGAAGTTCGTTTACCGGACATGGGTCCGCCTTCTTAAAGCGCTCTTGCGATTGCCCCATTCGGTCGCGTTTGTGCTACAGCAAAGGCGCAACCGATCCGCCCTGAACCGGCTCGAAGCCGAACGGCTTGACCGGATCCGCCATCCGGCAAAGTACCTCGGCAAATGGTAATTTAGTATGCGTCAGAAAGTCTTGTTAACCAGCGTCTGCCGTCCCTTAGGCCCTAGGCACGGTGACGCGCCTTCCGTGGGCTATGAACTGCTGCAGCGGCAGGTCACGCGCGCGCAGGGCCTTTTCAGCCCGCGCGCGGTCCATGTTCAATTCTCGCTGGACTATATCGCCGAGAACCTCGACGCCCCGACGGTCGTGCTGCAGTACCCATCCAAGCGCGAGTTGATCCGGGAACTGCGCAAGGGCTACGAATACGTGGGGGTCTGCTTCGTGATGGCGGTCATGCACAAGATGAAGGAGACCGTCGCCCTCATCCGGCAATACGCGCCCCAGAGCAAAATCATCCTGGGCGGCTACGGGACGGTCCTGAAGGACGAGGTAATTCGACCCTACGCCGATTACATCTGCCGCGAGGAAGGCGTGGCCTACATGCGGCGATTGCTGGGCGAGCCGGAAATCCCCATGCCCTACAGCCACCCGCTGATCGTGAGCAAGCTCAAAGTCTTTGGCCAGGAGGTGTCCGCGACCGGAATGATCTTCGCCGGCCTGGGCTGCCCCAATGGTTGCGATTTTTGCTGCACCTCGCACTTCTTCTCCCGGAAACACATCAAACTGCTGCCCGAAGGCAAAGATATCTTCGCCGTCATGGAGCGTTACCTCGAGCAGGACCCCAACATGGTCTTCTCGATCATAGATGAGGATTTCCTGCTCAACCGGAAGCGGGCAATGGAGTTTCGTGATTGCGTCCTCAAGAGCGGCAAAACGCTCTCCATCTTTGTGTTCTCCAGCGTCAAAGCCATCAGCCAGTATTCGGTCGAGGAGATCCTGGAGATGGGGATAGACGGCTTCTGGATCGGCTATGAGGGGACACGCTCGGGCTACGCCAAACAACAAGGCCGGGCGGCGGAGGAACTTTTCCCCGAACTCCGCGCTCATGGCATCACCGTGCTGGCTTCGATGATCGTTGGTTTTGACTACCAGGCTCCGGAAGTGGTAGCGCAGGAGTTGGACGGACTCATGCAACTCAAGCCCGCGCTGGCGCAGTTCCTGATCTACGGGCCTGTCCCCGGCACACCTTTTCACGAGCGTGTGATTAAAGAAAACCTGCTGCAGGACGTGTACACCCACGACAAGGACTTGTTTTACCGGCGAGCCGACGGGTTCACGACGATGATCAAGCACCCGACGCTCTCGCCGAAAGCGGTCGAGGGCCTCCAGCGGCAATGTTTCGAGGAAGACTTCCAGCGGCTCGGACCCAGCATCTTCCGGGTTCTGGAAACCAGACTGCTCGGCTGCCGGAAACTCAGCAGCTCACCGAATCCCCGGCTGCGTCAGAAGGCCGAGTACTTCGCCACGGATTTGCGAGCGGCTTACCCGTCGTTTCTCGCGGGAAGGCTGCTCGGCCCCAATAGAGTCATCCGCCATCGGATCGGCTGTCTGGAACGGCGCGTCCACGCCGTGCTGGGGGGTCCAACGCTGCGCGAACGGCTTAAATCCTGGCTCGGCGTGGGCGCAGCCCTTTGGACCGGTGCGACGCTGAAGCTGAACCTGTTCCAGCATCCCAAGTTGACGCGAACGACCTATCGGCTGCCGAGCGAGCGTTGGGCCGGGTTCGAGCTCTGGGAGGAACTCCGCCGCAAGTACTCGATGCCTGGGCTCTCCGTCCAGGTGGATTTGCAGCATGCGAAGAAACAGGTATGGGTGCGGCTGGAGGGGGCGCTTTCGTCCGCGCAGGCCGAAGGCCTGAGCCAGCGCCTTCGCGATTCCCTGGCGCGGAGCCAGAGCGGCCTGGTGCTGGACCTCAAGAAGCTTCAGTGGGACAAGATAGACAACCTGCGTCCGCTGCGCGAAAAGCTCGCCAGCTATCGCTCCCGCATCCGCCTCATCCTGCCGAAGGTGGCGGCGGCCCATCCCGAGGTGATCTTATTGGCCGGCATGTTCCAGCACTACCGGGGCTGAGCCGCTCGAGGATCTTATGCCCGAACTCCAAGCGAATCTTCCCGCTCAGCTTATTTCCGAACTCCTGACTGATCCTGATTTCCCTAATAGCGCCGTGGGCAAGAACGTTGATATCAGAGGCTACATTGGCGTCATTACGGGAGTCGCCAAAAACTCGATCAAGGTCCGCTCCGCCGAGGGCAACACGGTCAGTTACAACTTCCACGCCCTGCGGCGGCTCTATGGACCCCGCCTCGCCCCGGTAGAATCGCCTGCCGAGCCCGCGCCGCCCAGTCCGCCAGCCTCTCAACCTCAACCAAGACTGGAGGCCATCGTGAAACCCAACTTCCACGGTCCGCTGGTGCCGATTGAATCGCTGATTCAACGCCCTCAGTTTCCGGGCTGCGCCCGCGGTGTGTTCGTTGATCTCCACGGCTTTGCCGGGGTCGTGGTTGCTTTGGTCGGCCGCTCCTTGAAAATCCGCTCACGGGAAGGGGCTACTCGCAGCTACAATGCCGACGGCCTGCGGAAGATCTACGGCCAACCCGTGCCGCAGCCGCCCTTGCAGCCGGGCGCTCAACTATGACGGAGATAAGAGTCAAAAAAGGTGAACCGGTGGAGAAAGCCCTCCGCCGGCTCAAGAAGCGGCTGGACCGCGAGCAAACCTTGCAGCAGTTCCGGAGGCGCCGGCGCTTTGAGAAGCCCAGCGCCATGCGGCGCCGCAAAGAGAAAGCGGCCCGGTTCGCCGCCATGTTGAAGGCGAGGCACGCTGATGACTGACGGGTGGCCCCCCGCCTTCAATTCGGGGCAACGCGGACGGCGCTCGCCGGGCCGGACCGGCCCGAAAGGCCAGAACGCCGGGCATAAAGTCCGGGGCAGCAGCAAGCGAAGAACCGAGCCCTTGCTGGAGCAACCGATTCCACAATCGGCCGGCATGGTGCCTTGCCCAATCTGCGGCTGCCCGGTTGACCCTAAGCGCCAGCACATCCACATGGTAAGGTTCCACGGCGCCGCCCTCCGTCCCGGAAAGCCTTAGCCACCTCGGCGCCGCCGCCAGCGACCCCGGCAGGCCCACCGCCTCATTCGGACGCCGCTTGAACCCGGTAGCCGCCAGACTTCTCGTCCTTCTCCAGCTTCAGCAGGCCGCGCTTCTGCGCTTCCAGGAGCATGTCATTGAAGGAACGGAACCCGTAAGCGCGCTCGTTGAAACCCGGGTTGAGGCGCTTGATCGCCTGCTTGATCATCGAACCCCAGATCGGCTCGTCCGCCTCGCGCTCCTGGGCGACGGCTTCCAGCGTTTCCACTACCAAGTCAAAGGCCTTTTCCAACGAAGGTCCCTCGTTCTCGCCTTCCGCCGGCTTGGCCGCCGGGGCGCTCGTCGCCATGCGCCGCCGCGCCCGGGATGGCTCCCCCCGCACCAGGTCGTCGTAGTAAATGAATTCGTCGCAGTTCCCGATAAACAGGTCGGAGGTGGAATTCTTCACCCCGACGCCGATGACCTTCTTGGCATTCTCGCGCAGCTTGCTCACCAGCGGTGAGAAGTCCGAGTCGCCGCTGATAATGACAAAGGTGCCCACGTGGCCTTTCGTGTAGCACAGGTCCAGCGCATCCACCACCATCCGGATGTCGGCCGAGTTCTTGCCGGACTGCCTTATGTGGGGAATCTCGATGAGTTCGAAGGCGGCCTCGTGCAGGTCGCGTTTGAACGCCTTGTAGCGCTCGAAGTCGCAGTAGGCTTTCTTGACGACGATGTGCCCTTTGAGCAGCAGCCGTTCGAGCACCTTCTGGATGCTGAAGGTCGGATAATGGGCTTCCTGAGCGCCGATGGCGATGTTCTCCAAGTCGAGGTACACCGCCATGGTGGCGTTGGGGTCTTGTGCGTTCATGGTCTTTCCAATCGAGGCCGGCCACAGGTTCCCTCAACGCGCGGTTTGAAGCGAGAGAAAACCCATGCGCCTTGGCCAATGATCTCCAGGAGGTCAAGCTGGGGAAAGACCGCAGTCAGGTCCCCTCAGGCGTTCGTGACGAGCCAGGGGGTACAGCCCAAGCCCGCGCCGGGGCGGGCAAAGTTTGAGCAGACCTAAATAATTGTTGTCTGATTATTCAGACTGTTTAATATACTGATCATGGCACTATCCTTCTGGCGCCGGTGGATTCGCCAACCTGAAACGGCTTCTGCGGCCACCAGCCCATCCAAAGGCCCTTCGGCAGAGGCCGAGGCGCTATTCCTGCGAGGTTTTGGGTTTGCCACCGGGCAGGGGCAGGCCCAGGACTATGCGCAAGCCGCGCAATGCTACGGCCAGGCCGCCGAGCAGAACCACGCTCTGGCGCAGTTCAATCTCGCGATCATGTATGCCCAAGGGCAGGGAGTATTGCGGGACGAAGCAAAATCGCTGCTGTGGATGACCCGAGCGGCAGAGGCGGGCGACGCCGGCGCCCAATACAACCTCGGAGTGCAGCGCCATCTGGCCTGCCGCCATGCCCGGGTGGAAGAGTTGCCGGAGGCACGCATTGAGGCTTTGAAATGGGTGAGCCTGGCTGCGGGCCAGGGCTATCGTGGGGCGGAGGGGGCCTGCGAGTATGTGGCGCTGGGCATGACACGGGAGGAAGTGGCGGAGGGTGGCAGGCGCGCGCAGGCATTCATAGCGACCCTCGCCCAACCGCTGGGCAAGCTCTGAGGCGGTCAGCCCTCGCCCTCCTCAAGACGGCCAAGTCTCTCTTGATAGCGCCTGCCTCATAGTGTTCAGAGGCCTCGCCTCTTCGTTACGCCACTTTCGCCTTGGCTTTGCGGCCCTTGATTTGGGTGCGGTTCAGCTTGGAGAGGATGCTGTTGGCGTGTTCGGAGGCTACATAGACAAAGAGATGCCGCTCCCTGACATCCACGGCGCCCACCACTGTCCGGGGCAGACCCGTCTCGCCGAGGATCGTGCCCACGACATCGCCCTCGGAAACGCCCATTTCCGTGCCGACGTTAATGTGAAGGCACGTCTGCCCCTCCGTCGTTCCGCGCGCGGTCTTCGGCGGGTGCGGCGGGTGAACCGGAGCGGGCTTGGCGTGACGGGGAGCGTCATCGCGAATGGGCGCGGTTGCTTGAGGCGAAGGCGCGAGCGTTCCGGGGCTCTCATTTCCCGCACGAGGTCCGGCCATCCCGTGCCGCCGGGGCTCTGGAGGACGCTCCCGCCGACGGAAGGGCTCCTCACGGGAGCCGTAACGTTCTCGCCGGGCCGGATGAACGGGCCTTTCGTAGCTCGGTCGCGCCGCCTGCTCGCGCGGGGCCTTGGCCGCGGGCGCGCTTTCTCCACCCTGCAAATGGTGGAGCAGCGCGGAGGCGACATCAGTCGAGCTGAAGCCCTCTTCGAGCAGGCGCTCGATGAGTTGATCCTGCCGCTTATACTCGCCGCTCTTCAGCGTGGCACGAACTTTGTCGAGCACGACATTGGCGCGCGCCTCTTCCACCTGGTCCGCGGTCGGGGGCGTGGCGCGGTGAATCCTCGTGCCCACATAGCGCTCGATGGCGCGGATCTGGAACACCTCGCGCCCCGCGGCGAAGGAGATTGCCTGCCCGTTGCGCCCCTGGCGGCCGGTGCGCCCAATGCGATGCACGTAATCCTCCCCGTCGTAGGGCAGGTCGTAGTTGAAGATGACCTCAATGTTCTCCACATCGATGCCCCGGGCGGCCACGTCGGTGGCCACCAGGAACTCCAACTCCGACCGGCGGAAGCGGTTCATCACCCGGTCACGCATGTTCTGGGTCATTTCGCCATGCAGGCGGTCGGCGGAGTAGCCCTGCGCGTTCAGGTGCTCCACCAGGTCGTCCACCATGCGGCGGGTGTTGCAGAAGATGATGCCCAGCTTGAAGTCGTGGATGTCAATCAGGCGCGTCAGCAAATCCACCTTGAAGCGCCGGTCCACTTCGTAGTAGGCCTGTTCCACGGTCGGCACCGTCATCGCCTTCTGCTCGATGCGAATGCTCTGCGGCTCGCGCGAGTATTTCTCGATAAGCTCCCGGATGGGGCGCGGCACAGTCGCCGAGAAGAAGACCGTCTGCCGCTCCTTGGGCGTCCCCTGGAGGATGAGCTCAATGTCGTCGCGAAAGCCCATGTTGAGCATGACGTCCACCTCGTCGAGCACGACCATTTTGACCCGGTCGAGCCGCAGGGTGCCCCGGCGCATGTGGTCCATAATCCGGCCCGGGGTGCCGATGACGATGTGCGCGCCCTGGCGCAGCCCGAAAAGCTGGCGGTCGTAGGATTGGCCGCCGTAGATGGGCAACGCGTGCAGGCCGCGCTTGAACAGGGCCAGCTTGTGGACCTCCTCCGCCACCTGCACCGCCAGTTCCCGCGTCGGACACAGGATCAGCACCTGCGTGGTGCGCTCCTCGACGACGACCTTCTCGATGGCCGGCGCGGAGAAGGCAACGGTCTTGCCAGAGCCGGTCTGCGACTGGCCGACGGCGTCCTTGCCTTGCAGCAATACCGGGATGGCCTCGGCTTGGATCGGTGCTGCCTGCTCGAAGCCGAGCTTATCAATGGCTTTCAGCAGCTCGGCTGAAAGCCCCAGTTCGGAAAATAGCTTGGTCGTCATGGAAACAGGTGCTGCTCCACGGCAGAACCTAGCGTGCTGGGGGCAAAAAGCAGAGGAGATTCTGCGGAGATCGTGCGGGGTGTGGTTAGCTCTGGGTGAGCCCCTGGTAGGGCGCTCACTCCGCTGCGCGCCGCCGAGGGCCAAAGACGGCGCGCAGCGGAGTGCGCGCCCTACCTCCCCCCGTGCGAGCGGTGGCGCATTTTCCTTTGATACGCTGCCGCACTCCCGCAAGCTTGGCTGCCTTTTCACGCATGACCGTTACCGGCCCCGCTTTATTGACGGCCAACGACCTCGCACTGGCCTACGGCCATCAGCGGTTGCTGGAGGCCGTTACCCTGTCGGTCGCTCCGGGTGAGAAGGTGGGGCTGCTGGGCCGAAACGGCTGCGGCAAGACCAGCCTGTTGCGCCTGTTGGCCGGCCATCAAAGCCCGGACGCCGGCGAGGTGGCGCGGCGCCGGGGTTTGCGCATCGGCTATCTGCCCCAGGAGTTCGAACTGGCGGACCACCTCACCGTGCGCCAGAACATCGAAGCCGGAGCCGCCGACCTGATGGAATGGCTGCGGCGCTATGAATCGGGACACGGCACGGACGGCGAGCTGGCTGTCCTGCTGAACCAGATTGAGAGCGCGGACGGCTGGAAACTGCAGGTCCGCATCAATGCCACGGCGTCGGCCCTGGCCGCGCCGCCGCTGGATACGCTGGTAGGGCCGCTCTCCGGCGGAGAGAAACGGCGTGTGGCGCTCTGCCGCGCCCTGGCGGCCCGACCGGACCTGCTCCTCCTGGACGAGCCCACCAACCACCTGGATGCCGAGTCCATTCTGTGGCTGGAGGAGTTCCTGCGCCAATTCCCCGGCGCCGTGATCTTTGTCACGCACGACCGCTACTTCCTGGATGTGATCGCCACGCGGATCATTGAGCTGGCGGATGGACGGTGCTTTTCGCATCCGGGCAATTACACGGCCTACCTGGAGTCCAGGGCCATCCGGCAGCAAATCGCCGAACAGGCCGAGCGGCGCCGGCAGCGGTTCCTGCGGGAGGAACTCGACTGGGTCCGTGCCGGCGTCCGCGCCCAGCGCTCCAAGCCCCGGCACAGGCTGCAAAGCTTCTACCAGGTAAAAGGCCTCGAAGCCCCACCCGAAGAACGGGAGATGGACCTGCTCATCCCGCCGCCGCCTGCCCTCGGCAACCACGCCATCCAATTGAGCGGCGCCGGGGCCAAGGTCGGCCAAGGCGAGCGGGAACGCTGGCTCTTCCGCGGCCTGACGCTCTCGCTCAAGCCGGCCCAATGCACCGGGGTCGTCGGCCGAAACGGGGTGGGCAAGACCACGCTGTTGCGCATTTGCCTGGGCGAACGCCCGCCAGACGAGGGCAGGATCAAGATCGGCACGCGCGTGGCCTTCAATTACATTGACCAGGCCCGCATGCAGCTCAACGGCGCCGGCACAGTCCTGGAGGAGATCGCGGAAGGCAATGAGACGGTCCTCTTCGGCGAGCAACACCTGAACGCGCGGTCGTACCTGCGCCGGTTTCTGTTCTCCGATGAGCGCGTGAACGAGCCGGTCGGGCAGCTCTCGGGCGGCGAGCGCGCGCGGCTGATGCTGGCCAAAGTGCTCCGGCGCGGCGGCAACGTGCTCGTGTTGGATGAGCCCACCAACGATCTGGATTTGCCCAGCCTGCGCATGTTGGAAGAAGCCCTGGCGGATTTCGATGGCACCGTGCTGGTCGTGAGCCATGACCGATATTTCCTGGACCGGATTTGCGACCAGATCGTGGCCTTTGAGGAGAGCGGCATCTTCGTCCAACCGGGGAACTACTCCTATTACCTCGAGAAGAAGAAGGAGCGGGACGCCCTCCAGCCGGCAGCCTGGCCGGGCATCGTCCAACCGCCGACCCGCAA